>NZ_JACHXA010000018.1 GCF_014191775.1 Limibacillus halophilus | reverse complement strand
CGGGCCGTCTTGTTGGCGATAGCGACGGTGACGACCCGAGTTGGTTTGCGCTCCAGAAGCGATCTGACCCAGGCGCCAGTTCGGCTGTCGATGGTTGGCGCCCGTCGTGTGACGGAGGTGGCGCCGACGACCAGCAGTCGGCGCAGGTAGCCGTTGCCCATCTTCGATATATGCCCGAGACGGTCCTTGCCTCCCGATGAATTTTGCCTGGGCACGAGGCCAAGGTAGGCTGCGAACTGACGGCCGGATTTGAAGACGGTTGGGTCAGGCACGTTGGCGGCAAGCGCCGTGGCCGTGATTACCCCGACACCCGGGATCGTCTCGAGCCGCTGGCTTGCCTGACTTTGCCGGTGCCAGATCAACAGCTGTCGTTCAATCTCTCGGATCTCCTGTTGCAGGCTGTCAAGCTGCTCGCCCAGGGCCAGGAGGGCGGACCGGGCGGTCTCGGGCAGTCCGGGGGTGTCATCATCACGAAGGCGAAGGACAAGTTCAGCAACTTTACGGGGCCCCTGCGCGGCAACGACCCCAAACTCGGCGAAGTGGGCCCGGATGGCATTCAAGATCATCGTGCGCTGGCGCATCAGCAAGTCGCGGGATCGATGCAGTACGAGAACACCCTGCTGCTCCTCGGTCTTTATTGGGACAAAGCGCATGTTCGGCCGTGTCACGGCCTCGCAGATCGCCTCGGCGTCGGCCGCGTCGTTCTTCTGCCGTTTCACATAAGGCTTCACGTAAGCCGGCGCGATCAGCCGTACGTCATGACCAAGGGCAGCAATCTCACGCGCCCAGTGATGGGATGTCGCGCAGGCTTCCAGTCCGATCAGGCAAGGTTCAAGCTTGCCGAGAAAGGCGAGCACGGCACCGCGCCGCAGCTTCTTCTGCAGAACAACAGCACCATCGGCATCCACCCCGTGAAGCTGAAAGACGGACTTGGCGAGATCGATCCCCAGTGTTGTAATCTTCATGTGGATGGCTCCTTCCCTCTGTTGGTTCCAAACAGCACCAGCATGGCACATTGCGATGCCGTTCGGGTGGAGCCGTCCACACCATCAGA
>NZ_JACHXA010000017.1 GCF_014191775.1 Limibacillus halophilus | reverse complement strand
GCGAGAAGGCCATCCGCGAGGAGAGCGTGCCCTCGCCATCCTTCGAGACGCCCTCTGCGAGGGCTCCTCAGGATGAAGGTGAGACGGAGAACAGCAAAGGGTTGAAGGCCCCTCACCCTGAGGGGTCTTCGACCCGTCGCAACAATACTCACCCTGAGGAGGGGTCGAACGACCCCGTCTCGAAGGGTGAGGAAGGCCCCAATCCGACCACCAAGGCTCCGCTGGAAGGGGCCGACCGCGCCCGACAGGCTGGCCTCGCAGACGGTATCCAGATCGCCAGCGCAGATACCGGCATCCAAAGCGATGCGGCGGCGCCTTTGGGACAGCAGGCGCAGAGCGGGGGCGCTGAACCGGAAAACAGTCCGCAGGTGGCGCAAGCGATTCCACCGGGTGCTGCGCCGTCAACCCAGCCGATGCCAACCTTCCGCACCCGCTTGAGGGACAGCCAGGGCAATGTCGTTGGGGTGGGGGAGCGGCCGCGGGCGGACGACCCTCAGGCCTGGCAGGCCCATCAGGATGCGCTGGACAAGGCCGGGGTCGGCGCAGGCCAGCACCGCGCCTTTCGTGAAGTCTGGGCGGCGGAAGGCGGCCTTAAGAGCGACGGCGACACCGTTGCAGGCATCACGCCGGATACCTTGAAGGAGCTGCATGAGCATGACGACAAGCGCGCCAAGGCCGATTTCCGGGCGCTGGGCATCGATCCCAAGAGCGACCCCGCCTCGCTGACCCCGGAACAGCGGGTGCAGGTTTATCAGGTCTTCTTCGATGGCCATTGGAACCCGGCGGCGGAGGCGATCGGTCAGCGCATCGGCCAGCCGGACATGCGCGGTCGCGACGTCCTCGATTACATCGGCGACCCCGAGGCCGCCGCAGCCCTGGCCGATACCTTCTTCCGCGGCAGCGTCAAGGGCAAAGCCGAGATCGGCAGGGTGGTGCAGATCGCGATCAACGCCACGCGCGCTAAGGTCGGCCAAGCCCCCATCAACGCTGATGGTGTCTTCGGGAGTGGCAGCATCGATGCCTACAAGGACCTGGCGGCTGATCCCAAGAGCCGCAAGCTGCTGCTGGATCACCTAGCCGACGAGCGGCGTAAGCTGCGTCCTAGTTCCTTCGGCGAGGCGGCCCGGGCCGATCACTTCCGGATCGAGCGGTAGAAGTCCTCCAGAAGGGGCCAGGGGTTTCGTTCGCGTACTGTTCGCGTTGTCACCGCCCACCAGCGACCTTCGGTCCAGCGCAGCACCACCGAGGCGGGACCAAAGGGCACGTAGCAGTCATCTTCCGGCAGGCGCGCGCGCAAGGTCGTGAAGTCGGGGTCGTCGGCCAAAGCCTCCTCCCAGAGGGTGCCGTAGGACACCGGCCCCCGGCAGATGAAGCCAAGCCGCAGGACGATTAAGTCTCCCCGTCGGATCTGATAAGGATTCTGCGGCGCGTCGTCATAGCGGATGTCGGGAAAGACAAAGCCATGGGCTCGGTAGATCACCAGGCCAATCCCCGGCTCCAAAAGACGCATGAAGGCGTTGGAGAAGGTCCGGGGTTCGGCAAAGGGGGCATGGTGGGGGGTATAACGCAGTGGCTGACAGAGCGGGTGATAGTAATCCTTCCAGTCCGGGCCGTAGGGGTAGCCGGGCGCGCCCTGTCCGAACTTATGCGGCTGCCAGGCGCTGCAGGCATGCATGGTATCCACCACGCAATCGAGGCCAGCGGTCATGTCGCCCAGACAAGGGCTGTTGTGCCGCCCGTCACCATGAATGTAGCGCCAGCCCGTCGGCAGACCGAGCGCGTGGATTTCCGGCTCCGGCGGCGCCTCGGGCCAAGGCTGCGCCAGGACACCCGACGGCGGCGCGGCCCCGACCAGGACAAGGGCGCATAACAGCAGTAAAGGCATCCGGGGCCATAGCATAACGTCAAGCCTCCCTTATAGGCGTATTGCTGCCCCCTATATTCTAGCATTGATATGGCAAGAAAAAGGCGTGAAGGCGCGG
>NZ_JACHXA010000016.1 GCF_014191775.1 Limibacillus halophilus | reverse complement strand
CTGGCGTTCCTGAATGCCCGGCTGCCCGATACCGACGAGGATGACCTGCTGGAGGCCGAAGGCCTGATCTCGGCGGCCGAGACCACGCTGGCCGAGCAGAGCGCCAACGCCGATGACCCCTTGACCGCCAAGCTGATCGCCACCCGCGCCGAGGAGGCCAAGGCCATGATGGCCGCTCTGGCGGGCGAGAAGGCCATCCGCGAGACAAGCGTGCCCTCGCCATCCTTCGAGACGCCCTCTGCGAGGGCTCCTCAGGATGAAGGTGTCTCAGGTACCGCGCTTTCCCCTCACCCTGAGGAGCCACGAAGTGGCGTCTCGAAGGGCCAGGAGGGGTCGAACGACCCCGTCTCGAAGGGTGAGGCCTCGAAGGGGGACGATATCACCGCCTCTCCTCACCCTGAGGAGGCTGCGCCAGCAGCCGTCTCGAAGGGCGAGGGCAGCGGGGGCAGCGCCACCACCGGCACCGACACCACCGACGAGGCCCGCGCTGCACGGCGCGATGACACGCGGGCTATCGATGCGCTGGCTGAAGGCCGAGAGCGCGCCCGGCTGGCCGCTGGGGATGGGGCAGAGGGTGTTCAGATCGCCAGCGCCGACACCGGATTCCAGAGCGACGCTTCTTCCGGGGCAACTACGGCCACCAGTCCCGAAGACCCGCCCGCCGACTTCGATGCCGAGCGTAACGAGGCGCCCCGGCAGAGCGATGCGCAGGCTCGGGAACGTGACGTTCAACCTCTCGGCGCTGCGGCCCGGCGCAGTTTCGAGGCCATCGATGCGGCGGAACGCGAACTGGAACGGCAGCGCCGCCGCCAACGGGCCATGTCGCGCGATACGGCAGAGGATCGCGACGATCCCGCAACCCGGGGTCAGCGCCAGCAAGCGGTGAGTGCAGAGATCGAGCGCGCAGAGGACCAACTCGGCAAGGTTCGCACAGAGGCGCGGGACGCGATCATGGAACGCCTCGTCACCGGCTCCCTGGATCCCGCCAGCGCGAAGGCCGAGGCGGAGACTGTCTTCGGAACGGATGATCCGGTTGTCGGGCAGGTGCAGGCCGCTGGCGTCGTGGTGGGCCTGCGCGAACTCGAAGAGCGCGCGCTGGACAAGCCGGAAAACGCCGGAGCCGCTGCGGATTTCGTTGCCGGCCTGCGCGGCGAAGCGGAGCAGGATGGCAGCCTGACGGCGGAGGCAAAGCAGTTTTTCAGCGAACGATTGGCAAATGCTAATGCCTTGACCAAGCAAGCCGGAGTCCTGGATGAAGCGAACCGGGAGCTCGACCGCCTTGCCACGGAGATCGATGCGCTGGAGCAGAAGCGGGCCGGAGAGGGACTGAACGCCCGCGAACGCCAGCAGCTGCGCGGCCTCAAGGCATCGCAGCAGGCCGCGGTCGATAAGGTGGCGGATGCGCAGGCGGCTTTCGACGAGGCGGCCGAGCCACTGGTCAAGCTGGAGGCAGCCAGGGCGCTGGCGGCGCTGATGGAGACAGCCGAAAGTCCGGAGCAGTTGCGCGACGAACTCTTCAATGTCGCTGAGGCAGCGCTGGACGGGGCTGCCGGGGGCGCCCTTGCCGGGCTCGTGACGGGCGGTGCGGGAGGGGCTGCCATCGGAGCTATAATCAGTGCCGTTGCCAGTGGCGCCTCGACATTTCTCGCCCGCCAGGGAATTGATCCTGCGGATCTGGCGGCCCTGCCGCGGCTGCTGAAGGAAGATCCGGCCAAGGCCATTGCTATCATTGATGATGTCGGTGATGCGAAGTTTGTGGCTGCTCTTGCCGGATCGCTCGCGGGCGGGATCAAGCTCACGCCCAAACCCGGGTTCGATCCGGTGGATGCAGGGATCGGGGCCGCAGCCAGCGAGGGGTTCAAGACATTGCGCAGGCAGTGACTGCGGGCTTGGCCTGGAAGGAGTGGTGATGTGACAACAGGATTGCGTATTACAGGTTGTTCGTAAGCTCGGTAAATTGCTACCTTTCCTCGCATGAAGAAGAAGGGCGACACGCTCAGGAAACAGATGATCCGGGGGGGCATTGCAGGGTTGCTGGTCAGCGGCGCGCTCTGGTCGATCCCCTACGGCCTGTGGAACCTGCTCAGTGACGATGGCTACGGGCGTCTTCTGCCGCAGGAGGAGATCGAGGCGGCGCCGGCGGTCTTTCCGCCCTGGCCGGAGATCGCGCCGCCGGGCCCGGACGCGCTGCCGCGCCTCTCGCGCGCTGATCTCAAGCGCTATTTCTTTCCCGAGGGCGCCACCGACCCGGACTATGGCCTTGTCATCCGCCGCTTCGACCAGAGGCCGGTGGCGATTTGGGATTATGCCCGTGTTGAAGACGCAATGCGTGGCGACCGTTATGTCCTGGATTTCTACCGCCGTCTGCGCGCGGCCGTGCCGTCCCTGCCGCCGGCCTACTCCGAGTTGCTTGGCGATACGGTGCCTGGCGATCCCGAAACGAACGCGAAAATTTGGATCAAATCCTTTCTCAAGCAATGGAAGCCGAGGTATCGCTACGTCGGTGTTTCATATTCCGAGGGTGGCATTGATGACCGCATGATCGAACAGGGTTGCCGGGTCAAACCAAGTCTGTTCGTTGCCAGCCTGTCCTGGGAGGGCGAAGACGGAATGCCGCCGGAGGAGCGCTACCGCATGCATGAGCCTGGCATTATTATTTTTCACCGCCTCGGCGAACCGACGGTGGATCACTGCCTTTTCCGGGCCATGACCGTGGCGCTGGGCCTGCACCCGACAGAAGCATGGTTCTTCGATCCGGGCCCCGTGACACCGGACGAGCAGGCCCGGGCGCTGGCCGCCCTTGCCCTTGTCTATCACCCCGCCGTCAAGCCCGGCATGGACGAGGAGACCTTCATCCAGACCCTGCTGGACCGCGATCTCATTGAGCCCTAGCTCTGTGCTTTTAGCAAATTGCCAAGGAAGCCACGGAGATGATGGCGGCGCTGGAAGAGGAGGAGCGCATCCGCGCCACCTCCCTGCCCTCGGCACCGAAGGCAGGGGAGGCCGCTCCAGGGGATAAAGAGAAGGGCCCTCACCCTGAGGACGGCCAACAAGAGGCGCGGAGGGGCGAAGCCCCGATAGGGACAAGACAAAGCCCCGTCTCGAAGGGTGAGGCGCAGGATACCCCAGCGACCGAAGCCCTGCTGGAAGGGGCCGACCGCGCCCGACAGGCTGGCCCGACAGACGGTATCCAGATCGCCAGCGCAGATACCGGCATCCAAAGCGATGCGGCGGCGCCTTTGGGACAGCAGGCGCAGTCGGCAAGGTCTGAACCGGCGCGCAACCTTCAGGTGGCGCAGGCACCGAGCAGGCACGGTAAATCACCAGCAAAACAAAACCAACCGATTATCCTGCCGGAGCCAACCGCCGACGGCCCGGTGGTTACACGTGATCTAGAGCGGATTTTGCAGTTTGATCCTAACGGGCATGGGGAACTTAGCACTAGTATTCGGAGCCCGATCGATACAATGACGGCCAAAAACACAGCAGAAGAAGCCATTTTAACGACCGAGAAGTTAGCCAAGTCAGGAAGGATATCGGGCTCTCACAACGGTGGCGCTGACGCCTTTCGTCATGCGCTCTGGCATTACAAATTAACCAAATCTAGCGGTTACGAAGCGTCCAAGGAATTCGGCGATGCACATGAACGTGATATCCAAGGCGGAATTCGTGCGGGAATAGCGAATCTAGGGAGAAACCCGCGATTTACGCCTTTGAATGGAGCAGAACTCGTTACTCCAGGCGAGCGGCTCATGGATCTTTACAACAATGAGGTTGGGCGGCAGCTAGCCTTGGACCCGCGGAACTTGAGCAAGCCGGATGAAGACGTGATCCTCGATGCCCTAAGCAATAACAAGCTTAGAGATAAGCCATTTAAGGTTGTAGGACCGAAATGATTATGACATTAAAACAAGAATTCAATATCTCCAATCGTGAGTCAGATGGAATTCCCCTGTGGTCAAGCTCAGCACGAATCTATCAATAGTTTTGTCGGTTCTTGCAGGCACCTTCTTGTATCTGTGGGGATACAACACAGGAACAATGGAATCAGGTATTCCCCAATGCAAGGTGAAGCCCGGGTGCATAATTGTTATGTCAGCACCAGAGAGCGAGGGACGTCTTAAGATAGAGCAAGAGAACATCAGGTTGCCGCAGCGGCAGGTCCTGCTAAATGATCAATTGCCTCTAGCTCCAAGGATGATACCCCTTACCGAGAATGGACTAGGGCGTTTGATTATTCTACTCGATAAAGGAGAGAGAATTAAGCATAAGTGGTTCAAACCACCTACAGAATATATGGAAAACAAGCAGCAGATTCATTTTTTTATTGTTTATGCGGATAATATAATTACACAGTCTTATTACTATGAATCCATAAACTCATGGAGTTTATTAAAGAATTCAATAATTGGTTATTTTTCGGCGCTGACCCTTTTTGTAATAGGTATGTTTGAGCCAATCACCGAACTCCTCTTGGATTAGCGCGATCGAGAACAAGACCGGCCAACGCCCGCGCAGCCATGGCCTATCGCTGGCCAGCCTGCCAGTGGACGGCAAGCCGGGTCTTGGCACCCTGGAGGCCTACAAGGCCCTGGCGGCTGATCCCAA
>NZ_JACHXA010000015.1:2500-5920 GCF_014191775.1 Limibacillus halophilus | reverse complement strand
GTTCGGTTTTGTTCATTGACATTGTGGATATGAGATAAGGAAGGGATACGCGGGCGGCGGCTTTGCGGTTGCTGTTTTGTGCTGTTTTTCTTTGGGGTATCTGGCTATGTGAGGCTGGGTTCTTTTGAGGGGAGCATGATGTTGATCGGGCCTGTTGCCTGGTTGATTTTGCGTATCCTATTTCTGCTAAGCAAGCTAACGCTCTGCGTTTTAGGACGCAAAATTGAAGTAGGTAACGGGACCTTAGTTGGTTTGGTCTGGTTGGTTTAGGCCTTATGGCCTAGATTATCTGGATTGGATCAAGGTCAACCTGAGAGTTTGATCCTGGCTCAGAACGAACGCTGGCGGCAGGCCTAACACATGCAAGTCGAGGGAGAAATCGGTCTTCGGACCGGTGGATACCGGCGCACGGGTGAGTAACGCGTGGAAACCTACCCCGGGGTGGGGGATAACCGCTGGAAACGGCGGCTAATACCGCATACGCCTTGAGAGGGAAAGATTTATTGCCCTGGGATGGGTCCGCGTTGGATTAGGTAGTTGGTGGGGTAACGGCCTACCAAGCCGACGATCCATAGCTGGTCTGAGAGGATGATCAGCCACACTGGGACTGAGACACGGCCCAGACTCCTACGGGAGGCAGCAGTGGGGAATCTTGGACAATGGGGGAAACCCTGATCCAGCCATGCCGCGTGAGTGAAGAAGGCCTTAGGGTTGTAAAGCTCTTTCAACGGTGAAGATGATGACAGTAGCCGTAGAAGAAGCTCCGGCTAACTCCGTGCCAGCAGCCGCGGTAATACGGAGGGGGCAAGCGTTGTTCGGAATTACTGGGCGTAAAGGGCGTGTAGGCGGCTTTGCAAGTCAGAGGTGAAAGGCCTGGGCTCAACCTGGGAACTGCCTTTGAAACTGTGGAGCTTGAGACCGGAAGAGGATGGCGGAATTCCCAGTGTAGAGGTGAAATTCGTAGATATTGGGAAGAACACCAGTGGCGAAGGCGGCCATCTGGTCCGGTTCTGACGCTGAGGCGCGAAAGCGTGGGGAGCAAACAGGATTAGATACCCTGGTAGTCCACGCCGTAAACGATGTGTGCTAGCCGTCGGGAGACTTAGTCTTTCGGTGGCGCAGCTAACGCGATAAGCACACCGCCTGGGGAGTACGGCCGCAAGGTTAAAACTCAAAGGAATTGACGGGGGCCCGCACAAGCGGTGGAGCATGTGGTTTAATTCGAAGCAACGCGCAGAACCTTACCAGCCCTTGACATCCCGGTCGCGGGATCCGGAGACGGATTCTTTCAGTTCGGCTGGACCGGAGACAGGTGCTGCATGGCTGTCGTCAGCTCGTGTCGTGAGATGTTGGGTTAAGTCCCGCAACGAGCGCAACCCTCACCCTTAGTTGCCATCAGGTTAAGCTGGGCACTCTAGGGGAACTGCCGGTGATAAGCCGGAGGAAGGCGGGGATGACGTCAAGTCCTCATGGCCCTTATGGGCTGGGCTACACACGTGCTACAATGGCGGTGACAGAGGGCAGCGAACCCGCGAGGGTCAGCAAATCCCTAAAAACCGTCTCAGTTCGGATTGTACTCTGCAACTCGAGTGCATGAAGTTGGAATCGCTAGTAATCGCGGATCAGCATGCCGCGGTGAATACGTTCCCGGGCCTTGTACACACCGCCCGTCACACCATGGGAGTTGGTTTTACCCGAAGGCGGTGCGCTAACCTTTTAGGAGGCAGCCGACCACGGTAAGGTCAGCGACTGGGGTGAAGTCGTAACAAGGTAGCCGTAGGGGAACCTGCGGCTGGATCACCTCCTTTCTAAGGAAGCTTCTGGAGCGGTTTACCAGCGATGGTTTATCGGTCTGGGAGTTTTCATGAGCAATGGCTCCTCGTTGAGAGGGAGCCTGGTTTAAGCTTAGCTGGATATGTCGGAGAGGCTTGGCCATTTGAGTGGCGTGGAGCCGCCGTCTGCGCATCCCTTCCTTGCCGTGTAATTCCCGTGCTCCCGAGGCGCCGACGAGGCGTTTTTGGGTTGCTGCGGGATTTTCATGAAAAGCCGGGCTGGTAGCTCAGTTGGTTAGAGCGCGCGCTTGATAAGCGTGAGGTCGCAGGTTCAAATCCTGCTCGGCCCACCAGGTTATGTCGCCCGGGTAGTTTGGCTCCCGGGCTGTACCGGTCAGGCTGCGGGGCATCCCGAAGGGGTTGCCTGGTAGCGGGGCTGTAGCTCAGTTGGGAGAGCGCCTGCTTTGCAAGCAGGAGGTCGTCGGTTCGATCCCGTCCAGCTCCACCAGAAATTGGTGTCGCGGGACGCTCTTGGACCCTTTGGCAGCTCCACCAGAAATTGGTGTCGCGGGACGCTCTTGGACCCTTTGGCTTGGGCCCTCTGGCTTGGGCCCTTTGGCAGCTCCACCAGAAATCTGGTGTCGCGGGGGCGGAAGCTGCTCCTCTGGGCTGCGTTGTTTTTTTCATGAAGATAGACGGTCAAGGAAAGTAAGAGAGATAGCCTTTGAGGCTGGGCCCTTTGGGGTTTGGCTTGAGGGTTTTGCGTTTGGTTCTTTGTCATTGTGGATAGGTTGTGTAGTCGACCCGATCGGGTTGCTGTGCGGCGGGATTTTTTCTCGTTGTACGGTTTATGTCCGGTTGGGTCGGTGAAGTAGCAAGTAAAGTAATGGGTTCTAAGCATCTTAATGTCCCGTTCTTTGCATTGGGGTTCGGTTTTTGCCCCTGTGCGGGACGGGTTGGATGGAGAGGAATCAAGCGTTTAAGGGCATTTGGTGGATGCCTTGGCACCGAGAGGCGATGAAGGACGTGGCACGCTGCGAAAAGCCGCGGGGAGCTGTGAGCAAGCTTTGATCCGTGGATATCCGAATGGGGAAACCCGGCCCTTTATGGGTCATCGCATGGTGAATACATGAGCCATGCGAGGCAAACCCGGCGAACTGAAACATCTCATTAGCCGGAGGAAAGGAAATCAAACGAGACTCCCCTAGTAGTGGCGAGCGAACGGGGACCAGGCCAGTGGCCTTCAGATTTTGAACCGGAACGAGCTGGAAAGCTTGGCCGTAGTGGGTGATAGCCCCGTACGGGTAGGGAATTTGGAGGCACTTGAGTAGGGCGGGACACGTGAAATCCTGTCTGAACATGGGGGGACCACCCTCCAAGCCTAAGTACTCCTCGGTGACCGATAGTGAACAAGTACCGTGAGGGAAAGGTGAAAAGCACCCCGATGAGGGGAGTGAAACAGTTCCTGAAACCGGATGCCTACAAGCAGTGGGAGCCTCCTTGAGGGGTGACCGCGTACCTTTTGTATAATGGGTCAGCGAGTTGGTCTTACGAGCAAGCTTAAGCCGTTAGGTGTAGGCGCAGCGAAAGCGAGTCTTAATAGGGCGCATTGAGTTCGTAGGATCAGACCCGAAACCGGGTGATCTAG
>NZ_JACHXA010000014.1 GCF_014191775.1 Limibacillus halophilus | reverse complement strand
ATCGCAGCCGTCAATGACGTCTTGCCATGGTCAACGTGACCGATCGTTCCCACGTTCACGTGCGGCTTGTTACGCTGAAACTTCTCTTTCGCCATCTTACCGATCTCCGTTCAAGCTTGCGCTTTAAAATCTGTCTTAATCGAACAACCCACTGGGTGATCCACTGGAACTCCCCTTGGGCCGTCAGGCCATCTTTGCGACCACCTCGTCAGCAACGGCCTGCGGCACGCGCTCGTAATGGTCAAAGTGCATGGTGTACTGGGCACGCCCCTGGCTCATCGACCGGAGGGTGTTGACGTAACCAAACATGTTCGCCAGCGGAACCATCGCGTTCAGCACTCGGGCATTACCCCGCTGATCCATCGAATTGACGTTACCGCGGCGAGAATTCAAATCGCCGATGATGTCGCCCATGTACTCTTCGGGCGTCACCACCTCTACCTTCATCATGGGCTCGAGCAACGTCGGCTTGGCTTTCTGCACACCTTCGCGGAAAGCCGCGCGGGCTGCGATTTCAAAGGCCATCACGCTCGAATCGACGTCGTGCGACGCACCGTCGATCAGACTCGCCTTAAAGTCAATCACCGGGAAGCCGGCAATCACACCATTGACCATCGCGGTCTCAATCCCGTGTTGAACACCCGGGATATATTCCCGCGGCACGGAGCCACCGGTAATCGCGTTCTCGAACACGAAACCTGAACCGGGCTCCAAGGGCTCGAACACGATTTTGACGCGGGCATACTGGCCCGAACCGCCAGTCTGTTTCTTGTGCGTGTAATCGACTTCTGCGCGCTGTCCCAGGGTCTCGCGATAAGCAACCTGAGGTGCGCCGACGTTCGCTTCCACCTTAAACTCACGCCGCATACGATCGACAATGATGTCCAGGTGCAACTCGCCCATGCCCTTGATGACCGTCTGGCCGCTCTCGGGGTCGCTTGCCACCTGGAAAGACGGATCTTCCTGCGCCAAACGCTGCAGGGCCTGCCCCATCTTCTCTTGGTCGGCTTTCGTTTTCGGCTCCACAGCAACTTCGATCACGGGCGCCGGGAACTCCATACGCTCCAGAATGATCGGGTGGGCGCTGTCACAAAGCGTCTCACCAGTCGTGGAATCCTTCAGGCCAACCAGCGCGACGATGTCGCCTGCCATGGCCTCATCAATTTCCTCGCGGTGGTTCGAATGCATAAGCAACATACGTCCGACACGCTCTTTACGATCTTTGACCGAGTTCAGGACCTGTGTGCCCTTCGTCAGCTTGCCCGAATAGACACGTACGAAGGTCAGCGAACCGACAAAAGGATCGGTCATGATCTTGAATGCCAACGCCGACAAGGGGGCATCGTCCTCTGGAGGACGGGTAATCGTCTCGTCGCTGTCCGGCTTCACGCCGCGCATCGGCGGTACGTCGAC
The DNA here is from genome assembly GCF_014191775.1 of Limibacillus halophilus. NCBI lineage: Bacteria > Pseudomonadati > Pseudomonadota > Alphaproteobacteria > Rhodospirillales > Rhodovibrionaceae > Limibacillus > Limibacillus halophilus. The sequence continues at coordinate 14,472 of NZ_JACHXA010000014.1, read as the reverse complement.
AGGACTTGGAAGGAAGTCCACGACACCGTCCAACAGCGGCTGAACGCCCTTGTTCTTGAAAGCAGAGCCACAGAACACCGGAACGAACTTAAGCGTCGTGCAACCTTTGCGGATACATGCCTTTAGCGTCGCCTCGTCAGGCTCGGTGCCATCAAGATAAGCCTCCATCGCGGCATCGTCCTGCTCGATAGCCAACTCGATAAGCTTCTCACGGTACTCGGCCACCTGCTCTGCGTACTCGGCAGGAACATCGACCTCATCGAACTTCGCGCCAAGAGACTCGTCATGCCAGATCAGCGCCTTGTTCTTCACGAGGTCGATGATGCCCTCAAACTCGGACTCGGAGCCGATAGGCAACTGACACACCGCCGGAACGGCGCCCAGGCGATCAACGATCATGTCGACGCAACGGAAGAAGTTCGCGCCGATGCGGTCCATCTTATTGACGAAGCAAATGCGCGGAACTTTGTACTTATCGGCCTGCCGCCACACGGTTTCGGACTGCGGTTCAACACCGGCCACCGAGTCAAACACCGCAACGGCGCCATCGAGCACACGCAAGGAACGCTCGACCTCAATGGTGAAGTCGACGTGTCCGGGCGTATCGATGATGTTCACACGGTGGTCACGCCAGAAGGTAGTCGTCGCAGCAGACGTAATCGTGATGCCACGCTCCTGCTCCTGCTCCATCCAGTCCATGACCGCGGTGCCCTCGTGGACCTCGCCGATCTTGTAGGATTTGCCCGTGTAAAACAGAATGCGCTCAGTCGTCGTCGTCTTACCCGCATCGATGTGGGCCATGATGCCGATATTGCGGTAGCGATTGAGCGGGGTTTGACGGCCAGCCATAACGAACCTCTTTTACCAGCGGTAATGGGAGAAGGCCTTATTGGCCTCCGCCATACGGTGGGTATCTTCACGCTTCTTCACGGCAGCGCCGCGGCTGTTAGCCGCATCGATCAACTCGTTAGCCAAGCGATCGACCATCGTCAGCTCGCTGCGCGCCCGGGCCGCACCAATCAGCCAGCGGATCGCCAAGGCTTGCGCACGGTCGTGGCGCACCTCGACGGGAACCTGATAGGTCGCACCACCAACGCGGCGAGAACGCACTTCCAGCTCCGGCTTGATGTTGTCCAGGGCTTCGTGGAACACCTTTACGGGGTCGCCCTTGGTCTTCCCTTCGATCTGATCGAAGGCACCATAGACGATACCCTCAGCGACGGACTTCTTGCCGTCCAGCATCAGGTTGTTCATGAACTTCGAAAGCACCACGTCACCGAACTTCGGGTCCGGCAGGATCTGGCGCTTCTCGGCACTATGACGACGCGACATAGCTTTATACCTTCCTTACTTCGGCCGCTTGGCGCCGTATTTCGAACGGCGCTGGCGACGATCTTTGACGCCCTGCGTATCGAGCGTGCCGCGAATGATGTGATAACGAACACCAGGAAGGTCCTTCACGCGACCACCGCGGATCATGACCACGGAGTGCTCCTGAAGGTTATGCCCCTCGCCGGGAATATAGCTCGTCACCTCAAACCCATTGGTGAGGCGAACGCGCGCCACTTTACGAAGTGCCGAGTTCGGCTTCTTCGGCGTGGTCGTGTAAACACGGGTGCAAACGCCGCGCTTCTGCGGGCAGGCTTCAAGAGCCGGCACCTTGTTCCGCGCCACCTGTGGCTTGCGCGGCTTACGGATCAACTGATTGATCGTAGGCATCCGATCGCTTCCTTATAAGACCCTAGTTGCATAACAAAGCACCGCGCGGGAACGAACAAATCGCCCCCTCTGCGGAGTTTCCGTACCACCTTAAAAAGGCGGCTATTTTTCGTCTCGTAAAACCCGGAACTGCGTCTAGACCGTAGAACAGGTCTACCACCAGCCCCCGAAAGGTTGGCGCATACTATGTATGTGCCCTATCCGCGTCAAGCCAAACACGCTGACTTTTTGCTGAGAACCCAGGCTTTCCCGGACCTTGGCACAATTTGAAATAATATTGCGCAAAGATCCGGGATAATGACCTGAATAAATCACCAAGCTCAAGATTGAGCTGGTGCCTCCTCGGCGACTTCACCCGAATCCGCCTGTAAAGCGAGCTGCTCGGCTTCCCGCGCGTCGAGAATCGCCCGGTCGCGCTCGGCCGCGAGTCGCTGCATGCGGTTTACGATGGAGCCTGTACCCGCTGGGATCAGACGACCGACGATCACGTTCTCCTTGAGACCGATCAACTCGTCGACCTTACCCTGCACTGCGGCCTCGGTGAGGACACGGGTAGTCTCCTGGAACGACGCGGCCGAGATGAACGAACGAGTCTGCAAGCTTGCCTTGGTGATGCCGTGCAAGACCGACTTGGCCTCGGCAGCCCTTCCACCGCTAGCAATCACTTTGTCGTTCACCATCTCGAACTCTTCACGGTCGGTCTGCTCGCCAACCAGGAAGGTCGTGTCTCCGCCGTAGGTGATCTCCACCTTTTGTAGCATCTGACGAACAATGACCTCGATATGCTTGTCATTGATCTTCACGCCCTGCAGACGATAGACGCTTTGCACCTCGTTGATCAGATACTCGGCCAAGGCCTCGACACCTAACACCTCGAGGATGTCATGCGGCACCGGGTTGCCGTCCATCAAAAGGTCGCCGCGCTCAACGTTGTCGCCTTCCTGAACCGCCAGGTGCTTGCCCTTCGGGATCAGATACTCCTTCGGCTCCACACCATCCTCGGCCGGCTGGATGATTACGCGACGCTTGGTCTTGTAATCACGTCCGAACTCAACGCGCCCCGGAATTTCCGCAATGATGGCGAAGTCCTTGGGCTTGCGGGCTTCGAACAGTTCAGCCACGCGCGGCAGACCACCCGTGATATCGCGGGTCTTGGAGCTCTCCCTCGGAATACGCGCCAAGACGTCACCGGCTTGGACCTGAGAGCCATGCTCAACCGACAGGATTGCGTCCACCGACATGAAGTAGCGCGCTTCCAGACCGTTGGCCAACGTGACGACTTCACCTTTCTCGTCACGCAAAGTGACCCGTGGCTTGAGGTCCGCACCCTTGGGCTGCTGCTTCCAATCGATAACGACGCGGTTGGAAATGCCGGTCGTCTCGTCCATGTGCTCCTTGATCGAAATTCCTTCGACCAAATCGACATAGCTGGCAATACCTTCCCGCTCGCTGATGATAGGCGTCGTATAAGGATCCCATTCGGCCAGACGCTGACCCTTGGTAACCTTCTTGCCTTCTTCCGCGAGCAAACGCGCACCATAAGGAACCTTATGCCTGGCCCGCTCACGCTTCTGCTCATCCAGCAGCACGACTTCCATGTTGCGGCTCATGGCAATGGCCACGCCCTCGGAGTTATGGACAACGTTCTTGTTGTGCCATTTCACCAGGGCATCACTCACTGCCTCGATGCTCGACTGCTCGGCACCACCCTGCGCCGCGCCGCCGATATGGAAGGTACGCATGGTCAACTGGGTGCCCGGCTCACCGATCGACTGCGCCGCGATTACGCCGACAGCCTCACCCTGGTTGACGCGCGTGCCACGCGCCAGATCGCGACCGTAGCAGTGGCCGCAGACGCCGCCCCGGCTCTCGCAAGTCAGGGTCGAACGGATGCGAACCACGTCAATTCCGGCCCGGTCGATGGCTTCGACCTCCGGCTCGGTCACCAGATCATTGCGTTTGACGATGACTTCGCCCGACAACGGATCGACCACATCCTCGGCCGCCGTGCGACCCAGGATACGCTCGCCCAAGGGAGCGATGACCTCGCCGCCCTCGATCACGGGATGCAGCGTCAGGTACTTCTCGGAGCCGCAATCCTCTTCGACGATGATGCAATCCTGCGCCACGTCGACGAGACGGCGGGTAAGGTATCCCGAGTTCGCCGTCTTCAAGGCAGTATCGGCCAGTCCCTTACGGGCGCCGTGCGTGGAGTTGAAGTACTCCAGGACCGACAGGCCTTCCTTGAAGTTGGAAATGATCGGCGTCTCGATGATCTCGCCCGACGGCTTAGCCATCAGCCCGCGCATGCCGGCAAGCTGTTTGATCTGCGCGGCGGAACCACGCGCACCGGAGTGTGCCATCATGTAAACCGAATTGATGGACAGTCCCCGGTTTTGGGACATGACCTTCATCATCTCCTCGGCCACCTTATCGGTGCAAGACGACCAAACGTCGACGACCTTATTGTACTTCTCGCCGCGCGTGATGAGGCCTTCCTGGTACTGCTGTTCAAACTCCTTCACCTGATCCTGGGCTTCCTCGACCAGTTTGATCTTGGCTTCCGGAATGATCAGGTCGTCCTTGCCGAAGGAGATGCCCGCACGGCAGGCATAAGCAAAGCCCAGGCCCATCATGCGGTCACAGAAAATAACCGTCTCCTTCTGGCCGCAGTGGCGGTAAACCGTATCGATAACCTCGGTTACCTCCTTTTTGGTCAAAAGGCGGTTGATGGTCGAGAAAGGCAGCTTCTTGTGGCGCGGCAACACCTGCGCCAACAACATGCGGCCAGGCGTAGAATCGACCAGCTGCACGACCGGCTCACCCTCGGAATTGACGGTCGAATAACGCGCCTTGATCTTGGCATGCAGCGACACGGCGTGTGCCTCCAACGCATGCTCGATCTCGCCCATGGTGCCGAACACCATGCCCTCGCCCTGCTCGCCGTCGTTCTCCATCGTCAGGTAGTAGATACCCAGAACAATATCCTGAGACGGGACGATGATCGGCTTACCATTGGCCGGCGACAGGATATTGTTGGTCGACATCATCAAGACGCGCGCTTCCAACTGGGCTTCCAGCGACAACGGCACGTGGACCGCCATCTGGTCACCGTCGAAGTCCGCGTTGAATGCAGTACAAACCAGCGGGTGAAGCTGGATTGCCTTACCTTCGATCAATACCGGTTCGAACGCCTGAATACCCAAGCGGTGCAACGTGGGCGCCCGGTTCAACATGACCGGATGCTCGCGAATGACCTCTTCCAGAATATCCCAAACTTCGGGGCGTTCCTTTTCCACCATCTTCTTGGCGGCCTTGATCGTCGACGCCATGCCGTAGAGTTCAAGCTTCGAATAGATGAAGGGCTTGAATAACTCCAACGCCATCTTCTTTGGCAAGCCGCACTGATGCAGCTTCAGTTCCGGTCCCACCACGATGACCGAACGACCGGAGTAGTCGACGCGCTTACCCAGAAGGTTTTGACGGAAGCGACCCTGCTTGCCTTTCAGCATGTCCGACAGCGACTTCAAGGGCCGCTTGTTGGCGCCCGTGATGACACGGCCGCGGCGACCGTTGTCAAACAACGCGTCAACGGACTCCTGCAGCATGCGTTTTTCATTGCGCACGATGATATCGGGCGCACGCAGTTCAATCAGTCGCTTCAAACGGTTGTTGCGGTTGATGACGCGGCGATAGAGATCGTTCAAGTCAGAGGTCGCGAAACGGCCACCGTCCAAGGGCACAAGCGGACGCAACTCGGGCGGAATGACGGGAACGACATCCAAAATCATCCACTCGGGCCGCGCACCGGATACGACAAAAGACTCAACCAGCTTCAGACGCTTGACCAACTTCTTGCGTTTTGCTTCCGAATTGGTGTCTTTCAACTCGGCACGCAGTTCGATCTCAAGCTCCTCAAGGTCGAGGCGCGAGAGCATCTCCTTCATGGCTTCGGCGCCAATAAGAGCTGTAAAGGCGTCTTCCCCAAACTCTTCCTGCGCGTCGAGGTATTCGTCCTCGCTCAACAATTGGCGCTGCTTGAGCGGCGTCAAGCCAGGTTCGGTTACGACAAAGTTTTCGAAGTAGAGCACCCGCTCCAACTCCTTCAACGTCATGTCGACGAGAAGACCGATACGGCTCGGCAGTGATTTCAGGAACCAGATATGCGCAACCGGGCTGGCCAGTTCGATATGGCCCATGCGCTCGCGGCGGACCTTGGACAGGGTCACTTCGACGCCGCACTTCTCGCAGATGATGCCGCGGTATTTCATGCGCTTATACTTGCCGCAAAGGCACTCGTAGTCCTTTACCGGGCCGAAAATTCGGGCGCAGAACAGGCCATCGCGCTCCGGCTTGAAAGTCCGGTAATTGATGGTTTCCGGCTTCTTGATCTCACCGAACGACCAGGAACGGATGCGCTCCGGGCTGGCAATGGAAATGCGGATCTGATCGAAGCTCTGCGGGCCAGAGGGCTGACCGAAGAGGTTCATGATGTCGTTCATCGGTATCTCCCGATAATCATGGTGCCCCGAGGGTGGGGCTTCGAGACGACCGGCTTTTCACAACCGGTCGCCCCTTTTTCTAGGACCTATTAGAAGCCGCTCTGCTTCAACTCAACGTCGAGGCCCAGCGAACGCAGTTCCTTCACGAGAACGTTGAAGGATTCCGGTATACCTGCCTCGAAGTTATCATCGCCCTTGACGATCGACTCGTAGACCTTGGTACGACCCGATACGTCGTCCGACTTGACCGTGAGCATTTCCTGCAAGGTGTAGGCTGCGCCGTAAGCTTCCAGCGCCCAGACCTCCATCTCACCGAAGCGCTGTCCACCGAACTGCGCCTTACCGCCCAGCGGTTGCTGAGTCACAAGGCTGTACGGACCGATGGAACGGGCGTGGATCTTGTCGTCGACGAGGTGATGCAGTTTCAGCATGTAGATGTAGCCGACTGTTACCGGGCGGTGGAATTTCTCGCCCGAGCGACCATCCCACAACCAGACCTGACCCGACGTGTCGTGACCGGCCTCTACCAACATCTCCATGATGTCTTCGCTTCGTGCACCGTCAAACACCGGCGTGGCAATGGGAACACCACCACGCAGGTTGTTCGCAAGCTCGCCGATATGGCGATCTTCAAGGTCGGTGATCATCTTCTTGTAGACTTCCGGACCGTAGACGTCCTTGAGCTTGTCGCGCAGCACCTTGAACTTGCCGGTTCGGTTCGCGTCATCGAGCATGCGCCCGATATCACGCCCCAGCCCTGCACAAGCCCATCCAAGGTGCGTTTCAAGAATCTGCCCGACGTTCATGCGGCTGGGCACACCCAACGGATTGAGCACGATATCCACCGGAGTACCATCTTCCAGGTGAGGCATGTCCTCCATCGGCATGATCTTGGAAATGACACCCTTGTTGCCGTGGCGTCCGGCCATCTTGTCGCCCGGCTGAAGCTTGCGCTTCACGGCCACGAAAACCTTGACCATCTTCATCACGCCCGGCGGCAACTCGTCGCCGCGCTGCAACTTGTCCACCTTGTTCTCGAAACGCTTCTGCAGCGCCCCGACGGCTTCCTCGAACTGCTTGTTGAGCGCCTCGACGTCACCCTGGCGCTTGTCGCCCTTGACGGCGATCTGGCGCCACTGACCCGGCGTGAAATCAGAGAGGACTTCCTCGGTGATCTTAACGCCCTTCTTGAAGCCTTTGGGACCGGAAACGCCCGTCTCGCCGATCAGAAGATCCTTGAGGCGGCCATAGAAGCTGCGCTCCAGAATGGTCTTCTCGTCATCACGGTCCTTGGCAAGCCGCTCGATTTCAGACCGCTCGATAGCCAGGGCACGCTCGTCCTTCTCGACGCCGCGGCGCGAGAAGACGCGAACCTCAACCACCGTTCCGGTCACGCCGGGCGGCACTTTCAAGGAGCTATCGCGAACATCGGAGGCCTTTTCGCCGAAGATCGCCCGAAGCAGTTTTTCCTCGGGTGTCATCGGCGATTCGCCCTTCGGCGTGACCTTGCCGACCAGGATGTCACCTGCATTCACCTCGGCACCAATATAAACGATACCGGCTTCGTCGAGGTTGCGCAGAGCATCCTCACCGACGTTGGGAATGTCGCGGGTGATCTCTTCCTGGCCCAACTTGGTATCGCGGGCCATGACCTCGAACTCTTCGATGTGAATCGAGGTGAAGACGTCGTCTCGGACGATGCGCTCGGAGATGAGGATCGAATCCTCAAAGTTGTAGCCCATCCACGGCATGAAGGCGACGAGCACGTTGCGGCCCAACGCCAGCTCGCCCAGCTGGGTCGAGGGGCCGTCGGCGATGATATCGCCCTTCTCCACCATTTCTCCGACCTTGACCAGCGGACGCTGGGTGATCGAAGTGTTCTGGTTCGACCGCTGAAACTTCAACAGGTTGTAGATGTCGACGGCCTGCTCTCCGCTCGAGGTTTCCTCGGTGACACGGATAACGATACGGGTCGCATCGACCTGATCGATTACACCGGCGCGGCGCGCTACGATCGACGCACCTGAGTCGCGTGCAACCGTTTCTTCCATGCCTGTTCCCACCAACGGCGCTTCCGCCTGCAACAGCGGTACCGCCTGGCGTTGCATGTTGGAGCCCATCAGCGCGCGGTTAGCGTCGTCATTCTCCAGGAAGGGAATGAGCGCCGCGGCAACCGAAACGATCTGCTTGGGCGACACGTCGATGAGGTCGATGTCCTCGGGACGGGCAACGATGTAGTCGCCCGCCTGACGACTAGACACCAGATCGTCAACGAAGCGGCCCTTGTCATCCAACGTCGCATTGGCCTGAGCGATCGTATAGCGCCCTTCGTCCATCGCCGAAAGATAGATGACCTCGTCCGTCACTTTGTTATCGACGATTTTCCGGTAGGGGCTCTCGATGAAGCCGTACTTGTTGACCCGCGCATAGGTCGCCAGCGAGTTGATCAGGCCAATGTTTGGGCCTTCAGGCGTCTCGATGGGACAAATGCGTCCATAGTGGGTCGGATGCACGTCGCGAACTTCGAAGCCGGCGCGTTCACGCGTCAGACCGCCCGGGCCCAAGGCCGAAAGACGACGCTTGTGCGTGATCTCGGACAACGGGTTGGTCTGATCCATGAACTGGGAAAGCTGCGAAGAACCGAAGAACTCGCGCACGGCGGCGGCGGCTGGCTTGGCATTGATCAGGTCATGCGGCATCACCGTGTCAATCTCGACCGAGCTCATACGCTCCTTGATCGCGCGCTCCATGCGCAACAAGCCGACTCGGTACTGATTCTCCATCAGCTCACCGACCGAACGCACGCGCCGATTGCCCAGATGATCGATATCGTCGATCTCGCCGCGGCCGTCCTTCAATTCACAGAGAATCTTGAGGATAGACAACACATCGGCCTTCCGGAGCACACGCACTTCGTCGGAAACGTCCGTGAATCCCAAACGGGCATTCATCTTCACGCGACCGACGGCGGAAAGATCGTAGCGTTCCGAGTCGAAGAACAGGCTCTGGAACATTGCCTCGGCCGTCTCCAGCGTCGGCGGCTCGCCCGGACGCATCACCCGGTAGATATCGATCAGCGCATCCTCGCGGCTGCGGTTCTTGTCCGCTGCCAGCGTGTTGCGGATGTAAGGGCCGATATTGAGGTGATCGATCGCCAGTACCGTGATTTCCTTCACGGAAGCATTGGACAAGGTCTCCAGAGACTCTTCCGTAATCTCATCGCCCGCCTCAGCCAAGACCTCGCCGGTCTTTGCGTTGATATGGTCACCGGCGAGATAAAGACCGTGCAGTTCCTCCTCGGTTACAAGGATCTCCTTGAGACCCGCTTCCTCGATCTTGCGCAGCAGGCGCGGGGTCATCTTGGCACCGGCCTCGGCAACGATCTCGCCGTCCTTGGCGTTGACCAGCGGCGCGACCAGCTTGGAGCCCTTCAAACGCTCTGGCGAAAAGGCGGTTTTCCAACCGCCCTTGACCTTCTTATAGGTCACGCCGTCGTAGAAAGCCTCCAGGATCTCTTCCGCCGACATCCCTTCAAGGGACGCCAAATCAACCGCTTCGCCCTTCTTGGCAGCATCGGCGCGCCGTTTCTCCGTCTCAATGCTGTCGAGCGCCATCAGGAATGTCGTTGCCGGCAGTTTCCTGCGACGGTCCACACGCACATAAACGATGTCCTTGGCGTCGAACTCAAAGTCCAGCCAGGAACCACGGTAAGGGATCACGCGCGCAGCGAAGAGATATTTGCCCGACGAATGGGTCTTGCCGCGATCATGGTCAAAAAACACGCCCGGGCTACGATGCATTTGCGAGACGATCACACGCTCGGTGCCGTTCACCACGAAAGTGCCGTTGCCGGTCATGAGCGGCATATCGCCCATGTAAACGTCCTGCTCCTTGATATCGCGAATCGACTTGGCACCACTGTCCTCGTCGATATCCCAGACGACGAGGCGCAGCGTGACCTTCAAGGGCGCTGCGTAAGTCATGCCGCGCTGCTGGCATTCCTCGACGTCGTACTTCGGCTCTTCCAGTTCATAGCGAACGAAATTGAGCTCCGAACGTCCGGCGAAATCGCGGATCGGAAATACCGAACTGAAAACCGCCTGTAGCCCACTCTGCGGGCGCTTCTCCGGTTTTACATCGGCGAGCAGAAACTGGTCATAGGAAGTTTTCTGCACCTCGATGAGGTTCGGCATTTCGGTGACTTCGGGAATCCGTCCGAAGCTCTTGCGAATGCGCTTACGACCGGTAAAGGACCTCTCCATCTTAAGCTTCCTCATCACATCTGTTTGCGGGGCGCCGCCCAGTGCCTGTATCTGGGCACATCCTGGAAAGCCTTCCGCCTACGCCAATAAATCTCTTCTGCAACCCCTGCTCAGACCCCGGTTTTGAGGAACCGCGCAGTGGGCCATCACACATCAACTCGGAGGAGTTTTCTCCGGGCTCATGCGTGAAGGCACGAAAAGCCTGCGCCGGCGCGCCCCTTCCGAGACGCGCCGACCAGGCCTGCAAAGTGCAGCGTTACACGCAGCACTTACTTCAACTCAACGGTGGCACCAGCCTCCTCGAGTTGCTTCTTTACCTTCTCGGCCTCGTCCTTGGAAACAGCTTCCTTGACGGCCTTCGGTGCGGCTTCGACCAGATCCTTGGCTTCCTTCAGGCCAAGACCGGTGATCGCACGGACTTCCTTAATGACGTTGATCTTTTTGTCGCCAACGGCGGCCAGAACAACATCGAATTCGTCCTTCTCAGCGGCAGCCGGAGCATCACCACCACCAGCGGCGGCAGCAACGGCAACCGGAGCAGCGGCGGAAACGCCCCACTCCTCTTCGAGGCGCTTCGCCAAATCGGCAGCCTCCAGGACGGTCAGCTTGGACAGCTCTGCAACGAGCTTATCGAGATCAGCCATTTTAGTTCCTACTCCTAGTTAAACTTGAGCTTACTGTTTGCTCGGATCACGCGGGATCACGCGGCTTCGCCTTTTTGGGCATAGGCATTCAAGAGACGTGCCATCTGGCCAGCCGGAGCCTGCAGAACGCCAGCGACCTTTGTCGCCGGGGCCTGCATAAGACCAATCAGCTTGCCTCGCAGTTCATCCAGGGACGGCAGCTTGGCCAGGGCCATGACGCCTTCGACGTCAAGTACCTGCGAATCCATAGCACCACCAACGATCTGTAGTTTATCGTTGTCCTTGGCGAACTCGACGGCGACCTTCGCCGCTGCAATGGGGTCTTCCGACATCGCAATGCCGGTCGGCCCGCTGAACAGCGAATCCAGTCCCTCGAACTTCGTGCCTTTAAGAGCCAGACGCGTGAGCCGATTCTTACTCACCTTAAAGTTGGCGCCGGCTGCACGCATCTTGCGACGCAGGTCCTGCGACTGTGCCACCGTGAGCCCCGTTTGTTGGGTCACGATAACCAGCGAGACCTCGCCGAAGGACGCGTTCAGCGTGGACACCAGCTCTTCTTTTTCCGTACGGTCCACGAATCGTCTCTCCCGTCATTGGACTGCAACGCCTTCCTGAGAAAGTGTTGCGGCCCGTTGCACGAAGGCCTTTCCGGCAAAGCGTCCGGAAAGACCCGGTTCGCCTGTCCCGGAAGCTCAAGCTTTTCGAAGGAGCCCTCCGAAATTCTTTTGCTTCCTGTCTATGCAGGCCCGCAAATGGGCTTAAGTATTGCCTGCGAACAGACAACACACCTGCAGTCTTGGACAGGTTACCAGCCGATTGCCACCAAGGCATCTCGGCCGGTCTTCCCGGTGGCCGATTCCGAAAAATCCACCACCGAAACCCTTTGGTTGCTCACGCCACCCGGTCAGTTGACCAGGCTGGCAACCTCAACTTTCACTCCGGCACCCATCGTCGAGGAAAGGGCTACCCGCTTGATGTAGCTCCCCTTCGCGCCGCTGGGCTTGGCGCGGTTGATCGCCGCGACGAAAGCCTTAACGTTCTCTACCAGGGCTTCTTCGCTGAAGCTGGCCTTGCCGACACCGGCATGGACGATGCCCGCCTTCTCGACACGGAACTGAACCTGACCGCCCTTGGCGTCGGCGACCGCTTGGGTCACATCTGCCGTTACCGTGCCCAGTTTGGGGTTCGGCATCAAACCGCGCGGACCCAGCACCTTACCGAGACGGCCCACCAACGGCATCATGTCCGGTGTGGCAATGACGCGATCGAAGTCCATCTGGCCGGCTTGCACCTGCTCTGCGAGATCCTCCGCACCGACGATATCGGCGCCGGCTTTCTTCGCCTCTTCCGCCTTGTCGCCCTTAGCAAAGACGGCAACGCGAAGCGCCTTACCCGTGCCATGCGGTAAGGAAACCGCACCGCGTACGTTCTGATCCGCGTGGCGAGGGTCAACACCCAGATTCATGGCGATCTCGACCGTCTCATCGAACTTGGCGCTCGCCCGGCCCTTGATCATCTTGATCGCTTCGACCACTTCATAGGTTGCCCGACGGTCAATGCCGTCAATAACCTTTTGATAACGCTTACCTTTGTGCGCCATGATTTCAGTCCTCCACCACTTCGAGGCCCATGGAACGGGCCGAACCGGCAATAATGCTGATCGCCGCATCGATGTCGTTGGCGTTGAGATCGGCCATCTTGGCCTCGGCGATCTCTGCCAACTGAGCGCGGGTCACCTTACCGATGAAACCCTTGCCCGTGGTGGGGGAACCCTTCGCAACCTTGGCCGCCTTGCGCAGATAGTAAGACGCAGGAGCAGTCTTCAGTTCGAAAGAGAACGACCGGTCGCTGTATGCCGTGATGACCACAGGCGTCGGCGTACCCGGCTCCATTCCCTGCGTGGCCGCATTGAAGGCCTTGCAGAATTCCATGATGTTCAGACCGCGCTGACCTAGCGCCGGTCCGACCGGCGGGGAGGGATTGGCCTGCCCCGACGGAATCTCGAGCTTGATATAGCCCGCAATCTTTTTTGCCATTTCAATTCACCCTTCTAACATTCTGGGCTGCGCGGTCCGGTCGTCGCTTGGACTTTGATGCGACCGTCACCTCCCGCGCCACTACTGCGACTCTTCCAACCTGAAAGCGCCGCCACCTCTCCCGGCCAGTCCAACATCCCGCTAGGGAAATCAGACCTTTTCGACCTGGGAGTATTCCAATTCCACCGGCGTCGAACGTCCAAAAATGGAAACCGCCACCTTGAGCCGCGAACGCTCTTCATCGACATCGTCAACCGTTCCGTTGAACGATGTGAAGGGACCGTCCGCAACGCGAACCTGCTCACCGATCTCGAAGGTGATCGAGGGCTTGGGCCGCTCAACGCCTTCTTGAACCTGATGCAGGATCTGTTGCGCTTCCTTCTCCGAGATCGGGGAAGGTTTGCCTTTGCTGCCCAGGAAACCGGTAACCTTCGGCGTATCCTTGACCAAATGCCAGCTCTGATCAGTCAGTTCCATCTTGGCCAGAACATAACCTGGAAAGAACTTGCGCTCCGACGTCACCTTCTGACCCCGGCGAATTTCGATCACTTCCTCGGTCGGCACCAGGACCTCTTCGAAAAGTTCCTCCATGCCCTTCTGCCGCGCCTGATCCTTAATGGACTCGGCGACCTTCTTTTCAAAGCCCGAATAGACGTGGACCACATACCAACGGATGGCCATAACCAGTTAGCCTCCAATCCCAAGAAGCAGCTTCACGGCAAAGGCCAGAACCTGATCAACCAAGAAGAAGAAAATCGCCGCCAGAAACACCATCACAAACACCATGATTGTGCTGACAGTGGTCTCGCGCCGCGTCGGCCAGGTAACCTTGCTGGCTTCCTGGCGTACTTCGCGAAAAAACTGCGCGACGTTGGTCTTGGCCATCGTGGGCCTTCCTTTTCCGTCTCAAACGGCAATTCCGACAGGAGCGCCACCATTTAAGGCATTGCCGCTGCCGGAGCCAAAATTTCTCGGGCGCTCAATCGCGCGCCTCATCACAAAGCGCCTCAACTGGCAGGAGTGGAGGGACTCGAACCCACAGCCCCCGGTTTTGGAGACCGGTGCTCTACCAATTGAGCTACACTCCTAACGCCACTTCTAAAGGGGAAATGGGGTCGTGCTTACCAGCCACAACCCCAAACCCCGCTAAAACCTCCTAAGAGGATTACTTAACGACCGCGGAGACGACGCCGGCACCGACGGTGCGGCCGCCCTCACGGATAGCGAAACGCAGGCCTTCGTCCATGGCGATCGGCGCGATCAACTCGACTTCCATCGCCACGTTGTCGCCCGGCATCACCATCTCCGT
>NZ_JACHXA010000013.1 GCF_014191775.1 Limibacillus halophilus | reverse complement strand
GAAAGGGCGCGTTCTGAGTTGAAGAGGTTGTAGACGGAGGCATGAACGGCGGCGAATTGCTGCAAACTTCGCATCTGCCTGAAGCGAAGCATCGCGCGCTCCCTTCGTCGGAAGGGCAGATGTGAGTTCTCTGCTCGGTTGTTCAGCCAGCGGCCGGTTAGCTGGCGATTGAAGTTACCTATCTCTTTCATCGCGGCCCCATAGGATCTCAGCCGGTCGGTCACAATGATCTTAGGCTGGCCATGCTTACGCATTGCTTTTCTTAGGAATTTCAACGCAGCTTTCTTATCCCGCCTCTTTGTCACGAAGCTTTCAAGGCCCTCGCCCTCATGGTCGACGGCTCGCCAGAGATAGTGCGTCACACCGTTGATCTTCACGAAGACCTCGTCCAGATGCCACCGCCAGCGGCTCGATCGCATGCACTGGATCCGCCGCTTGCGGATCTCGGCGGCGAACATAGGTCCGAAGCGCTGCCACCAAAACCGCACTGTCTCGTGGCTGATATCGATGCCACGTTCGTGAAGGAGATCTTCTACATTCCGTAATGAAAGTGGGAACCGAATGTACATCATGACCGCCAGGCGGATGATCTCGGGCGACGTCTTGAAATAGCGGAATGGGCTGCGCTTGGTCATGGCCGGACGCTACGAGATTGCCCGACCTTGCTCAAGGCGATTTGCTCTGACAAAGCCTGGCCGGACGCTACGAGATCGCCCGACCTTGCTCAAGGCGATTTGCTCTGAAAAAGCCCCCGTCATTGCCAGTGTGACGGGCGTCATGTTTTACCTTTACCATTTTATTCCATTTTTTGATGACAAATTTTCCGTATTATGGAATTATCCTATCACGTCACGGTAAACGCGCCAGTTCTGTCCGCAGGGCGCGTCTTACGAGCACGTAGGCTCACCAAGTCCCCGCGAGGAGGCATCAGTCGATGGAAAAGACCTTTCAATTCTCCAACACTCATACAGATTTCCAGGCTCGGGACGCGAGGACGGTTTTCGGCTGGCGCTACGAACCCCGCATCATCTTCAAGGCCGGTAAAGGCGTGAAGCTCATCGACATAGATGACCGCGAATACTACGACCTCACCTCGGGGATGATGTGCATGGTTCTGGGGCATTCTCACCCCGAACTCGCCGAAACAATCCGCGAAATGGCCGGAACCTTCATCCACCAGTCCTCATGGTACAGCAATCCCTGGACAGTCGAGTTCGCTGAGCGCCTGACCGAGAACACGCCCGGCGAGCTAAAGGTCGTCAACTTCGCGATCACCGGCTCCGAAGCCAATGAAATCGCTATGCGCATGGCGCTCGCCTATACTGGCAAATTCGACGTCGTCTCCATGATCCGGGGACTGCACGGGGGCAGCTTGGCAGTCGAGGCGTTGACCACCGTTGGCGGCAACCGCCGAAAGAGTCTTGGGCCCCTTATGTTTCCGGCGAAGGCTAACGCGCTCTTTCCGCCCTTCTGCTATCGCTGCCCTGTCAATCTCGAGTACCCAAGTTGCGATATCGCCTGTCTCAGGTCGAGTGAGGAGCTGCTTGAATTCGCCACCAGCCAGAACATCGCAGCTTTCATGGTCGAAACCATCGCTGTCCCCGGCGGGATGATAATGCCGCCGGACAACTGGTTGAAACGGGTTTCGGAAATGGCAAAGCGCTGGGGCGCCCTGCTGATCCTGGATGAATGCCAGTTGGCGCCCGCCCGCACCGGGAAGATGTGGGCGATGGAACATTACGGCGTGACCCCCGACATCGTGACTTGGGGCAAAGGTCTTTCCGCGGGCATGGCGATCTGCGGCACCATCACCACGCCGGAAATCGCCGAACGCACGCGCGGCAACTGCGGCCTGCCCTGGGCGGGCACCTATTCCAGCGACCCCATGCCGGCTGCGGTGGCGTTGAAGCAACTCGACATCGTCTTGCGCGATAACCTAGCAGAACGGGCCGAGGAGTTAGGCGAGGTCGCCGAGCGGGAACTGGCGACACTCAAGGAAAAATACGAGTGCATCGGCGATATCCGGGGTAAGGGCCTTTACCGAATGCTGGACATCGTCAAGGACAGGAAAACCAAGGCGCCGGATCCCGTAATGGCGGAGCGGATCCGCTACAACTGCGCGCTAGAGGGCGTCTGCGCGATCGCGGTGAAGCATTATTTCCGCTTCGCGCCGCCGCTCATCATCACGGAAGCCGAAATCAAGGACATCGTCGGCCGGATGGATATCGCGATCAAGCGAGCCATGGACGGCTTCCCAAAGGACGTCGACGTCAGGGAATCAAGCTCCCTGTCCGTCGGCGACCGACCCGTCGCTGCGGAGTGACTGCGGGGGGCGATCGGCTGCCAAGTCCTGGTTGCCGACGATCCGTGCTCCGCGCCCGGTGGGTCGCAGCCTTATAGGTCTGAATCACTCAAGGAAAGGAGACGTTCGATGACTTCAAGGCGCGAATTTATTGCAGGGGCAAGCGGGATTGCAGCGGGGGCCGGCTTGGTCGCCGCGCAGGTTACGCCAGCTTCGGCGCAAACCGCCGGCACCAAGTCGAAGCTCGACGAGGTACGGGAACGGGGAAAAGTGATTGTTGGCGTCACCAGCGAAGCGCCGCCCTTCGGTTTCATCGACGAGAAGGGCGAATTAGTGGGCTTCGATATCGATATCGCCAAGCTGATCGCAAAGAGCATCTTTGGAGATGAGACCAAGATTGAGCTGTTCAAGCAGGGCTTTGCCTCGCGCTGGCCGAATACCCAGAATGGCACCATCGATTTCGGTATCATGGTCACCACGATCTATCCGGACCGGGCCCTCCAGGTTGGCTTTACAAGGCCATACATCGACAGTGGTATCGTCCTGGTGGTGCGCAAGGATAGCCCCATCCAGAGCATCGCGGACCTTAACAAACCGGAATTCACCGTTGCCCACTTGACGGCGCCGGTGCAGGAGGAACGGGGCAAGCGCTTTTATCCGGACGCAAAGTTCCTCACCTTCGATTCCGTCTCCGCGCAGTTCAACGCGGTGAAATTGGGCCGGGCGACAGCATGTCAGTTAGATGCTCCGGTCGCGCTCTATTACATGCGCGACAATCCAGAGTTCCGCATCCTCAACGAGTGGCTGACAGACGTCACCGGCAACGGCATCTTCCTTCGCCAGGACGATTTCAAGTGGTGGCTGTTCCTCGACACCGTCGTAGCAGAGATGCTTGGCGGCAGCCGCTACAGCGCCTACAAAGAAATCTACGTGAAATGGTTTGGCGTCGAGCCGCGCCACGCCCGCATGTCGCAGTCCGGCCGTTAGTCCGGACTTGAAGGAGCGTATCCACGTAAAGCGAGCCGCCGTTCCCTTGGCGGGAGTGGCGGCTCTTGCGGCCTCTCATTTGCGAGTGGATACAGCTTAAAGGGGGATCGATGGATTTTCTCGCCCAATCCACCAGCCTCCTGATTATGCTGTTCCCGAGCCTTGTCTCGGGCTTCCTGATCACGGTGAGCGTGGCGGCGGCAGCCATGCCGCTGGCGCTTCTAATCGGCATCCTATTGGTGGGTCCGAGGATGTCAGGTAAAGCGGTCCTCACCTTTCCTGCGGCAGCCTACATTGAGTTCATGCGCAACACGCCGCTGCTGCTGCAGATTTACTTGATTTACTTCGGCTTGCCGCTATTCGGCCTCTATCCCTCGGAGTTTTCTTGCGGCGTGATTGGCATTGCGCTCCAGCATGGGGCCTTCTTCGTGGAAACCTACCGCGGCGGGATCGAATCCATCAGCCCGCGCCAATGGGAGGCGGCCCGCGCCATCGGAATGACGCGCTTCGGCGCGTTCTGGAACGTCATCCTGCCACAAGCCTTGCTTCGAATTCTCGGCCCCCTCGGCAACCAGTTGATCATTCTGGTCAAGGACACCTCGCTGGTCTCGGCTATCGGCGTAGCAGAGCTTACCATGACGGGCAAGGTGGCCATCGAGAGGACAGCCACCTCCATCGAGATCTTCGTCAGCATCGCAATTTTCTACCTAGCCTTGACGTCGTTCTTGGGCGCAGGCACGAGACTGCTGGAACATCGCACCCAGGGGAGGGCTTGAGCTATGCTCGACGTCTTGATCTCCAGCCTGCCATACCTGCTACAAGGTGCATGGATTACGTTGCAACTGGCTTTCGTCGTCGTTACCGCCGGAACCCTCCTGGGCGTCGCAATCGGGGTTCTAGCGAACCTCGGCGGGCGCTTGGTCCGAAGCTTGATCACGCTCTATGTCTTCGTCCTGCGTGGCATTCCGATCATCGTGATCATGCTGCTGGGCTACTACATTTTTCCTTTTCTTGGTTACAGGGTGAACCCCTATATTGCGGTCGGCACGGCCCAGATCATTTATGTTGCCGCCTTCGTTACCGAAATCGTTCGCAGTTCCATCCTTTCGGTTCCGCAAGGACAAACCGCGGCTGCAAAGAGTCTCGGCATGCGACGCTTTGCAATCGTGCGCGAAATCCTGCTGCCGCAGGCCACGCGGATCGCCATTCCGCCGCTGCTAAACAATGCGCTGACCGCCATTAAGCAGACCTCTTATGTCTCTATCGTGGGGGTCTGGGAACTGACCTATGCCGCGCGCGAGGTGGTGGAGCGTACGCTGGCGTCGTTCCAGATATTCCTCGGCGTCATGGCAATCTATTTCCTGATTTGCTATCCCCTGTCCCTGCTTGCCCAATGGAGTGAGCGGCGGACGGTCGTCGTCAATTAGAAATAAGGCAGGGAAACCGAAATGCCGATGATCGAAATCAAGGGATTACGCAAGCGTTTTGGCGATCTTGAGGTTCTGAAAAGAATCGATTTGAGCGTCGAACGCGGCGAAGTGGTTGTGATTTTGGGGCCTAGCGGCTCCGGAAAGTCCACTCTCCTGCGATGCCTGAATTTGCTGGAACCCTTCGAAGAGGGAGAGATTCTGATCGAGGGCAAGCTGATCGGCTATAGCGTCAATGGCAATGGCGCAAGGCTGCGGAACAGCGAGTCGGACAACGCCAAGGTCCGCGAGCAGGTCGGCATGGTCTTCCAAAGCTTCAACCTCTTCCCGCACCGCACGGTCGTGCAAAACGTCATGATGGGGCCGGTCAAAGTGCGGGGAATGGCAAAGGCCGAGGCCGATCGCCTGGCCGGGGACCTTCTCGAGAAGGTAGGCCTGTCGGAGAAGGCTGACGAATATCCCGCGCGTCTATCCGGCGGCCAGCAGCAGCGGGTGGCGATCGCCCGCGCGCTGGCCATGGAGCCGCAGGTCATGCTCTTCGACGAGGTGACCAGCGCCTTGGACCCGGAATTGGTTGGTGAGGTGCTGCGCGTGATTCGGCAACTGGCGGACGAGGGTATGACCATGGTGATCGTGACGCATGAGATCCACTTCGCTCGGGATGTCGGCGATCGTGTCGTATTCATGGACGACGGCGTCATCGTCGAGCAGGGGCCGCCGAGTCAGGTTCTGATGGAGCCTGATTCGCCGCGCCTGAAGCTCTTTCTTCGGCGATTTCAGGGTGACTATCTGGCAGAATAGTCCGCATGACAACGAGTGAACGAGCACCACCAGACTCTCCAACGGCGAAGATCATGACCGTTCTCGATTGCGTGGCGCAACAGGGCGGCGTTTCCACAGTTCACATTGCTGAACAGACCGGCTTGCCACCACCAACGGCACATCGCATCTGTTCCGAGCTGGAGCGACTGGGGCACCTGCAGCGCGTTCCCGGTTCCAGAAACTGGATGGTCTCCCGCCCGCTGGTCGATCTCTCGGCGCGGGTTCTCGCCAGCGCCGCCATGACAACCGCAGCGGATGCCGTACTTACGTCGCTTACCCGCGAGATTGGAGAGATGACGAGTTTTGGCGTGCAGGTGGCCGACCACGTGGTTTACCTGGCGAGTGCCGAGGCGCCGCAGGAACTGACCCTTTCCTTCCGTGCCGGGCGCAAGGCGCCTTTGTTTTGCACTTCCAGCGGTCGGCTCTTCCTCGCGCGCCTCAAGGGTGACGAGCTTGAGGCCTATCTTGAGGCCTCCGAGCGGCCCAGCTACACGCCCTACACCGTGACCGACAAGGCAAGTCTTCGCCGAGCCATCGAACAGGTGCGAACGGAGGGTTATGCAATCACTTGCCAGGAGTACCTTCTTCACGTCGCGGGAGCGGCCGTGCCGGTCGTCGGCGATCATGGCCTGTTCCTTGGCGCCCTCTCAGTCGCAGCCCCCGATGTGCGCACCAGCGCAGAAAAGCTCCTCGAGATCGTACCCCACCTGCAGAATGCCAGTGAGCTCTTTGCGAAATGCCTGAAAGGGCACTGTCGGCGTTGACACGTTAACTCGGCAACACGAGAGCAATCGCTTCTCGCCATTGTATCGCTAGGCAGCTTTGCAGGCACCAGCCCACACCGCGAATGCGTTGGATCGAAGGACCTTGTAGCTTGGTTGACTGAGGAGATGACGCTGACAGTTGAAGGGGTTGTAGATGGCGGCGTGAACGGATAGGAAGCGTTGAGCGGAGCCTGGTGACTTGAAGCCTTGTTGCCTTCGCTCTCGTCGTCGAACGGGCTGATGAGAGTTCTCTGCTCGGTTGTTCAGCCAGCGGCCACATACCTGGCGAGCTGCGGTCCCAATATCCCTGAGTGCCGCACCGTACGATCTCAGCCGATCGGTCACGATAACCTCGGGCCGACCGTGCTTGCGCAGTGCTTTCCTCAGGAATTTCAACGCAGCTTTCTTATCGCGCCTCTTCGTTACGAAGCTTTCCAGAACCTCACCCTCGTGATCCACGGCGCGCCATAGATAATGTATCTCGCCATTGATCTTCACGAACACCTCATCCAGATGCCATCGCCAGTGGCTTGATCGCAGGCGTTGGATCCGTCGCTTGCGGATCTCAGAAGCGAACCGTTTCATGGCTGATATCGATGCCGCGTTCGTGAAGGAGATCCTCTACATTCCGAAGTGAGAGTGGAAAGCGAATATACATCATAACCGCTAGGCGGATGATTTCGGGCGACGTCTTGAAATAGCGGAAGGGGTTTCGTTTGGTCATGGCCGGACGCTACGAGATCGCCCGACCTTGCTCAAGGCAATTTGCTCTGACAGAACCAACGGGACCGCTGCCAGGGTACCCCGAGGCATTGTCTGGACTTCAAAGCCCGATCCTCTGATTGGGCCCGGCAAGCGGACTTCATCAGGGCCAGCGGTCACATGCACCGCGCCAAAAGGCCGGACACATGACCGCACCCCGCAACGACCGTCAGAAGCTCAAATCAACCCTTGCGCAAACGGAGCCAATGGTATGGACCCCGCCCTCGCGGCGGAGTGAAATCTCGGACGTAAACTGCAGCGAAGGAGGAATGTCATGCAGATCGTTCGGATAGGGTTGGACTTGGCAAAGTACGTGTTTGAGGTTCACGGTGTCGACAGCCGTGGAAAAGCTGTTGTGCGAAAGACATTGCGTCGCGATGCAGTGTCCCACTTCTTTGCCAATCTGCCACCGTGCCTAGTTGGCGTCGAAGCCTCGAACGGAGCGCATTATTGGGCAAAGGTGCTGACCGACCTTGGTCATGAAGTGCGGCTGATCAGCCCTCAGTTCGTGACGCCCTATGTCAAATCCAACAAGAATGACCGGAATGATGCAGAAGCTATCTGCGAAGCCGTTGGCCGGCCATCCATGCGCTTCGTGCCGCCGAAATCCGCCGACCAGTTGGCGGTACAAGCCATTCATCGCATTCGCCGGCGACTGGTTGCGGATCGGGTCCGGCTCGTCAACCAGATCCGCGGTCTCCTCTCTGAGCATGGGATTGTCATTGCCCGTGATATCTCGCAACTGCGACGCCGTCTCGCGGACATTGTCGGCAGGAGCGACGATGGCTTGAGCGAACTCGTCCGCTCGCTTATGAGGGACCTACAGACGGAAATGGTCGACCTCGATCTGCGAATAACGTCCTATGACCGGCGAATACGGGAGATCTTCCGCAACAGCGAGCCGTGCCAGCGGCTTGGGAAGATCGAGGGCATCGGACCTGTCACGGCAACAGCGTTGATTGCCGCTGTCGGCGATCGATCCTGCTTCAAGAATGGTCGCCAGTTCGCCGCATGGCTGGGCCTCGTACCGAAGCAGCGATCGAGTGGTGGTCGAACTCGATTATATGGCATCAGCAAGCGTGGTGACCGCTACTTGCGTACTCTGCTGATCCACGGCGCTCGAGCAGCTTTGGGTCGAGCAGGCGGCAAACAGGATCCACGGAGCCTCTGGCTCAATAAGTTACGGCAACGCCGACATCCCAACATAGCGGCCGTCGCACTTGCCAATAAGAATGCACGGATCGTGTGGGCCATGCTCGCCGGCGACACATCCTACGAACCGGCGCCGACGGTGAAGGCAACCTGAGGCAAGGCCACAAAAGGAAGAAAGCAAAGGAGGTCTCACCCCAGCAATTGCAGCAAATGGCAGGAGATGGCGAAACGGTCACACCGTCGCTTCCCAAACCTGGTGTGTGGACCGGCATGGCTTCGGCCAATGTCTCGGAGCCATTGAGGTAGAAGCGGGCGAAAACCCATCGAGGCTCGCGGCGAAAAATAGTCGAGCCGCATCAGGAAGCCGGATATACGTCAGCAGTTGTGGCCTTTGATCCTAATCCAGCCATCCCGTTGCAATCGGGCGGGGTTCATATACGTCCACACATGACAATACCCCATGCCGCGCCAATTTTTAATTATCATTCTGCAATAACAAATAAATTGCGCAGAACGTAACGCGTTGATAATGTCCACTTCAATCAGCAGGGGAAATGGGAATGTCGTTAGCTCTACAGATAATATTCGACGCTTTGCTGCTGGGCGGGCTTTATGCCATCGGGGCCTTGGGCTTTGCGCTGGTCTGGGGTGTTCAAAACATACTAAATATCGCCTACGCGGCGATGATTATGCTGGGTGCCTATGCCGCCTATTGGGTTTGGACGCTCGGTGTCGATCCGATCTTGGCGGTACCGATTGTAATGGCGATGATGTTTGTTGTGGGTGTGTTGCTGCAGCGCTTTCTGTTCGATTACGTCATCCTCGGTCCGCATTCGCTGTCCATCGCGTTAACCTACGGGGTGAACCTCATTCTGATCGGACTAGCACTCTACCTTTTTACCGCCGAGTACCGAAGCATTGCGCTGCCAGACCACCTGCGTGGATCCATCGATCTGGGCGGGGCGCATCTAACAAACGCCCGCATCGCCACGATTGCCATCGCCGTGGTTCTGACGGCGTCAGTCTGGTGGCTGATGGATAGGACGGCATTGGGCGCGGCCATTCGGGCGACCCGGATGGACCTAGAGGCAGCGCGTCTGGTCGGGATACGCCCCCGGTTAATCTACAACATCGTAGCAGGAATCTCTGGTGCGTTGGCCGGTGCGATGGGCGCGCTTCTCGCTGTCATTCACAGCGTCTTTCCGGCCATGGGCGACCACCAGTTGATCCAGATCCTAATCGTCCTGGTTCTAGGCGGGCTGGGCAGCATGGTCGGTCCGCTAATCGGGGCGCTATTGCTGGGGCTGGTTTCCAGCGTCGTCACTGCAATTTGGGGCGGTACCTATGCCGTGCTCGCTGGAACAGTCCTTGTGCTTCTGGTCCTGACATTCCGTCCTTCGGGCCTGATGGGCCGCAAATTTTACGAGGCCTGATTGCCCATGAGCGTTATCGAAGAACGTGATCACGACCTTTCCGGTGTCAGGCGGGTCCGGAGCACCGCCAACATTTACAACGCTGCGCTGCTCTGCGTCGTAATCGGCAGTTTGGTAGCGCTGCCTATGGTGGCCGGTCCCTATAGTACGCGGGTCGGCGGCACGATCCTGATGTTCGTTGCCCTGGCACAATCGTGGAATCTGATAGGCGGTTATCTTGGGTTGATGTCGCTCGCGCACTCGGCCTTTTTTGGGTTGGGGGCGGTTGGGGCAACGATTTTCCTGATCAACGGCGTCCCGTTCCTGTTCGCTGGTCTGGGCGGGGTGATCCTCGCGGTGGCGGTTGCCCTTCTTGTCGGTGCCCCGACATTAAGATTACAGGGCCATTACTTTGTCATCGCGACGCTATTGATCAGTGAGGCGCTGCTGAACGGAATCCGCAACTTAAACGTCTTCGGGTTCCATGGCGCAATTTCGCACAATATCACTTCGCAGATTGGTCTAACTAATCTGGACGCGGCCCAATACAACCAAATTTTCTTCTACGCCATGGCGACGCTGGCTGGCTTCACGATGCTGATCGTATGGCTGTTACAACGCTCTAAATGGGGCCTCGCGCTCAAAGCCATCCGAGATGCGGATACGGCAGCCGCAGCGATCGGGATTTCTGTTGCCAGGATTAAGCTCACAATCTTTGTGATCAGCGCCGCCATCGCCGCGATGGTCGGCGTCGCGTCGGCCGCCTGGTTGGGGATCGTCGACGCCACCGCAGCATTCGACGTGACTATAACCTTCCAGGTCATAGTCATGGTCTTCCTCGGTGGGAGAGGCACGTTGCTGGGGCCGGTCATTGGGGTCGTGCTGGTCTTCTCCCTCAACGAGATCATTGGCATCGAGTTTGCTGAGATCAGCACCATCGTCGCGGGGGTGATCGTCGTCGCGATTGTGCTGCTGTTGCCCGACGGGCTGGTGGAAATCTTCCGCAAAGGTCCAAGGGTCCTCTCACTCTCCACGATCCGCAAGAATCTCTACCGCTACAAGGTAAAGTGAGTCATGGCCATTCTTCATGTGTCGGAATTGACGAAACGGTTCGGTGGGTTGACGGCAGTTGATAGCGTTTCTATGGAGGTTCGCGAGGGCGAGATTATCGGCCTGATCGGGCCCAATGGCGCGGGCAAGACGACCTTCGTTAATCTGCTGACCGGCATTCTGCCAAGCAGCGAAGGGACTATCCAGTTTGACGGTCGAGACATAACGCGGCTCAAGCCACATGCCCGATGTCGGGAAGGTATCAGCCGCACATTTCAGATACCCCAGCCTTTTGTCGGAATGACCGTTGAAGACAATGTCGCGACGGCGGTGCTTTTCGGCCACGAACCGGGTTGCACGACAGTGGGCAATGCGCGTCGCCGCGCACAGAACTTCCTAGAGTCCGTCGGACTCGGCGGGATGGAGGGGGCCCCTGTCGGAGAATTGACGACAGCTGGGCTGAAACGCCTGGAACTGGCCCGATGCCTAGCTGGGAACGCCAAATTGATGCTGCTGGATGAGCCGTTGAGCGGGTTGAACCATTCTGAGTTGAAATCCACCCTTTCGCTTATCCAGGAAATTCGCGATACCGGCAAGACGATCATCTTCATCGAACACATCATGCCGGCCGTCATGTCGGTGAGCGACCGCGTGGTCGTCCTGGCTAATGGTGCAAAGCTCGCCGAAGGTACACCGAATGATATCCAAAAAAACCCAAATGTGCAGCGCGCCTATCTGGGCGATGTTGACGGCACGGTCGGTCGCTATGCCGCAGCGAGGAGGGCGCCAGCATGATTGGAACAGCAACACTTGAAGCGGGACATAGCTCTGTGGCCCCATCGGCAGAAGATCTTCTGCTTACGGTCGAAGGGCTGGTAGCGGGATACGGCCCAATCACGGTGCTCCATGGCCTTGACCTCGATATCCGACGCGGCGAGATCCACGCTATCGTCGGCGCTAACGGTGTCGGGAAATCGACGCTGTTACGCACTGTTTCAGGCCTGCTGCAGCCTGAGGCGGGCCGCGTTATTTTCGACGGTGAGGACATAACCGGTATGCGGCCTGACGGAATAGTCGCTCGGGGCATCAGCCATGCGCCTGAAGGGCACCGAGTCTTCAAAGGTTTGTCAGTTGAAGAGAATCTGCGGCTTGGTGCCTATCGTCGTGGCGGCGATGGGGCGAAGAATTGGGCAGCCCTGGATCAGGTTTACAACTTCTTCCCGAAGCTACGCGAACGCCGGATGCAATTGGCTGGGACGTTGTCGGGCGGCGAACAGCAAATGTGTGCGATCGGTCGCGCTCTGATGGCCGACCCAAAATTGCTGATTATTGATGAACTGTCGCTAGGGTTGGCCCCGGTGATCGTGGAGGAACTGCTTCATATCCTGTCGCGCATTCATACGTCTGGAGGAACGATCCTGCTGGTCGAGCAGGACGTGTCGGTCGCCCTCGGGTTTTCCGATAGGGCGAGTGTAGTGCAGTCGGGCCGCGTCATTCTCCGCGGGGAGGCGCGCAGTCTGCTGAATGATCCAGGAATCAAGGAAACCTATTTAGGAGGCTGAAGTCATGCAGTACAAATTTACACGTAGGAACGCACTGAAGGTAGCCGGTGCTAGCTTGATCGGCGCGGCGGGGCTGAATATGCCCTTTATCGGCAATTCTGCCCTGGCATCGTCAGGCACCTTGAATCTGACGGTGATCAACAGTTTGTCGGGACGTTTCGCCCGCTACGGCGCGGAATTGAAGCGTGGGATCGACCTAGCGATCGCCGCCGTGAATCAGGCCGGCATTCCAGTTGGTGACGCGACGCTACAGATCAACCTGACAGAATACGACGACAAGACGGATGCGACCTTGTGCGCGCGACTGGTAGAGAAGGCGATTTCCAGCGACGGCGCGGACCTAGTCATCGCAGGCGTCGGCAGCGTGAACGTTAAAACTGTAATTCCGGTCGCGCAACGGTTCCGGTTTCCGGTGATCGCTTTGTGGGCGCAGGTCGACGGTGTGTTCGCCGGCCAGAAGGGCGACCCCTATGTCTTTGGGCCGATGCCGCCGTTCAGTCTATACTATACCAAGATCCTCGAAATGGCCTCGAAAATGGAGAACCCGTCCATCAAGAAGGTTGGCATTATTACGCCGCAGGATGAACTGGGTGTCTTCACGGTGAACGATTACGTACCGTCGGATATAGAAAAAGCCGGATTGGATCTGGTTGCGGCGGAATACTTCCCGCCGAATTCCCAGGAGTTCTCGGGTGCGCTCGACCGGGTCCGCCGTGCGGAGCCAGATGCACTGATCATCAACTGCTACACCCCTGATATCATTTCTATCTTCAAGGAGATGCAGGCGATCGGCTATTTCCCGCCCATGGTGATCGTCGAGGCGCCGACCTCCCTTGCCGATGCGCTGGGATCTGATCTAGAAGGCGTTTTTGCCCCGACATTCTGGGATCCGACCCTGGACCGAACGAAGGACGATGTCGTCGGAACCAGCCGCGATTTTGCCGCCGCCTATGAAGCTGCCCACGGTCAAATCCCGCCCGATTTTGTCGCGGCCGCTGGCGCCAATACGATTGCGACCGCTGTCGCAGCATTCCGAGACGCGAAGGGGTCAACCGACGCTGCCGACTTGCGCCAAGCATTTATCGGCATGGATTCGGAAACGTTCTTCTCGACCGTGCGCTTCGCAGACGACGGCCTGAACCAGGGTGGGACGGTCTATCCCAGCCAGTTCCAGGGCGGAGTGCCAAAACTGGTTTATCCACCCGAATTTGCGACAGCGGACCCGATCCATCCGTTGCCCGCGCATAGCAAAAGCTGATTGTTCCTAAACTCGCTGCCAATCGAAGACTTACGGCCGCCGATCACCTCGGCGGCCGTATCTTTGTGGCATCCAACATGCAAAATTAATTGTGTATTGCGTAATTCATTGATATAAACGCAGTTACAATTCGGTTGGCCCGAAGCGTCGGACCTAACGAAAGACAACGAATTTGATACGGAGGATGTTGATGTCGGGTTCAGGAGACGCGGCGAGCGGCGGCAAGGTGGACTTTTCCCAGGTCAACCAGGTTCTTTCTCAGGCGTCGCACGCGCCGGGGGCCGTGTATCACGACCCTGAAATTTACGAGCGGGAAGTTCAACTTCTATTTAAGCGCGAGTGGCTTTTCGTTGCGCGCGAAGAGGAAATCGAGAAGCCCGGAGATTATCTGGCGCTGAGAATCTGCAATGAGCCAGTCCTGATCGCGCGCAACCGGTCGGGGGAACTGAACGCCTTTTACAATATGTGTCAGCACCGCGGCGTTGAAGTCGCGGAAGGCAGCGGCAACGCGCGTTCCTTCATGTGTCCCTATCACGGTTGGGTCTACGATCTGAACGGGGCGCTGAAAGGTGCCGCGCATATGCAAAACAGCGAAGGTTTTGATTTCAAGAATTGCCGCCTGCGCTCAATACGGTTGAGAACGTGGCGCGGCAATGTTTTTATCTGCTTGGATCCCGACGGACGGGATTTCGACGAGGCAATTGCCCCCTTCGAGCAGGATTTTGGTTTTCTGCAGACCGACCGCTGCCGTCTGGCGAACAAAATTTCGTTGACGCTGAACTGCAACTGGAAGTTTGTGCCGGAGAACATCATGGATTTTTACCATGTGAACGTACTCCACAGTGGCACGTTCGGATCCAACTTCTCGTGGGACAATGACGGCGTGATCTTGCGCGACCGCGGCGAGTTCTCGATATGGTATAAGGCCGGTCCACCGACGCCGGGCGGTGAGCTCCTGCTGGGCAAGATGCCGTGGATGGAAGATCGTGATCCGTCATTCGCCTCGCACGGTTTCATGATGCCTAATTTGACGATTTTCGGCCGCATCGACTGTGTGCGGCCATTTGTGGCCTGGCCGCTGGGGCCGCATAAGTGTGAAGTCTTGGTCTACCATCTGTTCCCGGAAGAGTTTTTTGAGAAGCCGGAATTTCAGGAGAAAATAGAAATCTATCGTCAGTATCAGCTTAAGGTCCTGAACGAGGATTCTTCGATGATGGAATCAATGCAGCGCGCGATGGCGTTGGATACATACCGCCCGGGGCGGATGTCGACGCTGGAAAAGCCGATGCATCATTACCTGAACGAATACAATCGCCGTATCCTGGGGACTGATGCCACCGGAGCGGCCGAATGACCCCGGGTCCGGAACTGCGGATCGCCGCCGATACGTTGGTCGTCGATTACATGAATGTCGACGCCGGTGAGGAGGTTTTGATCACCGTCGATACGATGACAGACCCCGACGCAGCGGCGGCGGTGTTCGCCAGCGTCCTTGCGGCTGGTGCCAAGCCGGCCATGGTCCAGGTTCCACAAGTGCCGTTCCAAGGGGGCTTGGCCGACAGATATTTACCGGAAATCCTGACCGGAGCCGTCGAAAAGGCGACCGTGTGGATCGATCTGACATTTCCCTATCTAGCTGGGTCCGGCTTACATGATCATGCGATGAAATCCAATTCTGTAAGGTACTTGCTAGCCGGCGACATCGGCAGCGGTGGGATTCGGCGGCTGTTTGGCGATGTCGACTTGGATCGATTTCAGCGCGCCTTCGATGTCTACAACAAGATCTTGTGCACCGAAGAGGGTGCCGAGATACGTGTGACGAACCCACTGGGAACGGATGTGACCTTCCGGTTAGGTAAGGCCGCTTATGAAAAGCCGAGGCGTGCGACCAAGCCGGGTACTTACTTGGTCCCCGGCTCCTGCACCATATTTCCCGAAATCGAAACGGTGAAGGGCAGGATCGTCGCTGAGGCTGGTTTCCATGAGTACTTTACCGCCTTTGCGTCGCCTTTGATTATCGATGTCGATGGCAGGATCGCGTCTGTGACCGGTGGTGGCTGGGATCGGGGCGTCTTGGACCGTTCACTGCGCCGAGCTGGCGGCGGAGATTACGGCTATGTCATTCATTTCACCTTCGCATTGCACCCTGCGGCGCGCTTCACCGGTGCGTCTTTTATTGAAGATTCCCGCGTTCATGGAATGAATGCGGTTGGTCTAGGTTTGCCCTGGTGGGTGCCCGGCGGCGGCGAGAATCACCCGGATGTAGTCGTCTCCGAACAATCCATCTATCTAAATGGGGTCCTTCTGATTCGCGACGGAATCGCGATCGCCCCTCAAACTCTTGTCGACGCGCAGCGCCTGTTGTGCCGGAAGGCCGGTGGCGTTGAGAACGAAAGCGCAGGATCAACTATAAAGGGGGTGTCATGAAACCAGCAAAGTTCGACTTTAGGGCGCCGGGCACCTTGGAGGCTGTTCTTGAAGATCTAGCCACCTATGGCGAGGATGCGCGAATCCTCGCTGGTGGGCAGAGCCTTGTTCCGCTGATGAACCTCAGGATGTTTCAGCCCGAAGTTCTGATTAGCATCAATGCGTGCCCGGACTTGGCGATTGTCCAGGAAACCGACCGAGAAATCGTCATAGGTGCCGCGGTGCGTCAGTGGGACGTTGAGACCCATCCAGTAGTCCGGGAACATTGCCCGCTCCTTGTCCAGGCCTTGAAATTTGTAGGCGGCCGTTCGAATCGAAACCGGGGTACGGTTTGCGGAAGCCTAGCCCATTCTGACACATTGGCTGAGTTGCCGATCGTCGCTGTTGTCCTCGGAGCCCAAATGGTTGTTAACGGATCGCGAGGTCGTCGTGCGGTCGCTGCAGAAGACTTTTTCCTTGGCCCGCTGGAAACCTGTATCCAGCCCGATGAAATGCTGGAATGCGTCACCTTTCCGAAACGAGGTGCGGGTGAATTTGGCCATTTTTCGGAGCTCGGCATCCGAAATCACGGTTTTGCAGTTTCGGGCGTGGGAGTCACAGTGCGGTTTGATGACCGGGCTACCTGTGCGGATATTCGAATCGCAGTCATGGGAGGGCACGACGTCGCTCAGCGTCCTTCTGCGACGGAGCAGTTTCTGAAGGGCCGGGCGCTAGATGATACGGCAGTTGAAGAAGCGGGGCGCTTAATGATGGCTGAGGTCGAAATGGCAGCCGATATCCATGCTGATTCCGATTACCGGGCATCGCTGGCCGGCACTTTGTTGACTCGCTCCCTAGCGGTGATCACGCAATCAAAAGCTGCCGAAGGTAAGTCAGAAGCGGGAGGGGCGTTACAATGACCGAAAAGCAGAAAATCACACTTATGGTGAACGGCAGCACAGAGACCCATTGGGTGGAGCCGCGTCGTCTTCTGGCAGACTACCTCCGCCATGATGTTGGCCTGAAAGGCACGCATATAGGTTGCGAACATGGTGTCTGCGGCGCCTGCACCGTCCGAATTGACGGACGGACGGCGCGCAGCTGTCTCCATTTTGCGATCGCAGTTCAGGGTAGCGAGATTGAGACGGTTGAAGGCTTGAGCGAAGATGGGAGGCTGGCTGAGTTGCAGAAGGCCTTCCATGCCGAACACGGACTGCAATGCGGTTTCTGCACGCCGGGATTCCTTCTGACGGCAGAAGAGTATTTGTCTGAAAATCCTGCGCCGACACTGGACGGTATCCGCGAGGCGCTGACCAACAATTTATGCCGATGCACCGGCTATGTGAACATTGTAAAGGCGGTTGCGCGCGCAGCGGCCCTTCCGCAGGTGCAGGAGGACGCGAACCATGATCGGTAGTAATCATCCCGGCAGCATCGGCAAGCACATTCCGCGGCGAGAGGATAAGAACCTATTGCAGGGTCGCGGACGTTTTATCGATGATGTGCCTGAACCTAGGAATACCTTGTTCCTCGGTTTCGTGATGAGTCCATACGCCCATGCGCGGATATTAGAAATCAATGCTTCCGCGGCTCTTGAACTTGACGGAGTTGTGGATGTTTTAAGCGGGTCGGACATGGCTGCTCTGGCATCGCCAATATCGGCCAAAATTGAAATCGAAGGATACCGTGAGAATGCGCGCCCGGTATTGGCTGCGGACAAGGTGCGTTTCGTCGGCGAACATGTGGCTGTGGTCGTCGCGGCCGACCCCTATATCGCGCAGGACGCTGTCGATTTGGTGGAGGTAAAGTATGACCCGTTGCCGGTCAGCGCCCTATTAGACGAGGTGGTGTCGGGCAATGCGCCGCTGATCCACGACGACATTCCCGATAATCTGATATTCGAGAGCCGGTTCGCGACCGATGGTTTTGACGAAGCGTTCGCCTCCGAGCAGGTGGTCGTGCGCGAAACATTTCGGACCGGGCGGGTCGCTGGCGTGCCGTTGGAGCCGCGGGGCTGTTTGGCCATACCGGGGCAGGCTGCGGATACGTTGGAATTTTATACTTCGACGCAAATTCCGCATCTTGTTCGGACGGCCTTGGCCCAGGTTTTGTCTTTCCCAGAGTCCTCGATCCGCGTAGTCACGCCGGATGTTGGTGGCGGGTTTGGCACTAAGGCACAATTCTATACTGAGGAGATTGCGGCCGCGGCAATTGCGCTCAAGCTGCAGCGTCCGATCAAATGGATCGGGGACCGGCGCGAGGACCTGCTAACCAGCATTCATGCCCGAGATCACATTTTCACCGTGGAGGCAGCAGTCTCCAAGGACGGTCGAATTAACGCTCTGCGGTCGGATATGATCACAAATGCTGGCGCTTATTCGTCCTACCCGTTTGGATGTACATTAGAGCCGACTGGCGGCGTTCGGATGATCGTCGGTCCCTACGATATTCGCAACTACTCCTATCGGGCACGGTCCTACGTTACGAATACCTGCCCGTCTGGTGCATATCGCGGTGTAGCCCAACCTACCTGTTTCTTGGCGATTGAGGGCTTGATGGATCGCATCGCTCGAACGCTTGATCTTGATCCTGCAGAAGTACGGCTACGCAACGTGATCAAGCCGGAGCAGATTCCCTATACCAACGTATTGGGCATCAAATATGACAGCGGTAGTCATGAGGCCTGCCTCCTACGTGCTATGGAACGTGCGGGCTACCAGGAGTTCCGTCGCACTCAATACGCCGAAAAAGATACTGATTCTCTGCTGGGTATTGGCATTTGCTGCTTCACTGAGGTTTCTGGAGCGGGATCCGTCGGCTGGCGAGTTCGTGGTCTGACCAGGGTCCCTGGGTTTGACACGGCGACGGTCAAAGTGGAGCCGTCCGGCAAGGTGACTCTCCATACTAGCCAAGCCACCGCTGGACAGGGCCATCTCACGACCTTCGCGCAAATTTTATCCGATTATCTGGGTGTTGCGTTTGATGATGTGGTGGTGGATGAAGGCGATACTTCCTCATCGCCATACGGAACCAACACTTTTGCAAGCCGCAGCGCTGTCGCCGCAGGAGGTGCCGTCATCCAGGCTGCAGAGAAAATCGGCGACAAGATACGGTCCATCGCTGGATTTTTGCTAAACGCAGATCCAAAAGATATCGAACTGGCTGATAGTAAGGCAAACGTTGTCGGTCACACAGACAGGTGCGTGAGCTTCCAGGATATAGCTCAGACCGCCTATTCGATGGCTGGCATCGCTTTGCCGCAAGGCATGGAATACGGGCTGCATGCAACGGCATTCTATGACCCGCCACCTGCGACATGGCCCAACGGTGTTCATATTGCTACCGTCCGAATCGATCGGCGTACGGCGAAGGTTCAGATGCTGAACTATTTCGTGGTTCATGACTGCGGAACCGTGATCAATCCGATGATTGTGGACGGACAAGTGCAGGGCGGCACCGTCCAAGGCTTGGGCGAAGCTTTGATGGAGCAGATTGTTTACGACCAAGACGGTCAGCTTTTAAACGCCAATCTGTTGGACTACCAGTTGCCGACGTCGATGGATGTTCCGGACATTTCCATCGACCATATCAGCACACCTTCGGTCGATGCGCTCGGTGGGTTCAAGGGTGTTGGCGAAGGTGGTGTGATCGGCGCTGTACCCGCCATCGTCAACGCGGTTGCCGATGCGTTGGCCCCGCTAGGTGTCAATGTGAATCGACTACCCTTGCGGCCGTCCGATCTGATGCGGGCGATGCGAAATGCAGGGGTCTGATATATAACCGGTAGTATTGAAGGAGGCTGCAATGATTATTGCCGGCGAACGGCGAGTACCTGCATCTCGGCAGGCGGTTTGGCACGCGGTCACTGATCCGGACGTGCTGAGAGGCTTTATCCCCGGCTGTCAGGAACTGACACAGACGGAACCGTATCAATATGACGCCGTGGTTCAGGTGAAGGTTGGTCCGCTAAAGGCGAATTTTTCCGGTAGGGTTCGCCTGACTCAGGTTGATGCACCACAGGGATGCCGCATCGAAGGTGAGGGACAGGGCGGCGCTGCCGGGTTTGCCTCGGGGGCTGCCGATCTTGAGTTGGATGAGGGATCTGGTGACACTGTCATCCGCTATGCTGCGGAAGCCAAGATCGGTGGCAAGCTGGCACAAATAGGATCTCGTATTGTGACCGGTGTCGCCGAAAAATTAACACAGACCTTCTTAGACAATCTGGTGAATCATTTCGAACAAGATGAGCGGGCAGCGTGACAGGCCATAGCCGGTTCCCCGTTACATAAGGATAGTTTCCATGGAGCGACTGGACATGGCGGCCTTCGTCGCGACGATGACCGGACAGGCCGAATTGTTGGCGGAAGATCTTGCCGATAAATTCAAAGAGGCTTGCGATCTGGGTCTGATTCTTCTGGAGGAGGCGGAGCCCGCGGATTTGGCCGCGCAGAAACTGGCGCTGATCGTTTCCAGCACCTACGGCGTTGGCGAAGTGCCGGAACCGACCAAGCCCGTCTATGCTAGGATTAAGCATGAACGGCCGGACCTGAGTGGTCTGATCTACGGTGTCATTTCGCTGGGCGACAGCACCTATCACAATACCTTCGCCCGGGGCGGTCAACTGTGGGACGACTTGTTTGCGAAATGTGGTGCTTGGCGGGTCGGAGACATCCTGAAGCTTGATGCCACTGTACCCGAAGATTCGCTAAATTTGGCGAGCACTTGGTTTGAAACTTGGCTGGAGGCTGCGCGCGCGCAACTGGAAGCCCCCGCTTCGGCCGGGGGGGTGGAAGTGTCCGCCGGCGGGCGATGATGCGGCGGATAGCCATAGTCGGCAGTGGCCCGGCCGGGTTCTTTCTGGCAGACGCGCTGTCGAAATCGGGCTCGGTCGGCGTCGACCTGTTCGAAAGGCTGACTTGTCCCTACGGTCTGGTCCGTTATGGTGTCGCTCCGGATCACCCGGCGACGAAAGAGGTAATGCGGATATTCGACCGTGTAGCGACACGCGACAATGTGCGCTTCTACGGCGGCGTCAATATCGGCGCGGATATAACTGTAGCCGACCTGTGCGATGTATATGAAATCGTTGTTATTGCGACCGGCGCGGATAGCGGACGTTTGGCGCAGTTCCCTGGGGCGGAAGTGCGGCCGGACAATGTAACTGCCTTTGATCTCATGCGGGCCGTGAACGGGCATCCAAACGCTGCAGGGCTGAGATTGCCCAACGATGTGCGGTCCGTTGCGATCATCGGGGCGGGCAATGTTGCAATCGACGTGGCGCGGGTACTGTGCCGCGAACCGGAGCGGTTGAGAAAATGGAATACCGCAACGGGTTTTCTGAACTGGCTCGAGCAACAAAAAATTCGATGGGTTGATATACTATGCAGGTGTGCGCCAGAGGGCGCCCGCTTTGCTCCAGCGATGTATGATGAGCTCGTTAGAGTTTCTAGCGAGCGAAACGGTACTCTAGTGCGGTTCCGCTACAATACGGTTCCCAGTGCCTATGATCGTAGAACCCTCTCTATCCGCACCGCGCATGGGATAGACAGTTTCATTCCGGCTGATTTGGTGATCCATGCTATTGGGCAACGGGCGGGGGCGATTCCCGGCTTGCCTGTTGACGCCGTTTCGGGGGCCGTTCAACATCGGGAAGGATGGGTCGTGGGCGATGATAGTGTCTTCGTTCAAGGGTGGGCCGCCGGCGCATTAGGCACAGCAATTCCGGACTGCCGGGTAGCGGCGAAGAGGGTTGCGCCTGAGATCTTGGCCCGTCTTGACCGGGGCACCGGTATCCTGTGCGGATTCGACACCGCGGCGATTTTGAACCGGATTGGTCGGGTGCCCATAAATTGGGAAGACTGGTCGCGCGCCGATGCGGTAGGGCAGCGGGCAGACCGAAATTTAGGGACGGTCCGCTGACTTGGTTGTCGGACCGTGGGCGACCCGCGATAGCCCTGTCGAGCCATAGCCCAGTCGGGCCGAAACCTCGTCGGCTTTCTCCAACACGGCGCTATGGACTGATACGCCGTCTATCTCGGTAGGATCGTCTTGCCGATGGATCTCCGCAATCACCGCGACAATCGAACCATTGCTGTTAAAAACGGGGGCACCGATGGCGTTCAGTCCGGGAAGTAGGTCGCCGGCTGTGGTGGCGTAGCGGTCCTGGTGGTGTGCCTGTTCCACGACTTCCGCCACCTTAGCGCGAATTGCCGATGCCGTCTGGTTGCGCGTGGTGGCGCATTCCGTGAATTTCTCCATCAGCGGTGCGGTTGTTGCCTCAGGCAAATGCGTCAGGAACAGTTTGCCGCTGGCGCTTCCGATCAGCGGCAGGACTGATCCTACCCGCAAATTGCAGGCAACGAATTCACTGGCGTCGTACCAAGCGATGATGATCGGGCCTAGATTGCTCCAAACCGAAACCATCGTCGTCCGGTCCAAGGTTCGCGCCAGTTGCTCCGCCCCGGCAACACTTTCGCGAATCGGGTCGAGGCGACTCATCGCCGCAAATCCAAGCCTTAGCGCCATCGGTCCCAGATCGTAACAGCCGGTATCTGGCCTCTGCTCGACCAAACCGCATTCCAGGAAGGAAACCAGATAGCGCCGTGCCTTGGACGGGTGCATCCCCGCTGCTTTCGACAGAATGCCAAGTGGTAGTGGTCCGGTGGAATTCGCCAGCGCATCTAACAGTGCGGAACCGACCGTAATTGATTGCACGCTCCGGCGGCGCATGGCCGTATCTTCCTTGCCGCGATCAGTTACCATGATCTCAAAGTCCCTATGTTTCAATTTGCGCGGGCCCGGTTCCCGTTCGCATCTACTTGTACAACTCCGGCCAAAAAATTTCGCCCTTTTTCGCAATAGAACGGGGCTTCCCCATATAGGTGAAATTTTAACTTCGTCTGTTCGTGTCGCAAGGACCATCCCGCCATGCTTTTGCGTATAAGTTATAAATCATATTGCGTAATGGATTATACTATGATTAATAGAGAATGAATTTTTGGACGCGGCAACAAAGGAATGACTGTGCAACAGGACATCCGCTTCATGGGAATCAACGCGCTCCGGGCGGAATATACCAACGGGACGCTTACACCGATGCAAGTGATCGAGACGATGCTTGACGAGATCGGCCGACTGAACCCGGTAATCAATTGCTACACGACAGTGATACGGGAAACTGCATTGGCACAGGCGCGGGAATCGACAGAGCGGTGGCGGAACAATGCGCCATTGGGCCTTCTGGACGGTGTCCCCATCTCCGTGAAGGATACGTTGATGGTACAGGGAGTGCCTTTCAGGCGCGGCTCGCGCGCGACCTCGGAGGAGCTGATGGCGCAGAACGCACCCGTAGTGGACCGCGTCCTGGAGCAGGGGGCGGTCGTCCTCGGCATCACGACGACGCCAGAATTTGGTGTTGGTCCAATCACCATCTCTCCGCTAACGGGTATCACTCGCAACCCTTGGGATCTGAGTAAGAATTCCGGCGGGTCCAGCGGTGGGGCCGCGGCCAGCGTCGCATCTGGTCTCGCCTGCATCGCGCTCGCGACGGACGCGGGTGGATCGACGCGGATTCCGGCGGGATTCTGCGGCGTCGTCGGATTAAAGCCGACTGGTGGGCGTTTGCCGACATACCCGCCGAATGTAGCGGGTGCCCTGTCCTGCCCTGGCGTCATAGCGCGCAGCGTCCACGACGCTTCTATGGTCTTGCAGACCCTCGCCCGACCTGACAGCAGAGACGCGGAAATGATGGACGCACCGCCGTCTGACTGGCTGGAGCTGCGGCCGGGCCGCGCCGAAGACCTACGCACTGCCGTCACGACGGATCTGGGCTATGCGCCAAGAGTGTCGGCAGATGTGAGTGATCTTGTCGGTAATGCGGTGGACCGGCTTCGTGCCGCCGGTGTGGCGGTAGAGACGACGCATCCCAAAATCGACAATCCGATTGAGATCTTCAATACCCTGTTCAGAGCTGGCTTCGGATATGCGCTGAGAAATTTTACTGACGACCAATACGCGGCGATCGATGAGACATTGCGTGCCACCGTGACAAAAGGACGAGAGATAACCCTGCACCAATATTTAGAGGCGCAGGATGCGCGACGTGCCTTGGCCGCGACTTTCGCGCGCTTCTTTGAAGAGTATGACGTGCTGCTGACCCCGATGACCAGCGTTCCGGCTTTCGACGCGGATCGCTGGGTGCCGGATAGCTTCCAGGATATGGAGGATCCACGCGCCTGGACGCCGTTCGGATATCCGGTGAATCTGATCCAATGCCCGGCGGCGACAATTCCCTGCGGATTGTCGAAAGACGGTTTGCCTATTGCGATCCAAGTGATTGGGCCTCGTTTCGGCGAGGACAAGGTCTTGGCCATGGCGGGTCTACTCGAATCTCTGATTTTAGCTCTACCGCAAGTACCAGCGGCCGTGGCGAACGCGGTGTAGGAGAATGGCGATGAGCGACAGAGCTTTCCGAATCGGTCAAATCGTGCCGAGTTCGAATATCACGATGGAAACAGAAATTCCGGCGATGCTGCGGGCTCGGGGATTGATCCTGCCGGACCGTTTTACGTTCCATTCCAGCCGTATGCGCATGAAGAAAGTAACCAAAGAAGAACTCGTCGCGATGGACGACGAATCCAAACGGTGTGCGGCCGAATTGGCGGATGCTCAGGTTGACGTTATTGGCTATGCCTGCTTGGTTGCGATCATGAGCCGTGGTATTGGTTATCATCGGCAGTCGCGCGATACCCTGACGGAAGTGGTGCAAGAAATTTCTCCCAAGACTCGCGTCGTCAACAGCGCTGGCGCATTGGTTGATGGGCTGAACGTCATCGGTGCCCGAAAAATCAGCGTCATTACGCCTTACATGCGTCCGCTGACGGGGTTGGTCTGCGATTATATCGAGAACGAGGGTATTCGGGTCGTCGACCGGGTGTCGCTAGAAATTTCCGACAATATCTCCGTCGGCGAGCGTGAACCGCTCGCCGTTTTGGATCAACTGGATCGGATCGAAACGCGGGACGTAGATGCCGTTGTCCTGTCTGCCTGTGTTCAAATGCCCTCCCTACCGGCCATCGAGATTGCGCAGCAGCGAATTGGAAAGCCGGTCGTCTCCGCTGCTACTTGCACGGTATTTGCCATGCTGAAAGAATTGAACTTGGAACCGCGCGTTCCGGACGCAGGTGCCCTGTTGGACGGGACCTATGGATGACCGACACCATCTCGGATGAGAGTATTCTTGACCTCTCAGCGGTCGCGGCAGCGGAGGCTGTCCATAAGGGGCGACTGACGCCCTACCAGATTGAGGAAGCACAGCGTCGGCAAATCATAGTTCGGGACGTGGAGGTTCAGGCGTGGGTGCGACTTGCTGCATCAAGGGGCAGCACGGTGTCTTCTGCCGACGGAATTTGGCCGCTTTCCGGCGTCTCGGTCGGTGTGAAGGATATCTTCGATACTGTGGACATGCCCACGGCTAACGGATCCTCTATCTTCGCGACGAGACAACCGGAGCGTGACGCCTGGATCGTGGAACGTCTGCGACGGGCGGGGGCGACAATACTGGGTAAGACCCATACGACGGAATTCGCCTACTTTCATCCGGCACCGACCCAGAATCCGTTGAATCCGAAGTTAACGCCCGGTGGGTCGTCCAGTGGTTCCGCCGCCGCCGTGGCGGATGGCATGGTGCCGGTCGCCTTAGGTTCTCAAACCGCCGGATCGACGATTCGGCCGGCGGCCTTTTGCGGGATATTCGGGTTCAAGCCGACGCACGGTCTGGTCTCTTTAGACGGGACCATGTGCCTGGCCCAAAGTCTCGATACGCTCGGCCTTTTCGCTAGGCATCCGGGTGACCTCGCGCTTGTCATGAGCGCACTGACCGACAGTCCCTGGGACATACGATTGTCGGACGTATTGCCCTACCGGTTCGCAATTTTCCGTGGCCCGCATTGGGATCAAGCTTCGCCAGAGGTCGTTGAGCTTTTCGATCGATTGGCGGAAGAATTGCCGCGCCTTACATCGTGCCGGTTCGTGAACCGAATTTCGGGGTTTGAAAGCCTTACTGCGGCGCAGGAAACTGTCATGGCGCGGGAAACCTTCAAGAATTTTCAGTCCGTACTTCAGGCGCATTCAGAGCAGATTAGCACGGCGTTCAGGGATCTGTGCCGCATCGGCGCTGCGGTATCGGATTTGGATTATCGGAAGGCGCAGCTGTGCCGCAGCAAATGTTATTGCGCATTGCGAGAGACGCTGGCGCCAGGGGAGTTAATCCTTACGCCCGCAGCGCCCGGCACCGCGCCGCAACGACACACCGGAACGGGCGATCCAATCTTTAATCGGCTCTGGACCCTGTTAGGAGTTCCCTGTGTCTCAGTCCCTGTCCATCGATCTAGTCGGCTGCCGCTCGCAGTGCAGGTGATTGGGGGTCGCGGCGAAGATCAGGCCGTGCTGAGGGCGGCGGAATGGCTGTCCCAGGCGTTGCCCAGTGTGTTGATATGTTAACTCTCAAAGAGGAGGTGTCATGTGTGGACGTATATGGACCCCGCCCGATTGCAACGGGATGGCTGGATCAGGTTTAAGGGCCACAACGGAGAGCTGACAGCTCCTACGTTGACATATAATTGGCCGATCGGTTGCAGCTGGACCACGAATTCTGAACTGCTAATCTACCAGTCTATTTGACTGCGCTAACCGGAGCGTTGCGGCTGGACCACGAATTCTGAACTGCTAATCTGAACGGGTCCGTCAAGAACTTCACCCGCAAGTTGCGGCTGGACCACGAATTCTGAACTGCTAATCTCTCCGCGACCCCGACCTATCCGACGAAGACGTTGCGGCTGGACCACGAATTCTGAACTGCTAATCTGTGCTCTGCGCGCAGGAGACCGGCGGCGAGCGTTGCGGCTGGACCACGAATTCTGAACTGCTAATCTGTGCTGTTGTGGTTCCCTCAATTTCGCGAGTTGCGGCTGGACCACGAATTCTGAACTGCTAATCTGACCACCCACTTCTCCAACCTGCTGCCCTTGGTTGCGGCTGGACCACGAATTCTGAACTGCTAATCTCTTCGCATGGAGCTGTCATGTGTGGACGGCCCCGTTTGCGCAAGGGTTGATTTGAGCTTCTGACGATCGTTGCGGGGTGCGGTCATGTGTCCGGCCTTTTGGC
>NZ_JACHXA010000012.1 GCF_014191775.1 Limibacillus halophilus | reverse complement strand
CTGGCGTTCCTGAATGCCCGGCTGCCCGATACCGACGAGGATGACCTGCTGGAGGCCGAAGGCCTGATCTCGGCGGCCGAGACCACGCTGGCCGAACAGAGCGCCAACGCCGATGACCCCTTGACCGCCAAGCTGATCGCCACCCGCGCCGAGGAGGCCAAGGCCATGATGGCCGCCCTGGCGGGCGAGAAGGCCATCCGCGAGGAGAGCGTGCCCTCGCCATCCTTCGAGACGGTGACTGCGTCACCTCCTCCGGATGAGGGGTCTTCAACCCGTCGCCATAACCCTCACCCTGAGGAGAGGCGAAGCCTCGTCTCGAAGGGGGGCGACGCTGGCAGCAGCGGCGCCGGTAGCCCCAGCCAAGCAGCAGCCAAACCGCAGGATGATCCAGTAAAAGCCGATCCGCCGGCAGACTTCGATGCGGTGCGCAACGAGGCCCCGGCCCAGGCGGATCTGGAGGCCGTGAAGGCCGAGGCGAGCAGTCAGTCCTTTCAGGAGGAACGCCAGCGCCTTCTCAATCAGCCGATCCCCGACACCCAGGCCCTGGTGGCCCTGGAAAAGCAGCACGACGAAGGCCTCGATGCCTTGCTGCAGGACCTGGAGGCGCAAGGCGTCGCCCCGCCGGAGCCAGAATTCCGCCGTCTGGAGGGGGCTGACGCCCTGGGCGGTCTGATCCTCGATCTGCTGCCTGGCATCGGCGAACTACGCAGCGCCGAGGATGCGGTGGAGTCCTTCGAGGCGACCGCCAAGTCGCTGGAAGAAGGCGACATGCTGGGAGCCGCCTTCAACGGCGCCATGACACTGTTGGATGGCCTGGGGACCGTGCCGGTCGCAGGCAAGGCCGCAAAGATCGCCGGGTTGGGCGTCAAGGGCCTGGCCTCTTCCTTCCTTGGCATTGCCGCCCGACAGGCGACGCGAAACCCCGAGCGTCATGCAAAGGAATTTTCCGACTGGGCGGGGGAGATGATCGAGACCGGCCGCGCCAGCAGCAAGGCCCGCGTCGTCCCGG
The DNA here is from genome assembly GCF_014191775.1 of Limibacillus halophilus. Classification (NCBI taxonomy): domain Bacteria; kingdom Pseudomonadati; phylum Pseudomonadota; class Alphaproteobacteria; order Rhodospirillales; family Rhodovibrionaceae; genus Limibacillus; species Limibacillus halophilus. The sequence goes on along the minus strand of NZ_JACHXA010000012.1, from coordinate 52,107 downwards.
CGGGCCGGCTGAGCCCGGAAGTCAAGGGCTTCCTGGAAGAAAAGGGCATCGAGATTACGACCGACGCCATCGTTGCTTCAGATCAGCGAATCTTACGCATGCTTCGTGACTCCAAGACTGCCGGTGGAAGGGCCCTGCCCCAAGAGATGATCCGGAAGATGCCCGACGCCCTGGCCAACCCAAAGGCCGTGCTGTTCGACAAGGCAGATAAAGCGCGGAACGGCAACAATCGCTTGCTTTATGTCGTTGAGATACCGGGCGAAGACAGCAAGTCCGCGAAATTCGTCGTGGATATCGAATTCTCAACTAAGACGAGGAACGGAAGAACCGTACAGCCCACGGTCATCAGTGCGGGCAGGGTACCATCGGACAGCCTTACGGATGAGGGCCTCTTTGACATCATTCAAGGTGGCTTGGATTGACCGGATAAATCCAGTTTCCTGGACCGGCGGCTTGTTAGAAACGGGCCCTATGAAAAGAGGTGGTTGCCAGGGTGGGTCGCCCATCTCCCACATACGGTTTCGCTGCTGCTAAGGCAGGACAACCCCCAGGACAAAGCGTATTCCCTGACGTCCTGGCAACCACTGGTAAGATAGTGCGATGGCGCTTAAACAGCAAGAGGTTGTATGTCTTCAGAGGGCTATGGGTGTGATCATCGCGGTGGGTCGCCCATCTCCCACATACCGCCACGGGCCAAAGCCAACGGCGCCCAGGATCAAGCGTATTCCCTGACGTCACGACGATCACAATATCAATTTAAGGGTGTATGTAATCTAAATCAAGAGATCGAACAGGTGGTTGCCAGGGTGGGTCGCCTACCTCCCACATACGGTTTCACTGCTGCTAAGGCAGGATAACCCCCAGGACCTAGCGATTTTCCTGACGTCCTGGCAACCACTAGTAAGATAGTGCGCGGACGCGTAAACAGCAAGAGGTTGTATAGAGGTGAAACGCCTCGCCCTCATCCTTCGAGACGGTGACTGCGTTACCTCCTCAGGATGAGGGGTCTTCAACCCGTCGCCATAACCCTCACCCTGAGGAGAGGCGGAGCCTCCTCTCGAAGGGTGAGGGCGGCCAACAAAAGGCGCGGAGGGGCGTGAGCCCCGACAGGGAACCAACAAGAGGCGCGGAGGGGCGTGAGCCCCGACAGGGAACCGACAAGAGGCGCGGAGGGGCGAAGCCCCGACAGGGAACCGACAAGAGGCGCGGAGGTCGTCCGGCGTTACGCCATGCCGATGGCGGTTTTGTAGAGATCGAGGAGTTCTTCCTGCTCAGCGCGGTCGCTGGCGTTCATCTTCCGGAGGCTGATCAGCTTGCGCATGACCTTGGTATCGAAACCGTTGCCTTTGGCTTCGGCATAGACTTCCTTGACGTCTTCAGCCAGCGCTTTCTTCTCTTCTTCAAGGCGCTCGATGCGCTCGATGTAGGATTTTAGCTGCTCACCCGTCACGCCGGCGACATCCGCCATGCTGGCACTCCTTCAAATCTGTTGGTCTGACAAATCAGTACTGATCGCCGTCCGGCCTCCGCTGTTCAGAACGAGGCCGGAAGCTTTGCTGCGGGCGGGGAGACTAGCCCGCGGCAAAGCCACTGGCAAGCGCCCCCGGATGCACCCTCGGATACCCCCTCGGATACCCCCGAATGACCGGATTACGGGTTAGTGATTGGCTTGGGATTGGCTACGCAGGAACTCCGCCTGTTGCTCGGCGGTCGGCTCGGTGTGGTAGCGCTTCTTCCATTCGTTGTAGGGCATGCCGTAAATCTCCGAACGGCTTTCCTCGTACTCCTGTTCCGCGCCGAGATCCGTGAGCGCGGCGTGATACCATTTCGACAGGCAGTTGCGGCAGAAACCGGCTTGGTTCATCAGGTCGATGTTCTGCACGTCGGTGCGCTTGCGAAGGTGTTCGACCAACCTGCGAAACGCCGCGGCTTCCGCCTGGATCGTTTTATCGTCGCTCATGTTTGCCTCCTGAATGATCAAGTCTCGGCTCATGGTTTCTATGTAGGTACCCTTGCGAGGCCTGTCATCCCATTAAACCACGAGGAAGCCCTCGGCAAAGGGGTCGCGCTCGTCGATGAAGATCGTGTTGAAGCCGGTGATGCGCGCCCAACCCTCGATCGAAGGAATGATGCCCGGCTTGTTACCGACCGTCGTTTCGCTCTCGACCCGGCCCTTGAATAGCGAGCCGATGATCGATTCGTGAACGAAACTGTCGCCGACCTTCAAACGGCCCTTGGCGGCAAGCTGGGCCATGCGGGCCGAGGTTCCGGTGCCACAGGGGCTGCGGTCGATGGCCTTGTCGCCATAGAAAACCGCATTGCGCGCGTCGGCGCCCGCGACCGTGGGCGCGCCGGTCCAGAGGATGTGGCTGACGCCCCGGATGGTTTCGTTCTCCGGGTGAACCACTTCCAGTGTCTCGTTTAGAATGCGCCGCAACTGCGGGGAGAGGCGCTGGATATCGCCCGGCGAAAGCTGGGCCATGTCCTGGTAATTCTCCTGCGGCTCGACGATGGCGTAAAAATTGCCGCCGTAAGAGATATCGACCGTCAGGCGCCCTAGCTCCGGGCAGTCGACCGTGACGCCTTCGGCCGCCAGATAGGAGCCGATATTGACGATGCGGACCGAATCCACATGCGCGCCGTTTTGCGTGTAGTAGGCATCCACCCGGCCCGCCGGCGTTTCCAGGCGTAGCAGCCCGGGTTCGCGCGGGGTCGCCAAACCACGCTCGATGGCGAAGGTGACGGTGCCGATGGTGCCGTGCCCGCACATCGGCAGGCAACCGCTGGTCTCGATATAGAGGACGCCGATGTCGCAATCCTCGCGCGTCGCCGGATAGAGGATGGAGCCGGACATCATGTCGTGTCCGCGCGGCTCGAACATCAAGCCGGTGCGAATCCAGTCGAAGTGCTTGAGGAAGTCCTGGCGTCGCTCGCTCATGCTGGCGCCCTGCAAAAGCGGCCCGCCGCCCGCCACGAGCCTGACCGGGTTGCCGCAGGTATGTCCGTCTATGCAGAAGAAGGTGTGATGGCCCTTCATGATCTGTCCTTCGATGAGCGCCCAGCTGCGGTGCGGCCAATGCTGACCAAAGCCGGAGCCGAACGTTGAATGCTTGTTGCCGGGGAGGTTATAGTCGCATCCCCATGTCCGAGAATTTGACCCAGGAAATGCCGCGCTTCAAGAGCCAAGAGCACGCAGGGCCGTCGCCGCTTTTGGCACCGGATGAACCCGCGCCCTTCCGCTTGCTCAACCCGGAAGGCCGTGGACGGAGGGCCTTGCTGGTTTGCGACCATGCAACGAACTTCGTGCCGCGCGCGCTGGACGGACTTGGCTTGCCGCCCGACGAGATTAGCCGCCATATCGCCTACGACATCGGCATTGCCGGGGTCGCGGAGCGGCTCTCGGCTCTCCTCGATGTCCCTGCAATCCTCAGCCACTTCTCTCGGCTGATCGCCGATCCCAATCGCCCACCCGACGATCCGACCCTGGCCGCGGCGGTCAGCGACGGCACAATCATCGCGGCTAACCAATCGCTCACCGCCGCCGAACTGGCGCTGCGCAAGGCGACCTTCTACGACCCCTATCATGCGGCAATCGCCAGCCAGCTCGACCGGATGCTGGAGACGGGGCCTCGCCCAGCCTTCGTATCGCTGCATTCCATGACGCCCATGATCCGAAGCGAGCGTCGCCCCTGGGAGGCCTGCATTCTATGGAACGACGATCCGCGCTTGCCGAATCTGGCCTTCGAAGACTTACGCGGTCGCGGTCTGATCGTTGGTGACAACGTCCCTTATTCTGGGCAGGACGGCCACGGCTGCACCGTGCATCGCCATGCCGAACCGCGCGGGCTTGCCAACATCCTCTTTGAAATTCGCCAGGATCTGATCGATACGCCCGCCGGTCAGGAATACTGGGCCAGCTTGCTGGCAGAGACACTTTCGTCCATCCTTGCAAAGGCGGACCTGGACCGGAACTGGAACGAGGAGCGGCAGCGTGACGGAACCCAGCTTCACGGTAGGGATTGAGGAGGAGTATCTCCTTGTCGACAAGAGCACGCGCGATCTGTGCCAGAGCGTTCCCAAAACCCTGATCGATGAATGCGTGGCTGCCTTGCCTGAAGGGCAGGTGACGCCTGAATTTTTGCAGGCGCAGATCGAAATCGGCACACGCAAGTGCGACAATATCAAGCAAGCCGCCAAGGAAGTCGCGCAGTTGCGCCGCGTGGTGGCCGAAACCGCCGGGCGGCACGGATTGGCCCCGATCGCCGCCTCGACCCACCCTTTCGCCGCGTGGGACGTGCAGCAACATACAGATAAAGAACGTTATAACATACTGGCCCGTGATATGCAGGGTGTGGCGCGCCGTCTGGTGATCTGCGGCATGCATGTTCATGTCGGCTTGGATGATGACGAGTTGCGCTGTGACCTGATGGGCCAGATCACCTATTTTCTGCCGCACCTTCTGGCGCTTTCGACTTCCTCGCCCTTCTGGCGGGGACAGGAAAGCGGCCTCAAGTCCTATCGTATCGCCGTGTTCGACGAGCTCCCGCGTACCGGTTTGCCGGAGAGCTTCGATAGCTATGGAGAGTTCAAGCGGCATATCGATGTGCTGATCGCCGCCGGTGTGATCGAGGATGCCAGCAAGCTTTGGTGGGATGTGCGGCCGAGCCAGCGTTTCCCCACGCTTGAATTGCGCATCCCCGATGTCTGTACGCGCCTGGAGGACGGCATCACGGTGGCAGCGCTCTATCTGTGCTTGCTGCGGATGCTCTACCGGCTCAAACGCAGCAATCAACGTTGGCGACGCTATGGATTGATGCTGGTGCAGGAGAACCGCTGGCGCGCCCAACGCTATGGCGTGGACGAGGGGCTGATCGATTTCGGCAAGGGCGTGATCGTGCCCTATCCCGATCTGTTGGAAGAGATACTCGATCTGGTGCGCGAGGACGCCCTGGCACTCGATTGTCTGGAGGAGGTGGAGCGGGCCCGCGAGATCATCCAGCGAAAGACATCGGCACACCGGCAGCTCGCACTTTACCACCGCGCGCTGGATCAAGGAGCGAGCAAGGAAGACGCACTGAAGTCAGTGGTGGATTTCCTCATGGAAGAGACCGTGGCGGGCCTGTAATGGCCCGCGAGACCGCGAATTCAAGCGCAGGGGGCTATCGTTAAAGCGCTGTATTCCGGCGGCTCTCGTCACAGTCCTACAATTAGATACAAATTGATGCATGACACAGTCCTCGTCCCTGCATGATCATAAAGCCACCTCTCGCCCGCTAGTACGTTCATCCATCCATCAGCGATCTAAAAAAGTAAAAGATGGTAGGCCGAGTGAGCCATGAGGCGATGATCGGTGCGGGATGACAAAGACGAAAGCCAATTTAACGAGTGTCTTCCGTTCGGAATGATCTCGGTGGCGCGGAGGAAAAGGGGTGCGGCATGAACTGGAGCTCGAAACTCTCGGCGGCTTTTTTATGCCTCGCCGTGGTTGTAGGTTTCCTGCCATTTGGTTCCCGGGCACAAACGGCCTCAGACCTCGATTGCCTAGCTTGCGTCGAGGGCTCCGAAGTGGTTCCGGGCTCCTTAAATGGTGGAAGCCATCTTGAGAACAATTCTATTCCGCCTTGGAAGTTGATCGGCGACATCCCGGCGGCCAAACTTCGGGGCGACATCCCGGCAGCCAAACTTCGGGGCGACATCCCGGCGGCCAAGCTGCGGGGCGATATTCCCCATTGGAAACTGAGGGGCGATATCGGCGGCGACAAGATCGCCGACGGCACGATTGGGCTGGCCGACTTAGCGCCGGAGGTCATCTCCGCTTTCACGCCGCCGCCGGACCTGCCGGTTGTTGAAGTCGAAGTTGACTGCGCGGCGGGCGAGGATCCGCAAGATGCGATAGACGCCGATACGCCCGGCCAGCACACGATCATCTACATCTTGAGCGACTGCAGCGGTGCTGCGGCCTCGTTTGTAATCAGGGACAAGTCACACCTGACCGTAACGGCTGTGAATCCCTACCTGCCAGATGGCTTCATGCCGACTCTGACAGGCAGGGGCGTCACCATAAGGAATTCGACCGGCATCACGCTGCACGGTCTGGCATTTAACGGCCCGTCGGCAGAGGGCGAAGGCGTTGGTGTTAACCTCATAGATTCCTCAGCGCTGCTAGATGCAATATTCGTTGAGGGGTACGAGTTCGGTGTCTTTGCCTCGGGCGCAACGGTGCTTGTGGGGTTTACACCGGCAATCAGAGAGAACTCGGAAAGCGGGATTTGGGTCAGCGGATCAACTTTGGCCAATTGTATTGGCTGCTATTCGGCAAACAACGGCGATGCCGGGCTCAGAGTGTCGGATGCTGCAATCTTCAATGATTTCCTGAGCATCTATGGCGACAATGGTGGCGATGGAGTCGCAGTGCACCATGGGGGGCGCTACCGTGGCGACATCATTGACATCTACAATAATGGCTTTGGAGAGGGTAAGAACGGCGTCGGCCTTCGTAACGTCGGCGGGGATAGCGTCACGAGCCTCGCCCGCATCTACGACAACAACCATGCGGCTCTGTCGGTCACGCAAGGCGGACGGCACAATGCCCTGCCGATTCTCCCTGACGACATCGATTTCTATCTTGCCTACGAACCGGGCCATGCTTTTCCCTGGCCGGAGGGACCTTTCGACCGCATGGCGATCGAGGCGGATCATTCCGCTACCGTGGTGCTGAATGAAGCCATGGTGGAAGGCGATGCCCAGGTTAGCCACAACGCGAGCCTTGAGTTGATCGGGCGCAATACCACGTTCCTCGGAAATGCGATTGCCGATGGGCGGTCGTTCATCGGTTTCAGCGACGGGGCCTTTCCTGTCGGCGATTCCACCTTGAAGTGTCAGGAATCAACCTTCGCCGTCTGCCTGCTGGAACCGCGCGATCCGGCATCGTTCGGCGTGGCCTCCACAGGGCGGGTGAGTGCCCAAGATTTGGCCTCGGACCGCGCGGAAGCGTTGGAGCGCCGAGGGCAGGCGCGGCCTTCGCTCGACTAGTAAAAGCAGTTCCTCCCTCAGGGCACCGTCGACAAGACCAGGGCGTAGTAGACGGCGACAAGCTTTGGTCGCCGCACCCGTCCGGCGCACGGTCGTGATCGCAAATGGCGGCCATGATGCCTTGTTGCCCGGCAACTCTCTCCCTAAGATCGCGGCGAGCGAAGGTCGCAGGGTTTCCAGCCTTGTAAGCATGGCTTCCCGCGTGGAAGTGGCCAACTGGCTTTTAGAGGAGAGAGCATGAAAAAATTCGGGGTGGGCCAGCCGCTGAGGCGCTTTGAAGACCAACGGCTCTTGACCGGCGAGGGAAGCTATACCGACGATCAGCGTCCGGAAGGGGCGCTTCAAGCGGTCGTGCTGCGCAGTCCGCATGCGCATGCGGTGCTGGCATCGATCGATTGCGAGGATGCACGGGCCTTCCCCGGCGTGCGCGCCGTCTATACCCACGCTGAACTCGATGCCGCCGGGATTGGTGATATCCCCTGTTTGACGCTCTTCCCCGGAAAGGGTGGCAAGCAAGCCATTACGCCCGGCCATCCCGTGCTGGCGCGCGGTAAGGTGCGCCACGTCGGCGATCCCGTTGCTTTCGTGGTCGCCGAGACCTTGGAGCAGGCACAAGATGCCGCCGAAGCCATCATGGTCGACTTTGATGATCTGGAAGCCGTGGTGGACCTGGAAGCAGCCATCGCCCCAGGCGCGCCGCAGGTTTTCGACGAGGTGCCGGGAAATGTGTGCTTCGATTGGGACATCGGTGATGCGGCAAAGACCGAGGCTTTGCTGGAGTCCGCCGAACGGGTCGTTGAGCTTTCGCTGGTCAACAGCAGGATCGTCGTCAATTCGCTTGAACCCCGGAACGCCATTGGGGAATACGACCCAGCCAGCGGCCGTTTCACCTTGACCACGTCGACCCAGGGCGTTTTCAAGCTGCGTGATCAGTTGGCGGACAAGATTTTCAAGCTTCCGCGTGACCGGTTCCGTGTTTTGACACCGGACGTCGGCGGCGGCTTCGGCATGAAGATTTTTCTCTATGCCGAACAGGTGCTGGTGTTGTTTGCGGCACGCGATCTCGGCCTGCCGGTGGTATGGAACGGCACGCGAAGCGAATCCTTCCAGTCCGACAGCCAGGGGCGCGATCACCTTAGCAAAGTCCGCGTGGGCCTCGACGCTCAGGGGCGGATGAAGGCCCTGCATGTATCGACCCTGGCGAACCTGGGTGGGTATCTATCCAACTTCGGGCCCTATATTCCAACGGCCGCCGGCGCGAAAATGCTCTCCGGTCTTTATGGCCTGGAGGCTGTTTATTGTGAAGTGAAGTGCGTTCTGACCCACACGGTTCCGGTTGACGCTTATCGGGGGGCCGGGCGTCCCGAAGCGGCGTATCTGCTGGAGCGTTTGGCTGACTATGCCGCTACCGAAATAGGCCTGACGCCGGAGGAATTTCGACGCCGCAATTTCATTCCTAAGACGGCCATGCCCTTCGATACCGCAACCGGAATTACCTATGATTCCGGGGATTTCACGCGGGTCATGGAGCGCGCCTTGGAGAAAGCGGATTGGTCGGGGTCGGTTTCTCGCAAGGAGGCTGCGGCCAAGGCAGGACGGTATCGCGGTATCGGCATCGGTTGTTATATCGAGGCCTGCGCGGGTATCGGCGAGGAGGAAGCCAGGGTTCGCCTGGATGAAGACGGCGGCATGACGGTTTTCGTCGGAACGCAGACGAATGGCCAGGGGCACGCGACGGCCTATGCCCAGATCATGGCAGAACAGATCGGCATAGACCCGGCTATGGTACGGCTGCGCCAGGGCGACAGCGATGAACTGTCCCAGGGCTCCGGCACGGGTGGATCCCGATCCCTTTTGATGGGGCGCTTGGCGATTGAAGGCGCTAGCGAAAAGGTTATTGAGCGCTTGCGTCGCATCGCCGGATTTCTTCTGGAAGCCGCGCCCGAGGATATCGAGCTTGCGGATGCCAAGTTCGCCATCGTCGGCACCGACCGTCACGTGGGGTTGGCCGAGATAGCGCGGAAGGTCTATGCGCAGTCCGAAAGCTTGCCGGAGGCACTGCGCGGCGAGGTTCTGGAAGCCCATATTGCTAAGAACCCGCCGCTAACCTACCCCAACGGCTGCCATGTTTGCGAACTGGAGATCGATCCAGAGACCGGCCGTTTGATCATCGATCGTTACACGGTCGTCGACGATTTTGGCACTATCGTCAATCCATTGCTGGTCGCCGGACAGGTTCATGGCGGCTTGGCGCAAGGCTTGGGGCAGGCATTGCTGGAGGTCACGGCCTACGATCCCGAGAGCGGGCAGTTGTTGACCGGCTCCTTTATGGATTACGGCATGCCGCGCGCCGACGACATGCCCCGGATCGACTTGGAATTTATCCAGGATATTCCCTGCGCAACCAATCCTTTCGGGATCAAGGGCGCGGGCGAGGCAGGGGCCATCGGCGCGCCGCCAGCGATTGTCAACGCGTTGGTCGACGCCTTGAAGCCATTGGGCGTGCGGCATCTGGACATGCCTGTAACGCCGGAAAAACTTTGGCGGCTAGCCAACGGGCTAGGCGATCAAAAAGGGGAGGCCGCCGAGTGAACGACATAGCGGCCTTGTTGCCCAAAGTAACCGCGATCGCCGAGGATGCCGGGCGGGCGATCCTGGATATCTATCGTGACGAGAGTCGTACCGCCGAAAGGCAGAAAGACGATGCGTCGCCGGTCACGGCGGCAGATGAGGCGGCCGACGCATTGATCCTCTCGGCGTTGGGCAACCTGACCCCAGAGATTCCGATCATTACCGAGGAAAGTTTCGCACCTGAACGCCTGCCGGATCTTTCGGGCGGCCTTTTCTGGTTGGTCGATCCGCTGGATGGCACCAAGGAATTCCTCAGCCGAAACGGCGAGTTCACCGTCAACATCGCCCTGATAGAAAGCGGTTTGCCGGTGTTGGGTGTCGTGCATGCGCCGGCACTGGATAGAACCTGGACCGGTGCCGGACCGGGAAGTGCAGCATTTCGAGATCAAGGGACCGATGCCGTATCCGTACGCGTACGCTCGGCGCAGATGGACGCCATAACCGTTATTGCCAGCCGCCGCCACGGCAGCGGCGGCGAACTGGATCACTTCCTGTCGCGGTTCAAGGTCGCCGAGCGGGTGTCCGCGGGTTCATCGTTGAAGTTCTGCCTGATCGCCAGTGGACAGGCCGACCTCTATCCCCGCTTCGGGCGCACGATGGAGTGGGATACCGCCGCGGGCCATGCGGTCCTGCTGGCCGCCGGGGGACGCGTTGAGCGCAGCGACGGCGCCGCTTTCGTCTATGGCAAGGCGGGGTTCGAGAATCCCGCCTTCGTCGCCTATGGGGGGCTTTGAGCGTGGCGGTTCGTCGTGAAAGCAAAACCGCTCCCCGGGCATGGCAGCGAATGTTGTCGGGTCGCCGTCTTGACCTACTTGACCCAACCCCGCTGGATGTCGAGATCGAGGACATAGCGCTGGGTCTCTCTCGTGTCGCCCGCTGGAACGGACAGACCGTGGGAGATTGGTCTTTTTCGGTCGCACAGCACAGTCTGTTGGTAGAGGAAGTTGTCTCACGCCTGCGCCCTCAGGCACCCAATAAGTGGTTGCTGGCGGCTCTACTGCACGATGCATCGGAGTATGTCGTCGGCGACTTGATCTCGCCCTTCAAGGCGGCGGTCGGTTTCGACTACAAGGCCTTCGAGAACCGCCTGATGGAGGCGATTCATATTCGCTTCGGGCTGCCGCCGCAATTGAGCAAGGAGGCTCAGCGGGTGATCAAGCGCGCCGATCACGTCGCGGCCTACCTGGAAGCCACACAGCTTGCCGGGTTCGGCGATAAGGAGGCACGGAAGTTTTTTGGGCAGCCGGGAAGCCACGTGCAGGACCTTCGTCTTGCTCCTTTGAAACCGGATCAGGCGCGGGCCCGGTTCCTCAAGCGCTTCAGAGCGCTTACACCATCCTGAGGCGCGCGACAGGGTCTTTGGGATCGGTTAGCGTGGCTGCCATGAAACAGCGGGAACCCAATGAACCACTCCAGGGTAAGACAGCGTCACAGGAGAACTTCCCAGTGGCGTCGCGCCTGTTGGCGCGCGACAAGCGCGACACGGTGTTGGCTTACTACGCTTTCGCCCGCGCAGCCGACGATGTGGCTGATGCGCCAGACATCCCGGCCGAGCGCAAGCTTGCTGATCTCGCTGCCTTCGAGAAAGGATTGTTGGAAGGAACGGGACCGATTCAGCCTGCACTCGCACTCCGGAGAGAACTGATGAACCGGGCGTTGCCGCTCGATCTCGCCGGTCAGTTGCTGACTGCCTTTCGTCAAGATGCGGAGGGTGTGGAGATCGCAACCTGGAGTGATCTGCGAGCCTACTGCCGACACTCAGCGAATCCGGTGGGCCGCTTTCTGCTTGCGCTTCACGGCGAGGATGCAGCGCTTGAAGCGCAGAGTGATGCGCTTTGCAGCGGGCTGCAGATCCTCAACCATTTGCAAGATTGCAAGTCGGACTGGCAAGCCCTTACCCGCTGTTATCTACCGGGGAATTGGATGGCCGAATGCGGCTGCGATATCGGGGACCTGGAAGCAGAAGCCAGTTCACCGGGATTGCGCCAAGTGTTGGACCGTTGTCTTGATGAAACGGGGCGACTGCTGTCCAAATCAGCGCCGCTCGCTCGCTGTATTAAAGACCGGCGCCTGGCTTTTCAGGCGGCCACCACACAAGCCCTTGCCGTAAAATTGCTGTTACGCCTGCGCAAGCGCGATCCTTTGGCCCGGTCGATCCGGCTGTCCCGGTTCGATTTCCTGGTTGCGGCCCTATCCGGCTTCATTGCCGCAATGGGTCCGCGAAGGGAGACGACATGATGGACGCGGCGGCAGCGGAGAGGGAAGCACTGCGAATCGTGCGCGATTCCGGCAGTTCCTTTTTCTGGGGCATGCGCCTTGTCTCGGCCCCGCGCAGGCGCGGCATGTATGCGCTTTACGCCTTCAGCCGGGCCGTTGACGATGTGGCCGACGGCGACGGTCCTGTAAAGGAGCGTTTGGCGGGTTTGGACGCCTGGCGCGAGGAGATCGAAACGCTTTATGCGGGACGCCCACAGACACTGATTGGCAAGGCCTTGCAGGGTCCGATTGCGGAGTTTGATCTGCCGAAAGCGGAGTTTCTGGCCCTGATCGAGGGCATGGCGTCGGACCTGGCGACGCCGGTTTGCGCGCCTCCCTGGCAGGATCTCGCGCAGTACTGCCGCCGGGTCGCCGGCTCGATCGGTGTGCTGACCCTGCGTATCTTGGGTTTTCCGGCGACGGCGGATGACCGCTTGGCCATCGCGCTTGGCGAAGCCCTGCAACTCACCAACATCTTGCGGGATTTGGCCGAGGATGCGCGTCGGGGAAGACTCTATCTGCCTGCCGAAATTCTGGCCGAGGCCGGGATCGAATCATCCCTTCCTGATGCGGTCCTGCGCGACCCCAAACTGGCGTTGGCTTGCGGTCGGGTGGCCAGGCACGCCGAAGCGGACTTTGCCGAAGCGCGCAGCGAGATTCAGCGGCGCGGCAGCCGCTCCTTGTTGGCGCCACGGATCATGCTAGCGTTCTATGCCCGCTTGCTGGTCAAGCTGTCGAACCAAGGCTGGCGGCCACATGAACCTGTGCGCCTTTCCGCTCCAGAGAAGCTATGGCTTGTTTGCCGGGAACTGCTGCGGCGATGAGCAGGGTACATGTCATCGGTTGCGGATTGGCCGGATTGAGCGCGGCGGTTCGACTGGCGGCGGCGGGCCTGAAGCCTCTGCTTTACGAGCAATCCGGTCACGCCGGCGGGCGCTGTCGGAGCTATCGGGATCCAGCCCTCGAATGCCTTCTGGATAACGGTAACCATCTGCTGCTCAGTGCCAACCGCGAGGTCCTGGCTTATCTCGATCTTCTGGATGCAAGACGCGGGCTGCGCGAGAATTTGCCGGCGCGCTTTCCCTTCGTCGATCTTGCCGACACGCGCCGTTGGGCCCTGAATTTGGAATCCGGCCGGCTGAAAGGCGCCCTGGGCATTTGCAAAGCCTTGCCCGGCGTGCGCCCGCGCGACCTGTCGGCGCTGCTGCGATTTCTGTTTGTCCGCGAGGGGGCGGTGGTGACGGACCTCGTGTCATCCAACCACGCACTGTATCGCCCTTTGATCGAACCCTTGACCCTGGCTGTGATGAACGGCCCGCCGGAGGCGGTGTCGGCAAGCCTTCTCGCTCGGGTACTGCGACAAACCTTGTTCAAGGGCGCAGCCGCCTGTCGCCCGCTACTGCCCGCCGAGGGCCTCGGCCCGGCGCTGGTCGAGCCGGCCCTGGCGTTTCTGGCGCAAAGAAACATTCAGCCGCTTTATCATCATCGATTAAAGGATATCGGCCTGTCGGCCGGAGGCGTCGATCATCTCGAGTTTGCCGCCGGGCGCAGTGATTTGAAGCCGGGGGAGGCTGTCGTCCTGGCCATTCCGCCCTGGGGCTGCGATGCGTTGCAGGAACGCTTCCTCCCTCAAGTGGAAACCAAGGCCATCGTCAATCTGCATTACCGATTGCCCAAGTCGGTCGATCACAAGACCCTGGAGCCCTTCCTGGGTGTTCTGGGCGGTAGGATTCAGTGGATTTTCAGGCGCGGCGATGTGGTTAGCGTAACGATCAGCGATGGCGAGCGCTGGATGGCGGATGCACCGGAGACACTGGCCCAAATGCTATGGCCCGAAGTGGCAGCGGCCTTGCAACTGGGCGAGATCGATACGCCGCCTTTCCGGGTCATCAAGGAACGCCGCGCAACTCCCTTGCAAAGTCCGGCTGCGGCAGGGCGCCGTCGCGCAAGTCGCACGGCGTTCTCCAACCTGTTTATCGCCGGCGATTGGTGCGATACCGGTTATCCAGCCACGATCGAGAGCGCCGTCTTGTCTGGCCGTCTGGCGGCAGCGGCAATCCTGTCTAGGTGACGATTTCCGCCGGGGGTTGGAGTCCTGGGAGTCAGTTGGTCGTGTGGCTGGAGCCGGAGTGGTTGCCCATATGGCCGTCCATAGCGCCACCCATGTGGCCAATCGGCATGACCATCACGGTCGCCGTGACCTCCGCGCCGTCGTCGAACATCAGCTTGACATCAAAGTGCTCACCTTCCTTAAGCGCCTGGGTCAGCCCGAAAAGCATGACATGCAGGCCACCAGGCTCCAGGGTCACGGTTTCGCCCGCTGGAATCTCGATTTCCTCCATGCGGCGCATTTTCATGACGCCGTCGACCATTTCATTGCTGTGCACCTCTGCGCGCTCGGCAAGGCTCGTTTCCGCCGAGACCAGACGTCGCGGCTCCTGGCTCTGGTTGGTGATCTCCAAAAAGACGGCTCCTGTATGTCCGGCACCCATGGTGACCCGCGACCAGGCGTTGTTGGTGGAGAGATCACTTGCCATGGCTTGCGTGGCGGCAAGGAGGAGCACGGCGGCAAAGAAGCTGAACATCGGTCTCACGGGGATTCTCTCCGGGTTGTTGTGGTGGGCGCAGCATAAGGTCCAGAGTGCGGTAGGGCAAAGGTCATAAGCGTCGCAGGCCTCACTACAAAGCATGATCTGGGTGGTTGCCTCGCGGCAAGGCTCTGTGCGAGGTAAGGAGGGCAGGACGTTAGTAAGACAGCAATTGGACGGGTGGTGTCGGGGCGATGGCGAAAATCCTTTGGTTGGCGAGTTATCCAAAGAGCGGAAACACTTGGTTGCGTACCATTGTCGACCGTTTGTTGTCGCAGGGCGAGGCGCTGGATTTGAATCTCTTGCCGCCGTCCTTCAACGGCGCGACGAACAGCTATATCAAGGACCGCAAGCTGCCGCTGGCCGAGGGTGTGCAGGGGGCAGCCAGCGCATACTGGCGCGATGTCCAGGCTTTCCTGGTTTCTGAGGCGACGCGGGACCGGGTCTTCATGAAGACCCATAACATCGCCGCGCGTTTTGGAGGCGTGCCTTTTCCGGACAGTGAGATGACCGAGGGGGCGATTTACGTCGTGCGCGATCCGCGCGACGTGGCGATTTCCTATTCCTATCATTTTCAATGCGGCCTGGCGGATGCCGTGGCAGCGCTCTGCAATCCCGAGAAGTTCATCACCAGGAAGGGCGAGCCGGGTAAGGCAGAGATGTTGGGCAGCTGGGGCCTGCATGTGAAGAGCTGGACCCAGCAAAAGCGCTTTCCATTGTTGCTGCTTCGCTACGAGGACATGCACACCAATCCGGCCAAGTCTATCGCGACGATTAGCCGGACGCTCGGGTTTTCCCATTCCATGGCCGAGATCGCACGGGTGGTCGAGGAAACCTCCTTCTCTTCCCTGAAGGAGGCCGAATTGCGTGGCGGCTTCAAGGAGGCCGTACGCGAGGGCGGGTTTTTCAGAAAGGGCCGCGCCAAGCAATGGCAGGAGGTTGAGGACCAGGGCGTCTTTGCGCCGATAACGACGACCTTCGGCCCCCTGATGGAAAAGCTAGGTTATTCGCGCTGACGCCCCGGGCCTGAAGGCAGGCGGAGGCCAGTGTCCGCTAACGTCTAGAAGCGCGCTTCAGCCACGGTCTTGTCCTGAGCTGGATCATAAAGCCCGCCTCCCAGATGAGAATGTCCCCAGCTCATGATCTGCAAGAGGATGGGTTCCAACTCGATCCCCTTGTCGGTCAAATAGTAGCAATAGCGAAGCGGCCGATCCTGGTAGGGTTCGCGCCGTACCAATCCCCATTCCATCAGTCGCTTCAGGCGTTCTGATAGCAGGTTGGTTGGCATGCGCTCCTCGCTGCCTTGCAGATCCCGGAAAGTGTGCTTCCCGTGCCACAACAGGTCGCGCACGACCAATAAAGTCCA
The DNA here is from genome assembly GCF_014191775.1 of Limibacillus halophilus. Taxonomy (NCBI): domain Bacteria; kingdom Pseudomonadati; phylum Pseudomonadota; class Alphaproteobacteria; order Rhodospirillales; family Rhodovibrionaceae; genus Limibacillus; species Limibacillus halophilus. The sequence goes on along the minus strand of NZ_JACHXA010000012.1, from coordinate 36,234 downwards.
TTTATCGCCCAGAATTTCCAAACTTCGGGCAATTGAGCAGCGCGAGCGAAAGTCATGATGCTGATGCGGCATATCCTGCTCCAAGAGTTTTTACCTGCTCCTTCATACAGTGGTCACTTTTAAAATGAAAGTTTGACGTCGGCAGTAACTTTTAATATGCAAGTGACATTAGGCGCACAACTGCGGAGAACATCGATGCGGGCGATCGGGAACACGCCATTGATCAAGTTGAACCATTTGCCTGGTTCAGACAGCGCGGATGTATTTGTGAAATGGGAGGGGGCCAACCCGACCGGCAGCATGAAAGACAGAATGGCTCTGTCGATGATTGAAGGTGCAGAACGGCGTGGCGATCTGAAGCCAGGCGGATGCGTCGTCGAATACACCGGCGGCAGTACGGGTAGTTCCCTGGCGATGGTTTGCGCAACCCGTGGCTATAAGGCCCGTTTCGTGTCTTCAAACGGCTTTTCCGAAGAGAAGCTGCAAACCATGCGCGCCTTTGGTGCGGAGGTAGAAATCATTCACGCGGACGGGGGTATTCTGACCGCGGATGTGATCAATCGGATGATCGCCCGCGCCAAGGATCTGGCGGACAAGCCGGGCACGTTCTGGCCGGATCAGGTGAACAACCTGGACAATAAGCTGGGTTATCACGGTATGGCGCGTGAAATTATCTCGCAGATTGACGGTCCCATAGACGAGTTTGTCATGGCAGCGGGCGGCGGCGGCTGTATTTCCGGCAATGCGGAGATACTGAAGGACCACAACCCCAAAACGCGGGTCATCGCAATCGAACCTTATCATGTCCGCAATATATCGGGCGGTGACACCAGCGGGAGTCACAAGCTCGAAGGAATCGGGTTGTCGTTCGTACCGTCGATTCTGCGGCGCGATCTGATTGACCATGTTGTGTCCGTAAAAGATGAAGACGCCTATTGGGGCGCGCGTTCCTTGGCGCGGTGCGAAGGTCTGCTCGGTGGCATAACCTCAGGCGCCAACATCTGGACCGCCCTCCAGCGGGCCAGGGAACTGGGACCCGGAAAGAAGATTGTGACCGTGGTCATCGATACCGGCCTGCGATACTTGAACAACGACCTTTACAGGTGATTTTCCGGCGCTGTCCTAAAATCTTTCCTGGCGTGCTCCGTATCCCCGAACGGCACGGTCCTGTTACCGGGGGGCTAGGCGCCTTTTTTTCTTCGGCCTAGTCCTCGGAGCGGCCGGTGTTGTCACGGTCGCGGTCGTATCGTTTTTTAATCGGAAAGGGCGGCAGCCAGGACTCGCGACGAACGATCCAGCTTTCGTAAGTGGGTTTCAATTGGTCGGGGGCATCGAGCGACCCCAAATTCACCTCGACCTCGTCGCCGCTGCGCGCGAAAACGGAGGAGCCACAGCCGGGGCAGAAATGCCGTCCGGCGTAGTCGCGTGTTTCGCCCTCGACCGTCACCGCATCCTGAGGAAAGATGGCCGAGGCGTGAAACAGCGCTCCGTGATGTTTGCGGCAGTCGAGGCAGTGACAAAGACCGACCCGATAAGGCGGGCCCGACGCTACAATTCGGACCTTGCCGCAGAGGCAACCGCCGGTGACTCTTTCCATGCTGCGTCTCCTCTGAGATCAAGCTGTCAGAAAAGGGGTACAACGAACGGCAGATACCTTGCAATCGCCGCTTTCGGCGCGGCCGTAAGCGTCGCGGGAAAGCCTGCCCATGACTCGAAGGGGGCAGACGTGGTAGAGAATTGCCCCTTAGCGGCATCAATGCAGTTGGTGAGAGTTCAGGGCGTCAAGAATTATTGTGAGAAATCAACAGACTACAATAGATCGGCGGCTGAGCGTCGCGCCTATGATGGATTGGACGGATCGGCATGATCGTTTTTTCCTCAGGCTGCTGACGAAGCGCACGCTGCTCTATACCGAGATGGTGACGACCGGCGCCCTGTTGCACGGCCCGCGTGAGCGCCTGTTGGCCTTCGATAGGGCGGAGCATCCCGTGGCGTTGCAACTCGGCGGCTGCGATCCGGCTGAGCTGGCCGAGGCGGCGGCCATGGGCGAAGCCGCCGGTTACGACGAGATCAACCTTAACGTTGGTTGCCCCAGCGACCGCGTTCAGAACGGTCGTTTCGGTGCCTGCCTGATGGCCGAACCGACGGTCGTGGCGGCGGGTGTCGCGGCCATGCGCCAGGCGGTGAAAATCCCGGTTTCGGTTAAGTGCCGGATCGGTATCGACCAAATGGACGACTATGGGGACTTGCGCGCCTTCGTGGATATCGTCTCCCAGGAAGGCGGTGCGGACTGTTTCATCGTCCATGCACGCAAGGCCTGGCTAAAGGGCTTAAGCCCGAAGGAAAACCGCGAGGTGCCGCCTTTAATCTACGGCAGCGTCTACCGTTTGAAGCAGGAGCGCCCCGATCTGATTGTCGTGATCAACGGCGGTATTCAAAGTCTGGAGGAAGCGTCGGCGCATCTGGACGAAGGTGTGGACGGCGTGATGATCGGCCGGTCTGCCTATCAGAATCCCTACATCATGGCGGCGGCGGATCGAGCCTTCTTCGGCGACCAAGCCGCGGTGCCGGAGCGGCGGGAGATTGTTGTGCAACTCTTGCCCTACATCGAGCGACAGATGAGCCGCGGCGTGCCCTTGAAATCCATCACCCGGCATATTCTGGGGCTCTACAACGGTCTGCCCGGTGCGCGTGTCTGGCGGCGGGTCTTAAGCGAGGAAGCCCATAAGCCGGGCGCCGGGCCCGAAGTCGTGTCGCGCGCCTGCGAGCAGGTCGAAGAACTGCTGGCGCGTAAGGCGGCGGCCTGACCGGTCTCTACTCAAGCTTTGCCTGAGCCATTTCCTCGATCGCCGCTTCCAGAGATACCGTGGGCCTCCAGCCCAAAGTGTTGCGAAACTCCGCCGGATTGGCAGTCAGGTTTCCCAACAGACTTTGTGCCATCTCCCCGCGGCCCAGCAGCATAAGAACGCCACCCAGAAGCACGGGCGGCATGGGAAAGAGCCGAGCAGGCTTGCCCATGGCCCGCGCCAGGGCCTTGATCAGCCCCGGTGTTGATAGGGGCGGGGTGTCCGCAACCTCGAAGAGCCGTCCGGCTGCGCTGGGGTGATCGAGGCAGGCAGCGATCGCGGAGGCCAGATTTTCCCGGGCGATGAAGCTGCGGGCATTCTGAACGCTGGCGAAGGGCAAAGGACGCCCCTTGTCGATCCAGCGCATCAGCGTTGCCAGATTGCCGGGCGGCTGCGGTCCAATGACCAAAGGCGGTCGCAGTACAACCAGTTCCAGGGAAAGCTCGCGACAGAGCACCGCTAACTTCTGCTCGGCTTCTCGCTTGGCGATCTGGTAGGGCGTGCGCTCCAGACCCGCGCCGATGGAGGAAACAAATACCAGGCGCGCCACGCCAGCGGCCTTGGCTTGATGGGCTAGCGCCAAACTTGCCTCGACATTGGCTTGGCGTTGCAGACGAAGTCCGGCTTGGTTTTGATCTGCCCTATGGGCGCGGGCGGCTAGATGCACCGCGACCCCGGCGCCCGCTACGAGAGACCGCCAATCGCTATCGCCGGAGAGTTCTTCGATGCGGTGCCAAGAGACGCGTGCGTCCGCGGCCAAGGGCGAACGGCTGGCGTAGCTGCAAGCGAGGTCGTGTCCGCGCGCCAACAGGTCTCGGATCAGGGCTTCGCCGACAAACCCGGAGGCTCCTGTAACGGCCACGCGCATTTCAACCACTCCCAGCTGAGGCGGGCTCAGACGTTGATTGATCTCGCTCGCTTATCGAACGCACCAGCGCCGGATAGAACGCACCCAGGGTAACAGCCCGTCCGGCCATGAAAAGCGATAGTGCAAGCCAGAGGCCGTGATTGTTGTAGTTTGGCACGAGCAACCACGATGCGAGGATAAATATACCAAGCGAAAGGACCATTGCATTACGCATCGCGCCGGTCCGCGTCGCACCAATGAAAATGCCGTCCAATTGATATGACCAAACCGACAGTAACGGCAGGGCCACGACCCAGGGCAGATACAAGGCCGCTGTTTCGCGCAGAGGCTCGATATCAGTGTAAAGCGCGATGATCGACTTGCCGGTAAAGGCGAAAAGGAGCGTGAAGAACAGCGCGAAGCCCGCCGCCCAGATAGTCGATGTCTTGATAGCGCTGCGGAATGCCGCGCGTGACCTTGCGCCGATAGCATTGCCGGCCAGCACTTCGACCGCATGAGCGAAGCCGTCTACCGCGTAGCCCATGAAGGTATGCATCTGCAGAAGGATGGCGTTGGCGGCGAGTTGCAGTTCGCCAAGCTTGCCGCTCTGCGAGGTAAAGCTGAAAAAGGCAATCTGTAGACAGAAGGTGCGCAGGAAAATATCGGCATTGACCCGCAGCAATGCCCCCTGTCGCTTGCGGTTCAGGAGGTTTTTCAGGTTCCAGTTTCCAGGCCAGGCACTTAATGCCCGCGCCGCGATGACCAGACCCAGCGCCAGAGCCGCGTATTCGGAAATCAGGGTCGCCAGCGCCACGCCGTCGACAGTCATGCCAAAACCCAGCACGAACAGCAAATTGAGGATTATGTTGAGGCCGTTGAGGACGACCTGCAGCAGAAGTATCGCCCGCGCGTTCCCAATACCCAGAAGCCAACCAAGCAGGGCGTAGGTGATGAGTGTCGCAGGCGCACCCCAGATACGAATGTCGAAATAAACGACGGCCAGCGCTTCAACTTGGTCCGATGCGGACATAAATGTGAAGGCCAAGGGACGGATACCAACCTGCAAGACGACGATGGCAACGCCTAGAATCGTCGCCAGCAAGATAGGTCTTGCCAGCGTGGCGCGGAGCTCATTGCTGTCTTTCGCGCCGAAAGCCTGGGCTGCAAAACCCGTTGTTCCCATGCGAAGAAACCCGAATCCCCAATAGAGGAAACTGAAGATGATTCCGCCTACCGCAACGGCGCCGATGTAGGCGGGATCCGGCAGATGACCCATCACGGCGGTGTCCACCGCACCCAACAGGGGTACGGAGATGTTGGAGAGAATGATCGGCACAGCCAGCGTCAGGATACGCTTGTGCCACATTCTGCTGTCGTCGCTCAGTTTCATGATATCCCGGTTGTATAGCGCAAGCTCGCAGGGGCTAGACAGTGCAGAGTGTTGGTTTTAGGTCAAGATTGCCTTTGTAATAAAACCGCGCTCCGTCATAGTCGCTACTACTGAATAGCTCAGAGGAAGATATGCCGTGCCAATGGTCTTGATCCGCGATTTTTTGAAGATGGAAGCGACCGCCGGGTTGTTTCTGGTTGCCGCTGCAATTCTGGCAATGGTCTTTGCCAATGGTGGCCTGGGAGATGTCTATGCGGATTTTCTCAACACCCCTGTAAAGGTTCAGATCGGCACGTTGCTGATAGCTAAGCCGCTGCTTCTCTGGGTAAACGACGGCCTGATGGCGATCTTCTTCCTGTTGGTCGGACTGGAAATCAAACGCGAGGTTTTGGTTGGCGAACTGTCGCGCCGGGATCAGGTTATGTTGCCTGCGGTCGCGGCGCTGGGCGGCATGGTGGTGCCGGCTGCGATTTATCTCATCTTCAATGGTGGAGACCCGGTCGCCCGTCTGGGTTGGGCAATCCCGGCGGCTACGGATATCGCATTTGCGCTGGGTGTTTTGGCGTTATTGGGCAGCCGTGTTCCGCTGGCGTTGAAGGTGTTCCTGACGGCGCTGGCGATCATCGATGACTTGGGAGCCATCGTGATCATCGCGCTGTTCTACACGGCCGACCTGTCCGTCGTATCTTTGGGTTTTGGCGCGCTCTTCCTGGTGGGGCTCGTGACATTGAATCTGATGGGCGTGACCCGCATGTCGCTATACTGGATTCTGGGAATTGCGCTTTGGGTCTGCGTATTGAAGTCCGGCGTGCACGCCACATTGGCGGGCGTCGCCGTGGCTTTCTGCATACCGCTGAAAGCGAATGAAAAAACACCTCTTTATGACCTTGAGCACGCCCTCCACCCCTGGGTGGCCTACGGTATTCTGCCGCTTTTTGCCTTTGCCAACGCTGGTGTCTTCCTGGGCGGCATCACGATGGACGATGTTCTGTCGCCGATCCCGATGGGTATCGCTTTGGGCCTGTTCTTCGGCAAGCAGATCGGCGTCGTCGGCTTTTCCTGGGTGGCCATTCGCGCCGGTCTTTGCAAACTGCCGCAAAGCGTGGCTTGGCCGCATTTCTATGGTGCAGCGCTGTTGGCCGGTATCGGCTTTACGATGAGCCTGTTTATCGGAACATTGGCATTTCCCGCCGAGGGCTACGGCGCACCCGTGCGTATCGGCGTCTTGGGCGGATCGCTCATTTCGGGGTTGGCGGGGTATCTGCTTCTGGCGCGGACGTTGCCGCGCGGCGGTGAATCCTCCGCTGCCGATCGCTCAAATCCGGCCGAGGTCGGCTCCGATTAAAACTGGCTGTAGTCGATCGGCTTGGTGCGATCCAGGCTCGCCGTCGCCTCGGGCAATGGATACTTAAGGCCGGTGGCGCAGTTGAAGAGAACCGCCTTGTCGGTCGGCTTCACCAATCCTTCCCTGAGTGAGCGCTCGTAGGCAGCCAGCGTCGCTGCGCCCTCAGGGCAAAGCAACAGTCCTTCTTCCCGCGCACAGCGGTCGCGGGCCTCCATGATGACGTCATCGTCAAGCGCCATGGCGAAACCGCCCGATTCACGCACGGCCCGCAGGATCAGAAAATCACCGACAGCGACCGGGACGCGAATTCCCGCCGCCACCGTATGTGCGTTCTCCCAGAGCGGCGCATGTTCCACGCCGTCTTCCCATGCCTTGACGATAGGGGCACAGCCGGTTGCCTGGACGGCCACCATGCGGGGGCGCTTGCCGCCGATCCAGCCGATTTCGGCCAACTCCTGGAAAGCTTTCCACATGCCGATCAAACCGGTGCCGCCGCCGGTCGGATAAAAGATCACATCCGGGAGCTTCCAACCCAATTGTTCGGCCAGTTCCAGGCCCATGGTCTTCTTACCTTCGATCCGGTAGGGCTCCTTCAGCGTGGAAAGATCGAACCAGCCGGTCTTATCCTTGCCCTCGCCGACGATCTTGCCGCAGTCGTTGATCAGACCGTTGACCCGGTAAACATCGGCGCCTTGCGCGGCGATCTCCCGTAGATTGATCTCGGGCGTGTCCGCTGGCGCAAAGACTGTTGAACGCAACCCCGCGTGGGAGGCGTAGGCGGCCATGGCGGCACCGGCATTTCCGTTCGTCGGCATGGCCAGATGCTTCAAGCCCAGTTCCTTGGCCATCGCCACCGCAAGCGCCAGCCCTCTGGCCTTGAATGAGCCCGTGGGAAGCCTGCCCTCGTCCTTGACCAAAAGCCGACCGCGTTGCTGTCCCAGGCGGTCAAGAGCGATCAAGGGCGTGATGACCTCACCCAAACTGACAACATTCGCCGCACGGCGCACGGGCAGGAATTCACGGTAGCGCCAGAACCCATGGCCGCGGCGTTCGCGTAGCGCGGTCTTCGTGATCGAACGACCCAGTTCCTCCAGGTCGTAGCGAACCAACAGAGGCCGTCCTGCTTCGGACAGGCCATGAACCCGATCAGCTTCGTAAACCTTGCCGGTCATGGAGCATTCGAGATGAGATACGAACGTCGGCGTTTCCAGTTGCATTTCCTAAATCCTTCGTATCCTGCCGCAACCCCGGCTTATGTCCGGATTCAGCCCCAAAGTTTGGCGCTTGGCGGCACCATGCGGCTACCCTCGAACTGCAAGGCGTCTGTTCGGTCCTTAGCCATCCACAAGGGGCCGTCCAGATCTGTGACTTCAACACCTTGGGCAACCAGCATGGCGGGCGCCATTGCCAAGGAAGTTGCCATCATACAACCCACCATGATGCGGTACCCGGCTTTTTCGGCTTCCTGCCTGAGGGCCAGGGCTTCGGTCAAGCCTCCAGCCTTATCCAGCTTGATATTGATGAAATCGTATTTGCCGGTCAGCTTCGACAGGCTGCTGCGATCATGGCAGGATTCATCGGCGCAGAGCGGCACCGGCCGCGCTTCTCCAGAGAGCGCGTCGTCATCCCCTGCCGGCAAAGGCTGTTCGATCATCGTCACGCCGAGATCGGCCAGTTTTGGCGCCAGCGTTCGATATGCATTGATGTCCCAACCTTCGTTGGCATCGACGATCAAACGCGCGTCTGCTGCGTTCTTTCGCACGGCGGCGACGCGATCCAGGTCTTCCGGCCCGGCCAGTTTCAGCTTCAACAGCGGTCGGGAAGCAGCCGCCAGGGCGGCCTCGCCCATCTTTTCCGGCGTATCGAGTGACAGGGTGTAGGCGGTCACAACATTCAGCGGCTCCGGCAGTCCGGCAAGGTCCCAGGCGCGTTTTCCAGCGAGCTTGGATTCCAGGTCCCAGAACGCACAATCGAGCGCATTCCGGGCGGCACCGGCGGGTAAGGCGGACTGAAGACCCCTGCGGTCCAGCCCTTGCTCCAAGGCTGGGCGCATCCCTTCGATGTCCCGCATGACACCCTCGATAGTCTCGCCATAGCGCCGATAGGGCACGCACTCGCCCCGCCCAGTGACGGTGCCATCCGAGATGGTGGCGACCACCACCTCCGATTCCGTGCGCGAACCGCGCGAAATTGTGAAGGCGCCTTTGAGCGGCCAGGCTTCGCGCTTGATCTCTAAGGTCAGCCTCGCCATGGCTCAGGCCAGATTATCGACGATGCGGGCGACGCCCTGTCGCACCGGGTCGGTCGTCGGCAATCCTGTTTCGGCTTCGACTTTCTGCAGGTAGCCAAGGGCTTCGTCTTCGCCTAAGCCAGAGGTATTGATCGCCACGCCCACAAAGCGAACATCCGGATTTGTCAGCCGCGCCATGCGGAGGTTCAGATCAATGGCCTCTTCAATGCTCGGCAGCTTGTATCCCGGGAGCCCACGCATGTGTGCGCGGGTCGGCTCGTGGCACAGCACCAGTGCATCGGGCTGCGAACCGTGCAGAAGCCCCAGGGACACGCCCGCGAAAGAGGCATGGAAGAGCGATCCCTGACCCTCAACGATGTCCCAATGATCCGGAGCGTTCTCAGGCGTCAGCCATTCGGTCGCGCCAGAGATGAAGTCGGAGACAACGGCATCGACGGAAACACCATCACCGGCGATGAAAATGCCCGTCTGACCGGTAGCACGGAAGTCGGCTTTGATGCCGCGCTTGCGCATCTCTTGCTCAATGGCCAAAGAGGCATACATTTTGCCCACCGAACAGTCCGTCCCGACGGCCAGCAGACGCTTACCGCTTCGTTTGACACCACTGGCGACGTCGAAGCTGCGGGTCGGGTGGCGCACGTCGAAAAGCTTGCGGCCGTTGCGCGCCGCGGCTTCGGCGAGGCGTGGAACGTCCGCGACCTTCTGATGCAGACCGGCGGCGATATCCATCCCCATGTCGAGTGCCTGTTCCAGCACTTCGACCCAGGAAGCGCCAATCACGCCGCCCCGGTTGGCGACGCCGACCACCACGGTTTTGACGCCCTTCTCCCTGGCGTCGGCCAAGGTCATGTCCGGGAGCTTCAGATCGGCTTTGCAGCCTTCCAGGCGAAGCTGTCCCAAACACCATTCCGGGCGCCAATGAGCGACCCCCTGGGCGACCTTTGCAGCCAGTTGATCGGGCGAATCGCCGAGAAACATCAGATAGGGGTGCTGGATAGCCATGACTTATTTGTCTCCGAACTACGACTTTGGGTTAATTACCGCCCGGCATACTAGTGAATTTTGCGCTGCTTTCCAGGGCTTGCTTTCCTGGTCCATTCTCGGCCTCATTAACGGCCTTTGATAAGGCTTTGCAAGCGGCAAGATTAGGAGCGAATCACAAATGTTCACCACGAGACCGGAAATCAAAGGCACTTACGGCGTCGCCGCGAGCACCCACTGGCTTGCAAGCGCCGCAGGGATGGCGATCTTAGAGCGCGGCGGCAATGCGTTCGATGCCGCGGTCGCCATGGGTTTTGCCTTGCAAGTGGTGGAGCCTCATCTGAACGGACCCGGTGGCGAGGTCCCGATCATCTTCCATTCCGCCAAGACCGAGCGCGCCCAGGTGATCTGCGGCCAGGGAACCGCCCCGGCGGGTGCGACTATTGCGCACTACCGTAGCGAAGGCCTGGATTTGGTTCCCGGCAGTGGATTACTGGCAACAGTCGTTCCCGGCGCATTCGATGCCTGGATGATTATGCTGCGCGACCACGGCACACTCTCACTGGCCGACGTGCTGGGGCATGCTATTGCCTATGCTCAAGATGGCTATGCACTGGTGCCGCTAATCTGTCAGACCATCGAGCGCGTCGAGAGCCTCTTTCGCGATGAGTGGCACACTTCGGCCGATCTCTACCTGCCGAATGGCTCGGTACCGAAACCCGGCAGCCTTTTCAGCAATCCGGTCCTGGCCGGAACCTACCGGCGATTGATCGCGGAGGCGGAAGCCGCCGGGGGCAGCCGTGAGCAGCAGATCGAGGCGGCGCGCCGGGCATGGTATCAGGGCTTCGTCGCCGAGGAGATGGAGCGCTTCTGCAAGGCCGAGGCCGTCATGGATTCCTCCGGTGAGCGCCATCGTGGTGTCCTGACTGCATCGGATATGGCGGGCTGGCAGGCAACCTATGAAGAACCCGTGGGATTCGATTATCACGGCTACCGCCTGCTCAAAGGCGGTCCCTGGAGCCAGGGGCCGGTTTTCCTCCAACAGCTAGCGTTGCTTTCCGGGTTCGATTTTACGGAACTGGACCCGACCGGGCCGGATTTCGTGCATCTCGTCGTGGAAAGCGCAAAACTCGCCTTCGCGGACAGAGAGGCGTACTACGGCGACCCAAATTTTGTTGAGGTACCGCTAGAGACACTGCTGTCGAAAGAGTACAACGACGCGCGGCGCAACCTGATTGGAGACAATGCGTCGCTCGAACTTCGGCCAGGGTCGATCGCCGGGTTCGATGCGCGCATCGTGACGGGCAAGGAGCTGGACGATGATGACGACTTCGACGCCATGGGGGCGGGCGAGCCTACTGTCCAGACGAACGGCGAGAGCAAGGGCGATACCTGCCATATCGACGTAATTGATCGTTGGGGCAACATGGTCTCGGCGACCCCGTCGGGCGGATGGTTGCAGTCCTCCCCTGTGATTCCGGCGCTGGGCTTCGGATTGAACAGCCGCGCCCAGATGTTTTGGCTGGAGGAGGGCGTGCCGGCCAGTCTTGCACCGGGTAAGCGACCGCGTACGACTCTTTCGGTCAATCTGGCCTATCGCGACGGCGAGCCCTACATGGCCTTCGGGACGCCCGGCGGGGATTACCAGGATCAATGGCCGCTGACTTTCCTGCTGCGGCATATTCACCACGGTATGGGGCTTCAGGAAGCGATCGATTGCCCGATGTTTCAGACCGATCACATGCCCTCTTCCTTCTGGCCGAGGAGTGCCGATCTGGGGTCTTTGACACTGGAGGATCGCTTCCCGGATGCGACCGTGGCGGAACTGCGCCAGCGCGGCCATCGGGCGACGACCGTCGACGGCTGGTCGTTGGGGCGTCTTTCGGCGGCAACCCGGCAGGGTCGGCTATTGAAAGCCGCCGCAAACCCGCGGTTTATGCAGGGTTATGCAATCGGGCGCTAAAAGACGGGCGCTAAAAGAGGGGAGGAATCATCCCTGCGATGGTAAGGTATTCCCGCTGTGCGTTAAGCATTTCGTAAGGATAAAATTTTAAATTAGTTTAACGGAATTACCCATTTGGATGTGTAAATGCAGATATTGCACTAAGTTAGATGGGTAGCGAAAACACTGTAACCAAGGTTTGGTAAGATGAGCGGTAGTAGCAGGAGCGATGCCATCCAACAACGCTTGGGCCTCAGACGAAAGCCTGGGCAGGATGCTAATGGGGGTGAGCCGACACGGATGCCGGCGCCGCGGAAAATCCCATCGGAACCACGCAGCTTGGCGGACAGCGGACTTAGCAAGGCGCTGGTTGAATCGCTTGTTCTCAAGGCTCTGTTGCTGGGCAAGCAACCTACTGTCGCCAGTATCTCCAAGCGCTTGCTGCTCGCCTATCCCATCGTTGACAAGGTCATGGACGATCTCAAGGCGATCGGGCTCGTGGAGATATTGGGCTCGACCGGAAGTGGGGCCACCGATCAGTTTCGCTTTGCGTTGACCACGGCCGGTCGCTCGGCGGCCATTGAGAGCTACGAACACAACAAATACGCCGGCCCGGCACCGGTTTCCCTCGATGCTTTTCGAGAGCAGGTCATCGAACAATCAATCATGGGCGAGGCCATTCCGCGCGCCCGAATTGCGGAATGCTTTGACGATCTTGTGGTGCCGGATGCTCTGATTACACAGCTCGGCCCGGCCGTGAATTCAGGCCGTTCGTTGCTGCTTTATGGCTCGGCGGGAAACGGCAAGACCTCGCTGGCCGAGCGCATGGGGAAGATGTTCCAGAGTGATATCCTGATTCCCTACAGCATCGAAGTCGATGGCGAGATCATCAAGTACTTCGATCCTTCGGTTCACAAGATGGTGGATGAGCCGGAACCTGAGTCCAAGTCGATCATGCAGAAGCTTGCCATCGAGCGGGACGATTTTGACAAGCGATGGCTGCGTATTCGCCGTCCATTGGTCATCGTCGGCGGTGAGTTGACTCTTGAGATGCTGGATCTCCAACTCAACGAAAAAAGCGGATTCTACGAGGCTCCGTCGCATATGAAGGCGCTGAACGGCATCATGATGATCGACGATTTCGGTCGGCAGTTGGTGGCGCCGGAACATCTGCTCAATCGCTGGATCGTGCCGCTGGAAAAACGCATCGACTACTTGAAACTTCACACGGGCAAGACTTTCGAAATTCCTTTTGATGCGTTGGTGGTTTTCTCGACCAACCTGACGCCTAAGAAGCTGATGGATCCGGCGTTTTTGCGGCGCATTCCCTACAAAGTGAAGATCGAAGCCCCCGTCTTTGAGCATTTTGCTCAGATATTCAGGCGTTCCGCAGAGCAGGCCGACATCGCACTGGAAGAGGATACGATCCACAAGGTCGCGGCCTTCATCGAAGAACGTGGACTGCCTTTAGCGGCCTACCAGCCTAAGTTCATCATCGATCAGGTCATCGCAACCTGCCGTTATGAGGATATTGAGGAAGCCTGCGATCCGGAATTGATCGAACGGGCCTTGAGCAACCTGCACGCCGACTAAAGGCTTTTCAAGGCGGCTATCAAGCGTTCCAGGTCTTCCTCATCGTTATAGAGATGGGGTGTTACCCGGACCGACCGGCCGCGAACAGAAACAAAAATTTTCTCGGCCGCCAGACGCGCCGCTGTGCTGTCGGGCACCCCGTCAGGGAATACCAAACCCAAGAAATGCCCGGCTCGCCGTTCCTCGGGCAGCACTTTCAACCCCATTTCCTGACCGATCGCAGCGACGCGCGCGTTCTTCGCGCGCAGCTCGCTTTGAATCCACTCCGGCGTCCAGTCTAGGAGCTGCTCGACCGCGGCGATAGCGCCGGGCAGCAACGTGAAGTTAGCGCGCTCGCCAACGTCGTAGCGCACCGCACCGGGATCGTAGGCATCCACATAATCCGCCAACCGTGCAAAGGCCCGTGAATCCCTTCTGTTCATCGGGTTCTCTTCGATTGGCCGCCCGTTGTGATGGCGCGGTGCTGCGTAGAGGAAAGAGATGCTGTAGGGGCAATGCATCCACTTGTAGCCGCTGGTGACGAGAAAATCGGGTTGGATACGCGTCACATCGAAGGGCATGGCGCCCAGCGACTGGCTGGCATCGACCACGAGCAATGCGTTTTGCTTGCGCAGGGCGTTGCCGATCCGCTCCAAATCGACCAACGCGCCGTCCATCCAGTGATTGTGCGCCAGGCTCGCCAGCCCGACATCGCCGTCCAGCGCCTCGAGGATCGCCGAGGTCCAATCACCGTCGCCGGGCCGGGCAACGAAGCGCACGATGCCACCTTGGTCTTCAGCCAAGCGTTTCCAGGTATAGACGTTGCTGGGATACTCATCCTCCAGCAGCAAGATACTTTGGCCGCGCTTCAAGGTGATGTTGGCGGCGGCGGTCGCGATGCCGTAACTGGCTGAGGGAATCAGCGCGATGTCGGCAGCCCCTGCACCGATCAGGCGGGCAAATCCGCGACGCAGGCGGTCCGGTGGGTCAAAGAAATGATCCGGCGTGATGACCCAGGGATGAACTTCACTCTGAAGCCCCGCTTCAATGGCGGAACGGACGCTTTTCATCAAAGGTGAGACGTAGGCGCAGTTGAAGTAAGCAACATCGCGCGGAATATCAAAAAGCTCTCGCATGGTCCCTCTTGCCGATCTTGGAGGATGAAATCGCCCGGTATAGTGCGTCAGATTAAGTGTCGCTGGAACCCCGTCACGATTGCGAGCGGCTGCGTCCCCTGGCGCCGCCACGCCGCCTGGCCGTCACGGTCTGTCCCTTGGCGGCCTCGCGGATGAGCGTGACGAGCTTTGCGTGCTCGCCGCCATGATCTTCCACTGTGTCCAGGTGATAGTCGCGGATTACGGCGCGCGCGGCTTCCGCAACGTTGCTGTCCAGCCCTAAACGCAAAGTCCAGGCAAGGAAGACATCTGCGGCGGGACCTGGAAATTCAGAACCCATCGCCAGTGTTTGCTTAAGAATTCCCTGTGGGTCTTCGGGGGAATCATATTCCGAGATGTAGATCACCATTGCTCAGGCCGCCCTTTGGAAGACTGTGGCGCGATAGGGCGACCAGAACCGGTGCGTCCCATCTTCAAGTATTTCATCGGCCGCCGTATCGAAAGCAGCGCGAAGCTGCGTTTCGTGGCGCTGAAAAGCTTCCTGACGGGCCGGATCTATGGACAGAATATCAACCTTGAGGTCGGCAAAGCTTCGATAGTCGTTCGCGCTGGCATACTCTTTGCGCGCCGTCAGTTTGAACCCGGGAAGAGCAGCGGCGCGGCGCAGTGCCTCTTCCGCCTTGGCCCGCACGAAGGTTTCGTCGTCAACCGGTCGCATGAAGGTGAACCACGGGCCTTCAGCCAGCGGTTCCAGCACATAGAGCGTCCCGCCGGATTTCAGGCAACGGCAGGCTTCCATCAAGCCGGTGTCCATAAGCTCGAGCGGCAGATGATGCAACGAGTTGAAGAATATCACCGCATCCAGAGAGCCGTCCTCGAAGGGTAGCGCTTCCGCACCAGCTTGCAGGTACTGTTCATCACCGGCGGGGGAGACCGCTCTTGCACGTTCTAGCTGGCCTGGCTGAGGGTCGATGCCCACGGCCTTGGCCCCTTTGCGGGCAAGATAGCGGACCAGTCCGCCGTCGCCGCAACCGACGTCGGCCACATGCTTTCCCTCCGGCTGCACGAACTGCTTCAGGACTTCGGTATGGCGGCTGCGGGGTCGATCGGTCACAGGCTGCAGGTCTCCGTGTTGAGGTGACGCGGGATCGCAGTGACCTTAGCGTCAAACGTTCATCAGATTAAAGACCGGAAAGCATCGGCGAAGCGTTCCTTGAGGGCGACACGTTCTGGTGTCTTGCCGACCGTCAGGCGGACAAAGCGTCCTAAAATGGGGACACCCGGGCGGCGAACGAAAACACCCATCTCGTGGAGCTTGTGCACCATCTGCTGCGATCGGTCCTCACTACCGACGTCCAAGGCCACGAAATTGGTGAATGAGGGAATGGAGGGGATATTGAGATCGCGGGCCAGCGCTTCGTAGTCGTCGCGGCCTTTGGCAACGTCGGCGATGACCGTGGCAACGAACGCCCTGTCTCCAAGGGAGGCTGCCGCCGCCAGTTGCGATAATCTGCCTACGCCGAAGTGCAGGCGAATTTTATCGAAAGCGGCGATGGTATCCCGGCTGGCGATAGCATAGCCGATGCGCAGTCCCGCCATGCCGTGGGCCTTTGAGAAGGTTCTGAAACGAATGAGCCGTGGATCTTCGGCAATGACCGGCAGTAGATCCTGATCCGGAGCAAATTCGTAGTAGGCTTCGTCCAGGAGCAAGAGGCAATGCTGCGGCAAATCTTCGAGAATTTCCTCGACAGCGCTGCGGCCCAGGAACGTACCGGTCGGATTATCCGGGTTCGCAAGATAGAGTAGTTTGGCATTTTCGCGCCGGGCCAGATCAACCAGCGCCGCGGTGTCATTGTGGCAATCCGGTCTGTAGGGCGTGGTCAACAAGCGCGCGCCGAACCCGGCCACGTGGTAGTTGAAGGTCGGGTAGGCGCCCAGGGAGGTAACGACCGCATCGCCCGGGTCGCAATAAGCGCGCACTGTCAGTCCGAGAAGACCGTCTATTCCCTCGCCGACAACGATGTTTTCTCGGGCGATGGAGAACTCGGCCGCCAGTAACTCGCGAAGATCGAAATGTTCCGGGTCGCAATACCATGAAGCGCGGTCGGCCTCGCTGCGCAAAACGGCCATGGCCTTGGGTGACAGTCCAAAGGCGCTCTCGTTGGCTCCAAGCCGGACCTCGTATGGAGAGCCACGCATACGCTCCAGCGTTTCCGGCCCGACAAAGGGGGTGCTGGCGGGCAGGGCGGAAAGTATCTTCGAGAAACGGGCAGACATCGTTGCACTCTCCGGTATCTTGTCGAAACGCCCCGCCGCCTCTAGACGAGAGGGCTTGGTTCCAGTCTCATGTCCTGTCAGTTTCCTAGAGGAAACGGTGCCGGGGCAAGGAGAGAGAATGCTTCAGGAAGAATATAGCGATATCCGTGCGGCGGTCAGGCAGCTCTGCCAGGAATTCCCGGGTGGCTATTGGCGCGAACTCGACCGCGAGCGCGCCTATCCAACGGCTTTCGTCAAAGCGCTGACCGACGCGGGCTGGCTGGCCTGTTTCGTGCCGGAAGCCTATGGCGGTTCCGGGCTCCCGCTTTCGGCGGGCGCGGCGATCCTGGAGGAAATCCAGAAGAGCGGCTGCAACGCCAGCGCCTGCCACGCTCAGATGTACACCATGGGCACACTGTTGAAACACGGTTCGGACGCACAAAAGGAAAAGTGGCTGCCGGACATTGCCAGCGGTGCATTGCGCTTGCAGGCCTTTGGCGTGACCGAGCCGACGTCTGGCACCGATACCCTGAGCCTACGGACAAGCGCTCGGCGCGATGGGGATTACTACCGCGTCAGTGGTCAAAAGGTCTGGACCAGCCGAGCCGAGCACTCCGACCTGATGGTGCTTCTAGCCCGCACGACACCCAAGGAAGCCGTTGCCAGGAAGGGAGAAGGGCTCTCGGTGCTGCTGGTCGATCTGCGTGAAGCGCGACAGCAGAATGGTGGTAAGGCGATGGAGATCAGGCCTCTGCGGACCATGATGAATCATTCTTCGACCGAGATATTCTTCGATGATCTCAAGGTTCCGGCGGAGAACCTGATCGGCGAGGAAGGCAAGGGCTTTCGCTATATTCTCGATGGCATGAACGCGGAACGTATCCTGATCGCCGCCGAATGCATCGGGGATGCTCGCTGGTTTATCGAAAAATCCAGCGCCTACGCGGGTGAGCGTCAGGTCTTCGGCCGGCCTATCGGACAGAACCAGGGTGTCCAGTTTCCCATTGCCCGCGCCTATGCTCAAACCGAGGCAGCCAACCTTATGGTGCGAAAGGCCGCAGGGATGTTCGACAGCGGCCAACGCTGCGGAGCGGAGGCCAACATGGCCAAACTCCTTGCCAGCGAGGCTGCCTGGGCCGCGGCGGAGGCTTGTATCCAGACACATGGCGGGTTCGGTTTTGCCGAGGAGTACGATGTCGAACGGAAATTCCGGGAAACCCGCCTCTATCAAGTGGCGCCGATCTCCACCAATCTGATTCTCTCTTACATCGCCGAGCACGTGCTCGGCTTGCCGCGGAGTTACTGATTCATGCCCGGTCCCTTATCCGGCATTCTAGTCGTGGCTCTTGAGCAGGCCGTCGCCGCGCCCTACTGCTCGTGCAAGCTGGCGGAGGCGGGCGCGCGGGTGATCAAGGTCGAGCGTCCCGAAGGCGATTTCGCGCGCGGCTACGATCACGCCGTTATGGGTGAGTCTACCTACTTTGTCTGGCTCAATCGCGGTAAGGAATCCATCGCGCTGAACGTCAAGGACGATGCGGACCGCGCCTTGCTGGAGCGCATTGTTTCCAAGGCCGATGTCTTTCTGCAGAACCTGGGGCCGGGCGCGGCGGAGCGTTTGGGTTTCGGCGCTGAAGACCTGACGGCTCGTTACCCGAACCTCATCACCTGCTCGATTTCCGGCTACGGCGAGGAAGGGCCCTACGCCGCAATGCGGGCTTATGATCTGCTTGTGCAGGCCGAGAGTGGTCTAGCTTCGGTGACGGGCCGCCCGGAAGGCCCCGGCAGGGTCGGTGTTTCGGTTGTCGATGTCGGCACCGGCATGTATGCCTATCAGGCAATTCTGGAGGCGCTCATAGAGCGGGGAAGGACCGGCCGCGGCAAGGCGATTTCGCTTTCTCTTTTTGCTGCGATGGCTGATTGGATGACAGTGCCGTTCCTGCAGTGCAGGTATGGCGGCAAGGCGCCCGAGCGTGTCGGTCTGGCTCATCCCTCCATCGCACCCTACGGAGCCTTCGCGAGCCAAGAAGGTAAGTGGATCGTCATCTCCATCCAGAACGAGCGCGAATGGATGCGGCTCTGCGAGCAGGTTCTGCAGCGGCCGGATTTGCTGAAAGACCCCGCTTATGCGGGCAATGCGCAACGGGTGGCCAACCGGTCCGCATTGGACGCTTTGATAGCCGAGCATTTTGCCTGTTATGGCCTGGAGGAGCTTGCCGCCGCATTGGAAGCCGCACAGGTGGCCTTCGGTCGGGTGAGCGAGGTGCCGGACCTTCTGCGGCATCCGGCCCTTCGCGAAGTGATAGTGGAGACGCCCGGCGGTTCCGCCGCCATGCCGGCACCGCCGGCAAGTTTCGATGGACGGTTGCGGCAACCGGGCCCGGTGCCCGCGCTGGATGAGCAGGGCGAAGCCTTGCGCCGGGAGTTTTCCCTATGAGCCGTCTTCATCCCTATCCCTTCGTTTATCTGCGGCATGGCGAGACGGACTGGAACAAGGAGAACCGCCTGCAGGGCCGAACCGATGTGGCTTTGAACGCGAAGGGCATAGGTCAGGCCGAAGCGGCACGTGATGCCCTGGCGCACAGTGGCGTGACGGTGATTTACCATTCGCCGTTGGCGAGGGCGCGGCGTACGGCGGAAATCGTCAATGAAACACTCGGTCTTCCGATGCAAAGCGTCGACGAACTGCGGGAGGCCTCCTTCGGGGAAATGGAGGGTCAGATCACGGAGCGAGGTTCGGGATCATGGTATGAGGCTTGGCAGTCAGGCCATCACACGCCTGCGGGTGCCGAATGCTTCGAGGCATTCGTCTTCCGTGCCTTGATGGCGATCAATAGTTGCCTGCGAGACGCCCAGATTCGTGGCGCAAGACCCCTCATCGTTGCGCACGGCGGTGTATACTGGGCCGTTCGACGCGGCGCCGGCCTCACCTACGAGGGGCCCATCGCCAATGCCTTGGCTAGACTTCACTTGCCAACGGATGGGGCCAATGGCCTAAAGTGGCGGATAGAAGACCTGTCCAGCCGATCAGAGCAAGGAGCGCTCGCATGACCGAAGCCCTGCAGCAAGGGAACTGGACCGCCAAGCCGGAAGTAATCTCCGATCACGTGGACCTGATGCGCGCGCGTGCCCTGCAGGCGAGCCTTGATCTTGAGGAGCGCGCCTTTGAAATCGGCGATACCCTGCCGCCGCTATGGCACTGGCTTTACTTCTGGAAGGTCGCTCCCGACCATGCGTTGGGACCGGATGGGCATCCCGAACGCGGTGGCTTTTTGCCGCCGGTCGCACAGGCGCGCCGTATGTGGGCCGGCGGCCGTTTGATCTTTCATCGCCCTATACCGCTGGGCGTTAGGGCCGAACGCCGTTCCGAGGTGACCCGCATCGAGGAAAAGCAAGGCCGCAGCGGCCCGCTCACTTTTGTCACCGCGACCCATACCATCAGCGTCAACGGTATTGCCGCGGTCACGGAAGAGCAGGATATCGTTTACCGGCAACCTGCCGCCGGAGCGTTCGAACGACCGCCAGGCAAACCGCCGCAGGCGGAGCCGCGCTGGCAGCGCGAGTTTTGCGTCGACCCGGTGTTGTTGTTTCGCTACTCCGCCTTGACCTTTAATGGCCATCGCATCCACTACGATGCGGATTATGCCCGCGACGAGGAAGGTTATCCGGGGCTTGTCGTGCATGGTCCCTTGCTGGCCACGTTGGCGTTGGAGCTTTTTAGAGCCCACAATCCGCGTGCGCTGGTCACCGGGTATCGGTTTCGCGCACTGCGCCCTATTTTCGCGGGCGAAGGATTCACCGCCGCGGGCGCTGCGGACGGAGGCTTGTGGATCATCGATTCCGAAGGGCTCGTCGCGATGGAAGCCGAAGCGGAGAGCGAATCTTGAAAGATTGCGGCCCATTCTGGCTTCTTTTACCGGTGGCCATCCTATTGGGGATGATCGGGCCGGCCGCAGCGCAGGAAGAGCCGATTCCGCCGGATGACCGTTGGGGCCTCAGTTTGGTTTGGGAGAATGACACCGTTGCCGATACAGACCGGCATTACACCAACGGCGTCATGGCTTCCCTGTTGTCCCCTCAGAACGAGACCCTGGGGTTGCCTATCGAGCTCTGGGATGTCCTGCCCGGCCATGGAGAAGATGATAAGCGCCGCGTTGCCTTGCACGTCGGGCAGTCCATGTTCACGCCGGAGGATATCAGCGTTGAGGCGCTGATCCCTGACGAGCGCCCTTACGGTGGCTGGCTGCACGGCGGTATATCCCTGGTCTCCGAAACACGGAACCAACTACGCAGTCTGACGCTGGATCTGGGTGTGGTCGGCCCCTATTCCTTGGGTGACGAAACCCAGACCTTCGTGCATGAACTGGTGGGCGCGGGGGAACCGAAGGGATGGGGCAACCAAATCAAGAATGAACCTGCCATACTGGTCGCCTATCAGCAGAAGTGGCGCTTTCACAAGGCGCTGCTACCCGATTGGGACATCGGCGTCGACGTCATGCCGCATGTCACCGGTGCTGCTGGTAACGTCCATACCTTCGCCGGGGGTGGAGCAACCTTGCGCCTGGGCGCCGATCTACCCAGCGATTTCGGACCGCTTTTCAATCGCCCCGGTGAAGTGGGCGCCACTCTGTTCAGGCCGCAAAGAGGCTTTTCCTGGTATCTTTATGCCGGAACGGAGGGCCGTTATGTACTGCGCAACATCTTCCTGGATGGCAATACCTTTAGAGACAGCCATTCGGTAGACAAGAAGCCCTTTGTCGCCGATTTGCAGATGGGCCTGGCGTTGGAATTTCAGCAAGTGCGCCTGTCCTACAGCTTCGTCTTGCGCAGTCCGGAGTTCGATGAACAGGAAGAATCCGATCGCTTCGGTTCCCTGAATCTCACCTTCAAGTTTTAGGCTCTCGAGAAGGAGACATTACGGCCCAGGACTTCCGGGCCGAGTCACGGCTGAAAAAGCAGAGGAGAAAACGATGCCTTTGACATTGGACGCGGTTCGAACAATGGCGGAAAGCTACGCTGGAGCCTGGAGTTCCCACGACCCTGTTGCGGTTGCATCGTTTTATGAGGAAGGCGGCCGAATCACGATCAACCACGGTGAACCTACAATCGGTCGGGCGGCTATTGCGGAGGTTGCGCAGAGCTTTTACGACGCGTTTCCAGACCTCGTGGTCTATCTCGACGACATCAGGCTTGCAGGCAATGATGCGGTCTTTCTCTGGACGCTGGAAGGCATCAACAGCGGATCTGGGGGAACCGGTAATCGCGTGCGTGTCAGCGGTTGGGAGGCCTGGCGCTTGTCGGAGGATTGCCGGGTCGCCCAATCCATGGGTTACTTCGACGCGGTGGAGTACGCACGGCAGATAGAAGAGGGTGTATGACGGCTCAAAGGATCAACCCCATGACACCAACGGCACCGACGATCACCAACGCAAGGCCTTTGTAGAGAGCAGGAGAGGCCCCTCGATTGAACAGAACGGTACCGAGAAGCGTCCCTATCGCCAGAGGAATGACCATCAGGACGGCAAGCGCGGCAACCTGCAGGGTCAGCTTCCCGACAATGATCAAGCCGATGCACCCGATTAAATCGGTGAAGAGAAAGAATAGGCTGAGACTGCCGCGTATCGTGGCCGGTGTGTTACCGCCGGAAAGGAAAAACAGGATCACGGGCGGGCCGGCCATGCCACTAGCGCCGTTGGTGATTCCGGACAATGCCCCGGCGATCAAGGCGCCGCCTGTTCCGGGCATTTCTCGCCGCGGCTTCATTGCCATGACCACAACGGCCAAGAGTACGACAGCAGCGATGGTGCGCTGAAGCACCTCTGCCGGCATGACATCGAGTGCCCAAATCCCAATCGGCAAGCCGACGACCGCCGCTGGACACAAGGTTCTGAGCGTTCTCTTGTGCCCGGTCCGCAGCGCCTCGGGCATCATCTGCAAGGCGACGACCAAGTCCAGCAACAACAGCAGCGGCACGCCGACCTGGGGGCCATAGAGCCAGGCTAGAGACGGGGATAAAACCATCGCCGAGCCGAATCCCGAAAAACCGCGCACCAGCCCCGCGAGAACGACAAATCCAATGGCCAGGGGAAACTCAGGGTTTGTCAGGAAGGGCGAGAGATCAGGCATATAGAGATCTTCATACTTGATGTTGGGTCGTGTTGCACTTGGATTTGATCATTCACCTTAGCCGTCAAACTTTCATTCTGTTGGCGTGTGAAGCATGTTGACCAAGTCGTGAGTGGGAAATCATAAAAGAAATAAACATTTACCGCCATGATATGAGATGTAAAATTAGGAAGTTATATAATTGGGAAAGTTCGATGCACACATTGTTTACAATCGGCTACGAAGGAACCGATATTTCCCGGTTTCTTAAAACATTGAAGAATGTGGGCGTGACGGTTCTTGCAGATGTAAGGGCGGTGCCGGTCTCGAGGAAAAAAGGGTTTTCCAAAAACAGTCTTAGATCGTCCGTGGAGAGCGTTGGCATTGAATATTTGCCTCTGAGGCAATTGGGAGATCCAAAAGCAGGTAGAATTGCCGCCCGGGCAGGACGCTACGGCGAGTTTCGTGAGATTTATGAGAAGCACCTTGAACAACCGGACGCTGTAGAAGCGATAAAGGTGCTTGAGGGGGTTTCTATAGATAGGTCAACATGTCTTTTATGCTTTGAACGCGCGCCGGAAACTTGCCATCGATCTATAATTGCAGATAGAATTACACGCAAAGGTTTTTCAACCTTAAACTTATATGCCGACGATCCGGAACGTTATGTCCGCAACCCGATTAGTGTCTCAAGTTATAGTATTGGTCAAAGCGCTTCCGCAGCCGAGTAAAACCTATGGAGAAACGGTTTGCTGTGCAGGTGTAACATTGGATCGGCAATGGAAGCGACTTTATCCGGTAAGGTTTAGGCACCTGAGTGGTAGTCAGAGCTTCTCGCGTTGGGACCGGGTCGATTTCTCATATCGAATGCCGACTAATGACAGGAGGCGCGAAAGCTGCCACGTATATGAGGACTCGATCGCGATTGTCGGAAAGCTACCATTAGCGCAGCGGGCTCTGTTGTTGGAGCCGATTATGATAGATTCGATCCAACAAGCTGTTGCTAGCGACCAGTCGCTCGGAATTCTTCGCCCACGAAATACGCGTTTTATTATCAAGAAAAAATCCGTGACACGATTAGAAGATGAAAGAAAGGCGTTTCGTAGCGCTGCGAGGCAAACGCAGCTCTTCGATAAGTCGTTGGCGGAGTTGGAACCAAGCCCATATGATTTCAGGTTTGAGTTTTACGATAGCGATGGAAAGCACAACTATTCTAATGGCGACTGGGAAGCGCACGCGATGTTCTGGCGTGAACGCAACCGCACTAGCGAAGCTAGGGCGCTTCAATGGATGAATGAAACTTTCAATGAAGCCTATCCCCAGCGAGGTATGGCATTCGCTATTGGCAATCAGAAAAAGCGCCCGCAGACTTGGCAATTACTCGGCGTCATTCGATTAGATCACAATGAGCAGCTTGATCTAGATATCTAGCACTCACTGGGTTCTATAGAACTGTCAAAGCCTTTGAGAATAATTGATCATTTTCCCGCGAATTTGACTATTCTTAACAGCAATCGTTGGAGGATGCCCCATGACTTTGCCTGCTTTAAAAAAATGCGACGCTGGACCTGCGGTTGCTGAACTGAAAACGTTGCTGGGCGAGCGCCTGTCGACGGCCGCGGCAGTGCGCGAACACCACGGCAAGGATGTCTCGTATCATGAAGGCGCGTCGCCAGATGCCGTCGCTTTCGCCGAGAGCACCGAGGAGGTGGCGGAGATCGTCAAGATCTGCGCCCGCCATGCCGTACCAGTCGTTGCCTTCGGGACAGGCACCTCGCTTGAGGGGCATATCGCGGCCCTGGCGGGCGGGGTTTGTATCGACGTCTCCGGGATGAAGGCAATCCTGGAGGTCAATCAAGCCGACTTGGACTGCCGCGTGCAAGCCGGGGTAACACGCAAGCAATTGAACACCTACTTGCGCGACCAGGGGCTGATGTTTCCGATCGATCCCGGCGCGGATGCCTCGTTAGGCGGTATGACGGCCACGCGCGCCTCGGGTACCAACGCCGTTCGCTACGGCACGATGCGGGAGAATGTACTTGGCCTGACCGTCGTGTTGCCCGATGGCCGGATCGTGCGCACCGGGGGACGCGCACGCAAGTCATCGGCCGGATACGATTTGACCAGGCTCTTCGTTGGCTCTGAGGGAACACTGGGCGTCATCACCGAGGTCCAGCTGCGGCTCTACGGTATCCCCGAGGCGATAGCGGCGGCGGTCTGCTCCTTCGACAGTCTGGAGGGGGCCGTAGATACCGTGATCGCGACCATTCAAATGGGGGTGCCGGTCGCACGCATCGAGTTGCTTGACGCCGTGCAGATGGATGCCTGCAATCGCTATTCTTCCTTGAATTACCCGGCGCAGCCGACGCTCTTCTTCGAGTTCCACGGTACTGAGCAAGGTACGCGTGAGCAGTCGGAGATGGTCGGCGCCATCGCCGCCGAGAACGGCGGCGGGGAATTCCGTTGGGAAACCCTTGCCGAGGCGCGCAACAAATTATGGCAAGCCCGGCACGACGCCTATTTTGCCGCCTTGGCGCTGCGCCCGGGCGCAGGGGGATGGCCGACCGACGTTTGCGTACCCATTTCGCGTCTGGCCGAGTGCATCAGAGAAACCCAGAAGGATATCGAAGAGTCCGGCTTGCTGGCGCCCATCGTCGGACATGTCGGCGATGGGAACTTCCATCTTGTTTATCTGATCGACCCGGAGAATGCCGAGGAACTGGCGCGAGCGAGCGCACATAACGAGCGGATGGTCATGCGGGCGATTGCCATGGGCGGCACCTGCACGGGCGAGCACGGCGTGGGTTATGGCAAGAAAGGCTTCCTGCTGGCCGAGCAGGGTGAAGCGGTGGCCGTCATGCGCACACTAAAACAGGCGCTGGACCCTCAGGGGATCATGAACCCCGGGAAGATCTTCAGCGCCTGATTGAGTGCAATCAAGAATGCCGACGGGCATTGTCGCCCTTCGCGACAATCAGTTGCTGTTCGCTGTCTGCAGGCCCGGCTTGGCCAAAGGCTGTCCAATGTTCTTATCGGCGGCGGCCTCGGGCGTCGAATAGAAGATGTGCTGCCCGATCTTCACCGTTTGAACCAGCTTCTTGCGCCAGCTCGGCTTGACGTAGGTCGCGTGATAGCTGACGGCGCCTTGCGTCGGGTCCTTGGCGTAGCCCCAGAAAATGGCGCGCGCCAGCGCCACGGAACGTTTCCACGCCTTGGCGTTGGCTGGGTGGTCGCTCTGCCCATCGCACCACCAGCTAAACTGGCAGCGATTCAGGACTTCTTGGCCGCCCTGCTTGACGACGCCGCAGATGTTGTCGGGATAGCGCTCGTCGGCAACGCGATTCAACACCACGTAACCTACCGCGATCTTCCCTTCGTCCGGCTCTCCACGTGCTTCGTGGTAGAGCGTCAAAGCCAAACATTCCAGCTCTTTATCCACGGTCGGCGCGAGATTTGCCGAGGCCTGCGGTAAAGGCGCTGTGATGCTCAAGGCCAATACGGCCAAAACCCACGTTAGAATTCTTTTCGAAACACGGGTCGGTGTAACGATGAAACTGTTCTTCATCATTCCCACTCTCGTTCTTGTTTCAACTGAGCTAACCGCCCCCGATAAGTCCCCTGCGCGGAAGACAGCGATTAACTGCCCGTTAAGATATTCATTTGCCTGCAGTGGTCAACCAGGAAGAATCGCCTGCATGGCAGTCATGAGCTGAGCGGCGCATGAAGATATCAAACAATAGATGTCTGTTGTTTGTAGTACTTGTTTTATGATCTGTATTTATGATTTGTATAAATTCGTTAGTATTCCAAGAAATAGGCTATGTAATCGTACAGTGGCATTTATGACACAGTTATGCCGTAGGAATTATGGTTCTTTTGTGGCGTTACTGAGATCGCACCTGGGATCAAGCCTTTAGACCTGCTCCGTGAAAAATTGCTTCAAGTTTTTCAAAATAATGTATTTAGCTAAAAATGTAGGAAAATTGGCGTTGGTTAAGAAGAGCTATGGTCGCTGGGCGGCCTTCTATTATGCTGAACAAACAAAAAACGATAGTCTGGCCTTCTGGCGAGGGGCGGACGCCTCCTGCGAACAGGGAGTCAAGCGTAAGTGAAGAGAGTCTTAGTCAGCCTGTTGGGTCTTCTGTTTCTCGCGATTGCGGCCGTAATCGTGGCGCCGAGCTTCATCGATTGGAACGCCTATCGCGGTGAGTTGGTGGCGGAAATTGAGCAGGCGACTGGCCGCGAAGTTAGAATTGCCGGCGACATAAGCCTGCGCATCGTGCCGAGCACGACTTTTTCCGTGGAAGGTGTGACGATAAGCAACATCGAAGGCGGTAGCCAGGCGGAAATGTTGACGCTGGGGGGGCTGGTGGTTGAGGTGGCCCCGCTGGCACTCTTGGAGCGCCGCTTGGAGATACGCCGGATCGAGGTGCGTAAAGCCGAGATACTCTTGGAACGGTTACCCGATGGTCGTGTGAACTGGGCTTTCACCGGGGCGTCCAAGGGAAACGGGTCCGCAGTCGAGCCCGGTGGCGGCGAAGGCCTTCTCTCTCAAGTCACGTTGCAAAAGGTGCTGATCGCGGAGTCGGCTCTGGTTTACCGCGATGGGGCTGCAGGCGTTGAAGAGCGTTTGGAGAAAATCGCTGTAGAGCTCTCCGCGGAGTCGCTCACCGGGCCCTTTCGAATCAACGGTAGCCTCGATGCCCGTGGGCTGCCGTTGGCGGTCGATTTGCGCGCAGGGCGAATCGATGGAACCGAAACACCCCTGGCGTTGGAACTGGCGCTTCCGCGCGAGGGCGCCGAGTTAAAGTTCCTCGGTAAAGTAATCGAGTTGACCGGCAAGCCGAGCCTGGAGGGAAACCTGCAAATGACGGCCGGCCGCCTGGACAGGCTTATTGCCGGAGTTTCGGGACAGTCGGGAAACGCTCCTCTCCTTGGCCAGCCTTTCACGCTGGCCGGGACACTCTCGGCCGACGACAGCGCGGTTAGTCTTTCCGATGCCGAGTTGGCGTTAGGCGAGATCAAGGGGGCGGGACAGCTTTCGGCGAACCTTGGCACAAGCCCCCTCGATATCGACCTCAATCTTCAGGTTGCCAGGGTCGACCTAGACGGCCTGTTGGCTCTTTCGGACACGGCGACGGCAACCCCGGGCGATTCGCTCGACCCCGGAGAGGCCGACTTTTCTCTCCCATCGGAGATGAACCTTTCCTTCGACCTGTCATCTGAAGTGCTGATCTATCGCGGTCAGGTCGTGCGGCAATTGCGCCTGGGCGGTACTCTGACCGACGGGTTGATGACCTTGGAGCGGTTTCAGGCTCAGGTACCCGGAGGCTCGGATTTCTCCGCTAACGGCACCTTGCGGGCGGTTGAAGGGAAGCCGCAGTTCTCTGTTGATCTGGAATTTGCCTCCGACAATCTACGTTCGGTTCTGTCCTGGATGGGGGTGTCTATTGGCGAGGTGCCTGCTGACCGTCTGCGCCGCAGTCTCCTGACATTGCACCTGCAAGGTGCGCCGGACAGCTTCTCGGCCACCGATATCGATCTGCAGGTCGATGTCAGTCGTGTAACCGGCGGTATTGCCGTGGTGACCGGGCCGCGCCTTGGGCTGGGGGCAGGTCTGACGCTCGATAAACTCGATCTGGACGCTTATTTTCCTGCCGACGGCAGCGCTCACGAACCCTCAGGGAGTTCAAGCAGCGAGGAGCGGCCCTCGCCGTTTGCTTTGCTTGAGGCTGTCGATGCGAATTTCGACCTGCGCGCCCAGCAAATCACTTATCGCGGCAAGACGGCCGAGCAACTCCATCTCGACGGGACCTTGGCGGCGGGCAAAGTAACCTTGCGCCGAGCTTTTGTCGGCAAGATTGCGAATGCGCGGCTGGAAGCCAGCGGAACTTTCTCGGACCTTTCCACGAATCCCAACGGGCGCTTGGACCTGGAACTTACGGCACAGGAACCGGCGGCACTGGCGTCACTTTTCGCCTTGCAGCATCCCTTGCTCGACCGCCTGGCGGACAGCCATTTGGTTGGCAGTGTTGCTAGCAAGGAGGGCCGCTTCGATCTGGAGGGTACGCTGGAATCGCTAGGTGGCCGTTTTAGTTTGCGTGGGGCGGTCTCGCCCCTGAAGCAGCCCGCAACCTTCGATTTGACGCTGACTGGAAAACATCCGGCGGGTGAGCGCCTATTGGCGCGGCTCCAACCTGGCGGACCCGCCCTGGGAGCGTTGGGGGCGTTGGGTTTCGAGGCTTCGGCCAAAGGCGATAGCAGTCGGTTCGATCTCGACAGCCGGGTCAGCTTAGGAGAGGTTGAGGCACTGCTGAAGGGACCGCTTACCCTACCGGTTTCGGGCTCGCCTGAAGTCGATTTGCAGATCACCCTGAACGCGCCTAAGCCGCTTTCGTTGTTGGCGGCCTTGGGCGTTTCTGCGCCCAGCGATTCAAACCCGGGTGCGCTGACGATTGCCGGACGTTTGAAAGGCAACGGGGATCGCGTCGAGAACATGCTCCAAGGAACCCTGGGGCAAGGTCGCTATAGCCTTCGCGGTGTGCTGCAGCCTGGCAACGATCCCATCGCTTTCGAGCAATCCGTTGAATTGCATCATCCCGATGCCAGGGCGCTTGTGCAGTCCTTTAGCCCGGCGACCGATTCTTCTGCCGGGATCGCGCTACCGCTGGACCTGGCATCGACGCTACGAGGGACGAGCCGGGAAGGGCGGGCTGACAAACTATCGGTGAAACTGGGCGCCAATGAAGTAAAGGGCTCGCTCGTCTATATGATGGACGATCGGCCGACCTTGGAAGCCGAACTCTACGCGGGGGAACTTGATCTCGCAGTTCTATCCGCGCTGAGCGGTTCAGGGAGCGATGCCGACCGGGCCGCGACCGGTAAAGTAGACAACAGTAAGAAGGAAGGCCAAGAGCGCTGGTCCGATGAGGCTATCGATTTGACGGCCTTACAGGCATATGACGGCCGCCTGACCTTGACGGCCGACTATCTGGTGCTGGCGCCTTACCGCCTGAGTGATGCCCGAGTGAGCGCGGCACTCAAAGCTGGACGCCTGACCCTGGAGCGCCTTACAGGCCGCAGTTTTGGCGGCCGCGTCTCCCTTACCGGGGTGGTCGATGCCAACGGCACACCGGCGATCTCAGGTGACTATGACCTCACGGATATCGACAGCGAAGCCGCGTTGCGTGCCCTGGCTGATTTCGATCGGATTTCCGGGCCCGTAAGCCTGACGGGAACTATGGACACCAAAGGCGTTTCTCAAAGAGCCATGATCTCAAATCTGGCGGGCAGAGGACGAATCGATGGGCGCGTGACGTTGAAGGCGAAGACGCAGGAGCAGGCGGCAAATCTGCTCGTGGGCATCTTAGGTCAGCAGGTCGGGCAGGTTCGGGGACTGGCGGATGCGACTAACAGTGTGTTTTCCGCTTTTGCCGGCCGCGAGGCGCGATTGTCGGGAACCCATGTGACCGAGCAGGGCGTGGTGACTTCCGACGATCTGCTGCTTGAAAGTGATCGCGCGACGGCCAGAGCGAGGATGACGGCGGATTTACCGCGCTGGCTTCTGGATTTGGAGAGCAAGCTGTTCCGGCAGCAAGACGGCGATGTTCCCTTCCTCACGGTTACAGCGAAGGGGCCATTGGACTCACCAAGCCTAAAGGTCGGCGGGCAGGCGTTGAGCGGCGCACAAGCGCCTCAACAGCAGATACAGCAAGGGATTGAAGGACAATTGCAAAAGCTGGTGCCCGGGCTCATTCCCGGTACGCAGGTCACCCCGACGTCAGCGCCAACGGCCGCTCCGAGTCCGGCGCCGGCTCAGGCGCCGATAATCCAACAGGCCCCAATTCAGCAGACTGCACCCACAGCGGCACCGACGGTTCGCAAAATCGAGCCAGTGACGGGCGCAGCCAGCAAGACGGTTGTACCGACCCAGCAACCACAGCAGGAATCCACCCCGCTGGCCACACCGACGCCCAAACCAGCCCCCACGACCACTGAGCAGGTCGCCCCGGCCCCGGCACCCGCCCCGGCACCTTCACGACCGCCGGTTCCTGGAGAGGAGCATCAGCCAGAGACGAACGACTTGGTCAAGGGCATCCTCAAGAGCCTCAAGAAGAAGTAGCGCGGTCAAGCCGTTCGCGAAGCCGGGCGAGGATCGCCAGACGCAGTGCGCTGGAGAGGTTTACACCGCGACCCTCATCTGTGTTGTCGTCGATGCGCGCGCCGTCGATCTGGGCCACCAGTTCGTTCAGGGAACAGTCTTCTTCGCTCGCCCAGTCCTTCAACTCCTGCCAGAACGCGTCCTCCAGCGAGAAGCTGGTGCGGTGACCCGCGATGGTGACGGAGCGTTTTCTAAGCGCTTGCGGCACGGTCCAGCTCTCCTTGGAAGAACCTTTAGGCTTTGCGAGGGCCCAGCATGTCGGCAGGGCTGACCCAAGCGTCGAACTGCTTCTCGTCCAGTAGGCCAAGATCGATTCCGGCCTGCTTTAAGGTTTTGTTCTCGGCATAGGCCTTTTTGGCGATCTTGGCGGCGTTGTCGTATCCAATATGTGGGTTCAATGCCGTGACCAGCATCAGGGACTCGTTCATCAGGGCCGTGATGCGGGCCGCGTCGGCTTCAATTCCCTCGACGCAGTTGCTGCGGAAGGAATCGCTGGCGTCGCCGATCAATTTTGCAGACTGCAGGAGGTTGTAGATCATTACCGGCTTGAAGACGTTCAGTTCGAAATGACCGTTCGACCCGGCAATCGTGATCGTCGAATGATTTCCCATTACCTGAGTGCAAACCATGGTCATGGCCTCGCACTGAGTCGGATTGACCTTGCCAGGCATGATCGAAGAGCCAGGCTCGTTTGCGGGTAGCAGGATCTCGCCCAGGCCGCAACGCGGGCCGGAACCCAGCAACCGAATGTCGTTTGCGATCTTCATCAGCGAGACCGCGACAGTGTTCAGCGCGCCGGAGGCCTCGACGATGGCATCATGAGCGGCCAGTGCCTCGAACTTGTTGGGTGCCGTCGTGAAGGATAAACCGGTAATGCTGGAAACCTCAGCCGCGAATGCTTCGGCGAAGCCTTCGACAGCATTCAGTCCGGTTCCGACAGCGGTTCCGCCTTGGGCGAGTTCGCCGAGCCGTTCCAGCGTTCCCTCGATCCGCTTGACACCGTAAGCCAATTGCTGGGCGTATCCTGAGAATTCCTGACCCAACGTAAGGGGCGTTGCATCCATCAGGTGGGTGCGGCCGATCTTGATAATATCATTGAAGCTGGCTGCCTTCTCGGCGAGGGCCGCCTGCAACCGGGACAGTCCGGGCAGGGTCGTTTTAGATATCTCGCGGACCGCGGCGATATGCATTGCTGTTGGGAAGGTATCGTTCGACGACTGCCCCCGATTGCAATGGTCGTTTGGATGCACCGGTTCCTTGCCGCCACGCTTCCCGGTAAGGATTTCGTTTGCGCGTCCGGCGATGACCTCGTTGGCGTTCATGTTCGACTGTGTACCCGATCCAGTCTGCCAGACGACCAAGGGGAAATGATCCAGCAGCTTGCCGTCGGCGACTTCCTGAGCGGCCGCTTCGATGGCTTCAGCGATCTTGCTGTCGATCTGACCCAGCGCGCGGTTGACGCGGGCAGCCGCCAGTTTCTGGATACCCAGCGCTTCGACGAGGGCGGGCGGCATCTTCTCGCCGCCAATCTTGAAGTTCTGCAGGGAACGCTGAGTCTGGGCGCCCCAGTAGCGGTCGGCTTGAACTTCGATGTCACCCATGGAATCGCTTTCCATGCGTATTGCCTCGTTCGTCATCGTGGTTACCTTCTGTTGCGTCAAATGATCCTGTGAATAACAGCCATGGCCGACATCGCCCCCAGCGTTCGAGCATGTAATAGCACGTCTATGTTACCTGGAAAGCCCCCGCAAGAAAGCGTCGGCAGCCAATATGGCCTCGTCCAGCGCTTCCCCATGGGATCGACCGCTTGCCTTGCGCGGGGCCAAATGGTGATCGCCGTCCTCGGTCCAGTGAATCTTGATGCCGGGAGCCAAGGTGTAACCGGCGACATCTTCGCGGTTGCCTAGGGCGTCGCGTGTTCCTTGTAGAATCAGCCCTGGCGTCTTGAGGCTCTCTAGGTGGTCCGTGCGAGTCTTCTCCGGTCGGCCCGGCGGGTGAAAGGGGTAGCCGAAGCAAAGCCATCCGATAGCCTCGGAATCATCGGCCACCATGCTGGCCATCCGACCGCCCATGGATTTTCCGGCCAACACCAGGCGGCGGCCGGTCTCGGTTGCAATCTCCTCGCGAAACCGATCCAAAAGCCGGGGTAGCGGATCGGGCGGGCGCCTGGGACCGCCGTTTCGCATGCTGGCCATGTAGGGAAACTCAAAGCGCTTGACCCGCCAGCCTTGCCTTCCCAGGGTAGCTGCGACTTTTTCCATGAACGGCGCATCCATCGGCGCACCGGCGCCATGGGCAAACAGCAGCGTGATGGGTGCATCATCGGGCCCATCGGTCTTGGTTTGTGTTGGATCCGGCATAATTCCGTCCGCCAGACGGCGGCTACTTGTTCTTGCGGAAAGAGTCGAGCGTGACGACGTTGTCGCCCTCTCCAGGTTCCTTGTCATCGTCCCCGGCTTGCTTCGCGCTAGGGGCGGGCTTTTTTCCCGAAGCCTTGGTCGCGGTCGTGGGAGAGTCGGGTTGGCTCGACGTCTTGGCGCTGGAGTCTATTTCCTCCAGGCCGTCCGGTACCGGGCCATCCAGGTCGTTTGCGCTCTTGATGTCGTCGCTATCTTCTTCTTCGCTGCTGCTGAAAAGGGCCTCGAATTGCAGTCCAAATCGAACGGCAGGATCGGCAAAAGCGCTGACTGCCTCGAAAGGTACGACCAATCGTTCCGGTCTGCCGTTGAAGGAGAGTGTGATAGCAAAGTATTCGTCCGCGACCGCCAGATCCCAGAACTGATGCTGGACGACAACTGTCATTTCCTCGGGGTAGCGGCTGCGCAGGGTCTCGGAGATTTCAACCGAGGGATGGTCGGTCCGGAAGGTGATGTAGAAGTGGTGGTCACCCGGTAACCCGCTTTCGACCGCAACCTTCAGTGCGTCGCGAACCACCGCGCGCAGGGCCCGCTCTACCATGATGTCGTATCTCAGAATGTCGTCGTCGTTGTCGTCGGCCATGGAACCTGTCGTCGTTACTGTTCAATTTACCGTTGACCATAATCCGTAGCACGCTTGTAAGCGCGAGGCGAGAGGAAGGGATAGGTTCGTTGCGGAATTTCCCGAATTTCGCTGCCGATAGCAACGTTAACAGCGGTGGCGGTCGGGGGATAATGCCGGGGTTTGCGAAAAGGACCGGGGCTCGCGAAAAGGAAATGCCGGGCTTCTGTTGCTAGGTGCCCGACAGACCCCACCTGACGTTGCAAAACGGCAGGGATTCAGTTCAGGTCGCTAGGCTGCATTAAGCAGCTGCGCGAGCCTCAGCAAAGTTGTCGTTGGCAACTATTGCGATGGCCCGATAACGGTGGTGCCATGCCGAGCGAAAATCGTCCCTTTCAACATGCGTCGATCCTGGTTCGCCCCCTTAAAGTCCGCCCCTGTCTCTAACGAGAAACCATTGGGGCGGACGAAACTGGTGGAGGCGCCGGGTACTGCCCCCGGGTCCGCTCTGCCTATTACGAACGGCGTTTATCGCCATAGTCTCCGAGGAGACGTCTCTAATATAGGCCGAGTCCCGTCCAAACAAAAGGGGTGTGGTTTTAGTTTGCCGATGAAGGTAGGGGCAGGGGAGAGCGGCAGGGCGACCAGGGAGCCTTTGCTTTCAATAGTTTGTCCAAGGCGCTGGCGATAGGGCGCGTCAGGCGCTACCGTCGCCACGATACGACGGTCGATTCGCATATAGGAGGCAGCAACCCGCCATGTCGCTCACGCCGGAGCAGAAACAGGAGATCGAAGCCCTTAAAGGGCAGACTCAAGCCACACGCCGCGCTGTCGTCCCGGCGTTGGAAGAAATTCTCTATGACGCCATTCCCGTTCTCGACCATGGGTTCGTCAGGGTTATCGACTATATGGGCGATGATGCCGCCATCGTGCAGGCCGCTCGCGTTTCCTACGGCAAGGGCACCAAGCAATTGCGGGAGGACCGTGGGTTGATCCGCTATCTTCTGCGCCACCGGCATACGACGCCCTTCGAGATGTGCGAGATCAAGTATCATGTCAAACTGCCGATCTTCGTTGCCCGGCAGTGGATTCGGCATCGGACCGCTAACGTGAACGAATACTCGGCGCGCTATTCGATCCTGGACAAGGAATTCTATGTCCCGCCGCGCGAGCAATTGGCCGCGCAGTCGGCAAGCAATCGGCAAGGCCGCGGCGACGTTCTGGAGGGCGCGGAGGCCGAGGAAACGCTGCGTATTCTGCGCGAGGATGCCGAACGCTGCTATGCCGACTATCAGATGTTGCTGAACGAAACATCGGACGGCCAGACGATCGATCCAAACCGGCAGGGCTTGGCGCGTGAACTGGCGCGTATGAATCTGACGCTCAACCTCTACACCCAGTGGTACTGGAAGGTGAATCTCCATAATCTGCTGCATTTCCTGTCGCTGCGTGCCGACCCGCATGCTCAGTATGAGATTCGGGTTTATGCGGAGGCGATGCTGGAGACGCTGAAGCGCTGGGTCCCCGCAAGTTACGAAGCCTTCGAGGATTACGTGGTCGGGGCAGTGACCTTTTCGCGAGGCGCCCTGGACGTCGTGCAACGCCTGTTGGCGGGGGAGACGGTTGACCCTGCCGACACCGGTTTGTCTCCGCGCGAGTGGCGAGAGCTTATGCAGACCTTGGGACGCGAGGTCTGAAGGCCAGGTGGCCGAGGATGCTTGCCATCAGGGCCCAGGAGGCTCACCCTTGGTGAAATAGAAAAGCCAAGGGAGGACCAAGCAATGGCAAGTGTAAACCTGAAGCAGCCCCTATTGGTGCCAGCCGATATCGTTTGGGGATTGATCGGCCAATTCAATGGCGTGCCGGATTGGCATCCCGCAGTCGAAAAGTGTGAGATCGAAACCAAGGATGGTGAAACAATCCGTCATCTGGCGCTGGCCGGCGGCGGATCCATCGTCGAGCGCCAGACGACCCATGACGGCGGTGCGCGCAGTTATAGTTACGAGATACTCTCGCCGGGGCCGCTGCCGATCGCTAACTACAAGGCGACTATCACGGTACACAGCAAGGGCAGTGGCTGCGAAGTCGAATGGTCAAGCGATTTTGAGGCCAAGGGCGCAGCGGAAGGCGATGCTGTCGCGGCCGTTCGCGGCGTGTATGAGGCGGGCTTTGCCAATCTCAGAAAGATGTTCGGCGCAGGCTGACGTCTTAGGGCCCTAGCCGCGCTGGCACAGGCAAGACCCCATAAAGGATCAACAAGGGCTTTGTTGAGGAGCGCCTGGACGAAGGTCCGTTCGTCCAGGTCAGAGGTGGTGGCCGGGTGGCAATCAGCTTGGCCGAACCCTGTGCGATCCGCGCCTTCACGCCTTTTTCTTGCCATATCAATGCTAGAATATAGGGGGCAGCAATACGCCTATAAGGGAGGCTTGACGTTATGCTATGGCCCC
>NZ_JACHXA010000011.1 GCF_014191775.1 Limibacillus halophilus | reverse complement strand
AGGGGGTTTACGCGCTTCCCTCTCTCCCGATCACCACCGTTCTTGTTTTTCTTGTCATTCTCGTCGTCGCTGTCCGGCCCGAAGGGAAACTGCATGGCTCACTCCATTGAAGAAATGAAAGCGCTCTCCCGTTGAAGGAACTAAAACAACGGAAGAGCGCCCGAGGCGCGGAACAGTAGTTTCCGTCGCGCCTCTTGTTGTATTGTCTATAAAAATAGTAGAAAACTTGAAAACAGCAATTTAACTTTTGTATCGTTTTGTCCCGAAAGAAAAGCGTGGGAATAGCTTAGTGGGAGTCCGCAAGAGGCAGCCGGTGAATGGAAGCTGGAAGATGGTGGCGGGGCGGGCGCGGCCTGGGGGATGGAAATGCAAAAAGGGCCGCGTCCCTTGCGAGGATGCGGCCCTTCAACTGCCTAGACTGGTCGGGGAGAGAGGATTCGAACCTCCGGCCCCTACGTCCCGAACGTAGTGCTCTACCAGGCTGAGCTACTCCCCGTCAGGCGAGCCGCGTTATAGCCAAGCTTATGGTCATGCGCAAGGGAAACGACCAGGGGAGGGTGATTGGCTGCCGATGCTCCAAACGCGACCCTTTCACTTCTGCTTGAAGATGGGGCGGGTTTCTTGTGACCGACTGTGGATAGGCATAGATTGCCTGCATGACGAGGTTGGCGCGAAGGAACGGACTATTTGCCAGTCGCCGCCGTTTTCTTGGTGTGGCGGTGGCTGTTCTGCTGCTTGGCGTGGTAGGACCCTCCGTTGGTGATTTCGTGCGGGCACAGAGTGCCGAGCAGCGTCACCTGCAAGCGGACAAAGCAGCCGAGATGATTGGCCGCAACGCGCTGATGCTGGTTGATGTCCGGTCGCCTCGCGAATGGCGGGACACCGGCATTCCGAAATCCGCGCGTACCGTCACGATTCACGATCCTGAGGGATTCGTTGCCTTCGTGGAAAAGATCGTCGCCGCGAGTGACGGCGACCTAAATCGGCCGGTTGGGCTGATTTGCGCCGCTGGCGTGCGCTCCTCCTATGCCTACAAATTGCTGCAGGAGCGTGGCTTCACGAATGTCTACAACGTCACCGAGGGGATGTTTGGCAATCCCAACTATGGCCCCGGCTGGCTGAAGCGGGACTTGCCGATTGAGCCTTGCGAAGACTGCTAGCGCGACGTGTCTGGCGTCATGCGGCGTTACGCTTCTCCAGAGCCCGGCCGATTGCCTGGATTTGCCCCTCGACACTGATATCCATGATCGAGGTGACTTCAAGGTTGCGGTCCTCGTAGACATCCTCGCCGGGGTGCTCCAATTGCCACTCCTGGACGAAGCGGTCCCGCGCTCGGATCAACTGCGATATCTGCGGCTTGTAGAGTTGCAGGAAGGCCGTGATCCAGCGATTGACGGGCCAGGAGGGGCGGGTGTGGTCGATTTCGAAGTAACCCAGCATGGCAATCACGTCATCGGCCTTGTACCAGACTTCGCCGGTAACCCAGCGGTTGGTCGTGAACAGTCGGAAAGGGAGCCCGGCAGAATCCATGGATATCGCTATCAAGTGGCTAAGCTTATCGTTTGAGTCTTTAGGCATCTTGGCGCCTGGAACATCGGCCGGTTTGATCCCCTTGGGCATGCCCTTTGGGCGCAGGAAGGTGTGGAGGTGGCCGTGTTCCCGGTCGAAACGCTCTTCGAAGGGGTGGGCGTGGTAGTAGTACTGGGAATGAGTCTCCGAGTCATAGACATCGCCCGGCGGATAGTGATCCCACTCATAGAAGGTTCCGTTGTCGCGCAACAACTCGCCCACGACGTTGTCGCCCGTCTTTGCGAGTACGCGGTGCACGTTCAGCACTTCATGGCCAGCTTCGGCCATGCGCCGGAGTTCCTTTTCCGAAAGCTTGTCAAAATCCACTGTTGCAGTGACGGCCGCCTTACTGACGATCTCCACGTTCCGCATCGGGTCCCTACCTTTCTTCCCGCTTGGGGGGCGGGTTGTCGCAATTCCTCCGCAGGCTATGAGCTTCGCGGGAAAACGCAAGAGGCTCGCGTTGTTTTGTCTTAATCGTGAGAGCGCACAAGCCGAAAGCCTATCAGGATATGCTTCAGGGTTTCGGGCCGCCCGTGCCTGGCGGCGGGCCGGCAGATGCCGCAGCCCGAATCGTCCCAGGAGCCACCCTTTACGATGAAACGGCCTGACCGTTCCGGTGTGGCGGTCCACTCGAACACCTGCCCGGCGGCATCCAACAGCCCAAAAGGGCTGGCGCCTTGCGGAAAAGACCCGACCGGCAGTGTATCGAAGGGACCGGCGTCGTGGCTGTTGAGAAAACTGGCATCAAAAACGTCGCCCCAAGGAAAGCGCCTCCCGTCGGTTCCGCGCGCCGCCTTCTCCCATTCAGCCTCGCTCGGCAGACGCCAGTTCTGGCCGGTCCGCAGGCTAAGCCAAGCGGCGTAAGCCATGGCGTCGGCGTGGGTCACTAACACCACCGGGTGGTTGCCGCGCCCCGCAGGGTAGCCGCCGTCGCCCCAGGCATGCCGCCGCGTTCGTTCGTAGGGATGAATCAGCTTGTAGCCGGCCCATGTGTCTGGGTCGACGTCGGGGGCCGGGTGCTCGCTGGCCGCCACAAAGGCTGCATACTGAGCCTTGGTTATGGGTGCTCGCGTGATGGCATACGCCGGTAGCTCTAGTATCTGCCGATCCGGCTCATTCTCGTACCATTTCCATT
Source organism: Limibacillus halophilus (assembly GCF_014191775.1). Lineage (NCBI taxonomy): Bacteria > Pseudomonadati > Pseudomonadota > Alphaproteobacteria > Rhodospirillales > Rhodovibrionaceae > Limibacillus > Limibacillus halophilus. Next base: position 120,939 of record NZ_JACHXA010000011.1, on the reverse strand, counting down.
GCCGGGTTCTTTGATGGCCATACGCCGCTTCGTCCAGCTGATAGGCTGCTTCACGCTCGGTTCGGTCCGAACCAATGATGAATGGCCCGGCTGGAATTTTGATGGTTTCCGGGAGGGAGACATCGTCCGACTTCGCAGCGCAAGCCGCCAACACCAAGGCGGTCAGGAAAATGGCGAACCAAAGGGTTAACTGCGCACCACCAGGACGGAGCAATTTGCGTGCCCCACGACCTTCATTGTGTTGGGGCCGATCAGATGGTCTGAAACTTCCGGTCGGTGAGAGGCCATGACGATAAGGTCGCACTTTGTTTCCTCCGCATAGCGCAGGATTTCCCGGTAGGCCGCACCGTGCCCAACGATGTGCTGTACGGCTAGGCCTTCCGGAATGGCTTTTCCAGAGAAGGAATGGAGATCATTCTTCGCTTTCTCAAGCACCTTCTTCTCGTAGTCGGGCGGGAAAAATCCGCCGACGATAGACATCCCGAAATCCGGAACCACAGTGATTAGATGAAGCCGGGCGTCGAACTGCTGCGCAAAGGCGACAGCACTGGCGACCGCGTTGGACTGAGTATTCTCGTGGGCCAAGTCGACGGCAAGCAGTATGTCTTTGTACAATGCTTGTCTCCCAGTTTGCGTTTAAAAAGCGGGTACGTCAGTGCGTCGCCGCTGCAACATGATGACCAACGCCAAGAGAAGCAATGCCGGTATGTAGAAGATCTCCTTGGGCAAGCGATCGCGCTCCAGCTCGATGGCGACCAACTTAACGGGCGGGTCTCCATAGAAATCGAAATCCGCAAGTTTCTGCCCTGGCACACTGCCGCTGGGTCCAAAACGGAAAGGCTCTTCCAGAACCACATCGTCGCCATCGATCATGACAACGAAGTCCTCGCGGGCCAGACGCGCCTCACCATCCGGTTCGGCGTCGCCCATGGGCAGGAGGAAGTGCAGGCTTTGAACCTTGTCCGGATTTCGGATGGTCGGCCCTTCGATCACCAGCCGCAGCTCCGCGCCAGCTTCGACCGCGCCGGCTATTTCGGCGATTTCCGTTGGCGGACGCTGTTCGTAAGGTGGTTCCAGCAGATCAAGCCAGAATCCGGGCCGGAATAGCGTGAAGGCAATGACCAACAAAGCGACGGCTTCCCATACCTTGTTGCGTGCAAAGAAGTAACCTTGAGTGCCTGCCGCGAATAAGAGCATCGCGAAAGTAGCCACGATGAAGACAGCGATTGCCTCGATCACCGTAACGTCGATCAGCAGCAAGTCCGTGTTGAAGATGAACAGGAACGGCAGCGCCACGGTTCGCAAGGAATAGTAAAAGGCCGTCACGCCGGTCTTGATCGGATCGCCGCCTGAGATGGCCGCTGCCGCGAAAGAAGCAAGACCGACAGGCGGCGTCACATCCGCCATGATACCGAAGTAGAAAACGAAAAGGTGAACCGCAATCAGGGGCACGATCAGGCCATTTTGGGCGCCGACCTCGACCACCACGCCGGCCATTAGAGATGAGACGACGATATAGTTTGCGGTTGTTGGCAAGCCCATGCCTAGGATCAAACTGAATACCGCGACCAGGGCCAGCATGACCATCAAGCTACCGCCTGATAAGAACTCGATGAAAGTCCCGACGACTTGGTGCGCGCCGGTCAGGGAAATCGTGCCGACGATGATACCGGCGATGGCGGTAGCCACCGCTATGCCAATCATATTGCGCGCGCCCGCCAGCAACCCCTCGTAGAGCTCCAATACCCCCTGTTTGAAGCCTGCGAGGAAATTCAGTTGGCCACGGAACAGGGCCTTCAAAGGGTGCTGTGTCAGCAAAATGAAGATCATGGCGATCGTGGCCCAGTAGGCGGACAAGCCCGGAGAAAGGCGCTCCAGCATCAGGCACCAGACCAGCGTTACGATAGGAAGCAGATAATAAAGGCCGGACAGCACTGTCGGTCGGACCTCCGGCAACTCCACGACGGGGGAATTGGGATCGTCGATCTCAAGATCCGGCACGCGTGAAGATAAGAACAGCAGCGCGACGTAAACTGCGACAAACAGAAGACTTACCACGTAAAAGGTTGAATCGCCGGCGGCGACCTTGATCCATCCAAGTCCGTAGTAAACCGCTGCTGCCAGCACGCCGATGCCGACAAAGCCGCCAAGCATTCCGGTCAGCTTTTGTAGGACCGTGCGCGCAGGTCCGGGCCGTGGCAGGCCCTTCATATCGGCTTTCAAAGCTTCCAGATGAACGATGTAAAGCAGGGCGATATAGGAAATCGATGCCGGCAGTACCGCGTGGCGAACAACCTCCAGGTAACTCACGCCTGCGTATTCGATCATCAGGAAGGCCGCCGCACCCATGACGGGCGGCATGATCTGGCCGTTTACCGACGACGCCACCTCGGTCGCACCCGCCTTCTCGGCGGTGAATCCTACCCGCTTCATGAGGGGGATGGTAAACGTTCCGGTGGTGACGGTATTGGCGATAGAGGATCCGGAAATCAGGCCGGTCATCGCCGAGGAAACAACAGCCGCTTTCGCCGGGCCGCCGCGCAGATGCCCGAGCAGGGCGAAAGCCACCTTGATCAGGTAGTTTCCGGCGCCGCCCTTATCGAGAAGCGACCCGAACAGCACGAATAGAAAGATCATCGAGGCGGAAACACCCGCCGCGATTCCAAAGACGCCTTCGGTCTGCATCCAGAAGTGCCACATGGCCTTGCCATAGGAGGCGCCCTTCCACTGGATGACATCGGGAATGAAGCTCTTGTCGCCAAAGAAGACGTAGACGAGGAAAACGGAGGAGACGATGACCAAAGGCAGTCCGAGCGCGCGATAGGCCGCGATCATCAGGACCACCATGCCGATGCTGGACATCACCAGGTCGCCGGTCGTCGGCAGGCCGGCGCGCACTGCGATGTTATCCTTGAACACGAAAAGATAGAGACAAGCGGCAACACCAGCGAGACCCAGAAGCCAGTCGTACCAGGGAATCGAATCGCGTGGTGAGGACTTGAAGAGCGGATAAGACATGGCCGCCAGCATGAGGGCAAAGGCGACGTGAATAACGCGGGCATCGTCCAAATTGAAGATCAGGTTGATACCGAAAACGCTATGAATGACCGAGGGGATGTTAGAGGCGTAGTAAAGCTGAAACAGCGACCAGGTTAGCGCGGTCAGGGTCATTAAAAGAGCGACGAAACCCGTAGGCTGCCGGTTGCCGGTATCTGTCGAGGCGACAAGATCCTCCAGATCAACGGCAGGGGCAGTGGTCCGGTCAGTCGATTGTTCGCTCATGATGTTCCCCCGGAAAAACGTCGCAGCGGCACGCTGCCTCAGCAACAAAGCCCAATAGAGCAGGTAGTGAGGACGCCGATCATATAACCGGCGCCCTCATTCCTGGACCTTACATCAGTCCAAGCTCCTTGTAGGCCTTGACGGCACCGTCATGCAGCGGCGCGGATAGTGCATCGCGGATCATTTCCTCCGCTTTCAGATGCTCGAAAGCGGGGTGCAGCTTCCGGAAATCATCAAGGTTCGACATGACAGCCTTGGCAACCACGTAAACGACTTCATCGGGAACGTCGGCGGAAGATACGAATGTCGCGCCGACACCAAAGGTGTTCACGTCTTCGGCGTTGCTCGAATACATGCCGCCGGGGATCGTCGCGTGACGGAAGTAAGGATTGTCAGCAACCAGCTTATCGATCGCATCGCCGGTGGCGTTGACAAGGATCGCATCGCAGGTCGATACGGTTTCCTGTGTCAGCGCTGAGGGGTGACCCACCAGCCAGAAGTAGGCGTCGATCTTGTTGTCGCAGAGTGCTTGTCCGGTTTCGGCGGACTTCAACTCGGCGGCAAGAGCCAGGTCGTCACGAGACCAACCCAACGCTTCTTCGATCACTTCCCAGGTGCCACGCGTACCGGAACCGGCATTGCCGATGTTCAGGCGCTTGCCTTTGATATCGGTAATGTTGGCAATGCCCGCATCCTTACGAGCCACGATCGTGACCGGCTCGGCGTGCACCGAGAAAACCGCGCGCAGGTTCTCGAAGGGGCCCTGGTCCGCAAAGCTGGAGGTGCCATGATAGGCATGATACTGCCAGTCGGACTGGGCTACACCGAATTCAAGCTCACCGGTGCGGATGGTGTTGATGTTGTAAATCGAACCGCCGGTGGATTCCACCGAACAGCGAATGCCGTGCTCCTTGCGGTTCTGGTTGACCAAACGGCAGATCGCGCCGCCCGTGGGATAGTAGACGCCGGTCACACCGCCTGTGCCGATCGAAATGAACTGCTGGTTCTGGGCTTTTGCTTCCTGGGTGCCGGTACCCAGCCAGGCGCCGGCAGCGAATGCCAGGGCCAAGGATGCGAATGCCAGTTTCCTCATGATTACTATATCTCCCAATCTTTTGTTTCGTCCTCGGTTGCTCTCTGAAGCGCTTCTTTACCAAGGCGCACGGATTGTTTGTTTCGTATCGCGTTGGCACCGATGGCATAGAGCTAAATACAGCCCCATGCCAGGGGACCTGGCAGGACGCACGGCAGACCGAATGGAATAGAGACCCACAAAGGCAACGCGCAAAGCGATGCCCTCCAAGTGTACTCCCAGTGAATTCACTACCCTGTTCAGCCAGCGCTTTTGCCGCGCCTTGCCTTGGCCCTATTGAAGCGGACCTTATGCCAGAATTCTACCCCTAATATCAGAAGGGAGATTCTATGGCACTGTCTTGGCAGCCATTCTCAGAGTATCTGCGCTGGCAAGCGGGCGACCAATAGCGCGCGCGATTGCAACCGCTTGCGCAATCAACGCGGCATTGTTGGGGGCCGGGGTTCCGTCTGAAAGAAGCAGGTTGTTCTCGAACCCAACCCGAGCATGGCCGCCAAGGGTCGCTGCGGCCGCGGCGCAAGCTGCCTCTTTCGGGCCGAAGGCGCACAGCGCCCAGCTATAGTTTGGTTTGTTGGCGCGCAGGAAAGGCAACAGATCGCTTGGCTCAGACCGCTGTCCAGCCGTGTAGCGGCCGAGAACGAACAGCAAGGACTGCGCTTGGATCGGCAGTTTGCCGGTATCCCGCAGGCTGCTGAACCACTGCAGATCTTCCTCGGAATAGACGATGTATTGCGCCATGACGCCGCGCTCGGCCAATTCGTGAGTGAAGCGAGCCGCGTCCTTCTCCAGATTCGGGTCGGAGAAAAACTCCCGTACCGCCAAGCTGACCGCTTCCGGTTCCACGGCACGGACCGACGCCATCTGCTCGGCAGGGCTGTAACGGCCCACCGCTTCGGTCGTCATCTGGATCACGATCTTATTCCCGACTCGTTCGCGTATGGCGTCGATAGCCTCGCGATAGCGCCCTGGGTCCAGGCTGTGCTGGTCTTCGGCATCACGCACATGCAGGTGGATCATCGCCGCACCGGCGGCCAGGGATGCTTCGGCTTCTGCCGCCAGTTCCGCCGGAGTGATTGGCAGGGCAGGGTGGTCGCGTTTGGTCTTGCGCGCGCCGTTCGGGGCGACGGTTAGAACCAAGGGCTCCCAGGTTTGACTGGTGGAGTCGGGTGTCGGCTGGGTCATCAACCCGAAATTCCTTCTGAGCGCAGCACCTCGGACAGACTGGCGGAAAGTTTCTCGATAAGCTCGTCGAGATGGCTGTCTTCCAAGATAAACGGGGGAGCCAGCAGCACGTGGTCGCCCTTCTTTCCATCGACGGTGCCGCCGCCTGGGTAGCACATCAGGCCCTTCTCCATGGCCTTGGCCTTGATCTTGGCGAAAATCTTGAGAGCGGGATCGAAGGGCTCTTTGCTGTCGCGGTCGGATACCAGTTCGATGCCCTGGAAGTAACCCCTCCCGCGAATGTCGCCAACGTAAGGATTTTGACCGAAGGCATGGGTCAAGCGTTCGGTCAGGGCCGACCCTTTGTCGCGCACTTTTGCGAGGAGGCCTTCTTGTTCGATCACCTGTTGCACCGCAAGGGCGCCAGCACAGGCCGTTGGATGGCCGATATAGGTGAAGCCATGATGAAAAAAGCCGCTGCCTTGCTCGATGGTATCGAAAATCGCGCCTGAGACCAGACAGGCGCCGATGGGCTGATAGCCGGCGCCCAAACCCTTGGCGCAGGTTAGGATATCGGGAGCGATTCCATCCTGTTTGCAAGCGTAGAGCGTGCCTGTCCGTCCCATCCCACTCATAACTTCATCAAGGATCAACAGCACGCCGTACTTGTCGCAAATCTCGCGAATGCGCTTGAAATAGCCAGGTGTGGGGGGCACCGCGCCAAGGGTCGCACCGACGACGGTTTCAGCCAGGAAACCGATCACGCTGTCGGGCCCCAGTTCCAAAATCGCTGTCTCCAGCGTGTCGGCGGCGCGCAGGCTATAGGCCTCGATGCTTTCGTCCTGGCGCTGGTGACGATAGGCGTAGCAGGGGTCGATGTGGGTGGTGTTGATCAACAGCGGCTGAAACAGTTCGCGTCGTCCAGGATTGCCGCCGACGGCCAGGGCGCCAAGTGTGTTGCCGTGATAGCTCTGATTGCGCGCAATGAAGTGCCGGCGCTGAGGTTCGCCTTTCTCAACGAAGTATTGCCGGGCCACTTTCATGGCGGTTTCGTTGGCTTCCGAGCCGCCGGAAAGGAAGTAGACCTTGTTCAACCCTGCCGGGGCTCTTTCGATCAGATGCCGGGCAAGTTGTTCGGTCGGTTCGTTCGTGAAGAAGGAAGTGTGGGCGTAGGGAATCTTGTCGAGCTGGGCCTTGATCGCCTCGATCACATGGCGGTTGCTATGGCCCAGGCAAGAGACAGCAGCGCCGCCCGATGCGTCCAGATAGCGCTTGCCCGTGCTGTCGATGACATAGGGACCGTCGCCAGCGACGGCGACGGGGTAGTTGGCCTTGGTGTGACGGTGAAACACATAGGTCATGACGAAAGGCGCCTTTCTGGTCTCGGCGAGGTTTAACGTTGAGGACTCGAAGCTTACGAGCTTCGGCGATTGTGTCAAAGACTCCCGGTGGCTAGATTAGCCCCTGCATTCACAACCGACGAACCATCCTTTCCGACGCCCGGGAGCGCTCATGAACCTCAAAGACCACATCGGCCACGTCCCTGATTTCCCAAAGCCGGGCATCCTTTTCTATGACATCTCACCCTTGTTGGCGCATCCGGCGGCTTGGAAGGCGACGGTTGAGCTGCTTGCGGGTGCGGTTTCCCGCCACAAGCCCGACGTTTTGGCCGGAATCGAATCGCGTGGTTTCTTGGTGGCAGCGCCCCTGGCGCTATACATGGGCCTTGGATTCATAATGGTTCGCAAGCGAGGCAAGTTGCCTGGCCCAACCCAGCCTTACACCTATGACCTGGAATATGGCAGCGATACCATCGAAATACAGAAAGGCGCCATCCAGCCGGGTCAAAGGGTCGTTCTGCTGGACGATCTTCTGGCAACCGGCGGCACGTTAGCGGCCGCGACGGAGCTGCTGCGCGATGTCGGTGCCGATGTGCGCGGCGCGGCGTGCATCATCGAACTGGCCTTCCTCAAGGGGCGGGATCGCCTGTCCATCCCGATCGACAGCGCAATCTCCTACGATTCCTAATTCGAAAGAATGGGCTGTGGTCGGGCAACCGCCCGCGCCTCCAAAGCCGCGCCGAACTGCCGCCGGTTCTTGACGCCCCCCAATGCAAAAACCCCCTGTGCCGAGCATTCGGGACAGGGGGCTTTGAAAGGCAGTTGAATTAGCCGGTGGCGGTTATTCCTCCAAGCGAAGAGCCACCCAGCTTGGATCACCGTCGCGCAGCACCAACAAGGTGACGACACGGTAACCTTCTTCCTTGGATTGGGTTATGCGCTTTGCCACTTCATCGGGTGTGGCGATGGGGTCCTGGTCGACTTCAAGGATCACGTCGCCGGGCTTCAAGCCCTTCTCGGCGGCGTTGCCCGAGGGATCGACATCGGTAATCACCACGCCTTCGATGTCATCGGGCAAACCGAACTGCGCCCGTAGTTCGCCGTTGATGCCGGAGAGCGTCAGACCCAGCGCTTCGACCTTGCCGCCATCACTTCCTTCGCCCATGGGGGTGGGTTCCAGCGACGCCAGTTCGTCATCGCTTGGTAACTCGCCCAGCATCACCTGCACGGTCACCTTTTCCTTCTTGTCGCGCCAGACGACCACGTCCACGGACTTGCCGATCTGCGTTTCGGCCACCATGCGCGGAAGACGGCGCATATCCTCGACCTTCCTGTCGTTGAAACGCAGGATTACGTCGCCTTGGCGGATACCGGCCTCGGCGGCGGGGCCCTCCGGCGTGACCGAGGCCACCAGCGCACCCGTGGTCTCATCCAGTCCGAGACCTTCCGCAAGCTCGTCGGTGACGGTTTGAATGCGCACGCCCAACCAGCCGCGCTTGACCTCGCCGTTGTCGCGCAGCTGCAGAATGACATTCCGCGCAAGCTGCGAGGGAATGGCAAAACCGATGCCGACCGAACCGCCGGACGGAGAGAAAATCGCCGTATTCACACCGACAACTTCGCCGTCCATGTTGAACATTGGGCCGCCGGAGTTGCCTCGGTTGATTGCCGCATCCGACTGAATGAAATCGTCATAAGGGCCAGCGTTAATGTCGCGGGCGCGCGCCGAAACAATACCGGCCGTCACAGTACCGCCCAGGCCAAAGGGATTGCCGATGGCAATGATCCAGTCGCCAATCCGCAGTTCATCGGAATCGCCCCAATCAACCGAGGGCAGCGGTTCCTTCGGCTCGATCTTCAGCAACGCCAGATCAGTTTTCTCGTCCCGCCCGATTAGCGTCGCGTCATAGGTGCGATCATCCTGCAGGATAACCTTTATCTCCTCGGCGTCTTCGATCACGTGGTTATTGGTTACAACATAACCGCTGGCATCGATAATGAAGCCGGATCCAAGAGCCGAGGGCGCGCGGCGCGGGCGCTCGGGCGCTGGTCTGCCGCGGCGCTCGAAGAACTCCTTGAAGAACTCCTCAAAATTCTGCGCCTGTCCTTCAGGCACCGCTTGCGTAGTTGAAATGTTGACCACCGAAGGCAAAAGCTTTTCTGCCAGATCGGCGAAACTTTCCGGCGTGCCTCGGGCATGGACCGAGGTCGCGCTGAGCAGAGGCACCAGCAGCAGCGCCAGCGCCAGGAACAATGCTCCCGGGCCGGTAACGGATGCGCGCGAGGATGCGTGAGCTATGGTCATGACTTGCTTGCTCCTTCGAATTGGTATCTCAACGAAAGCCGCGTTCTTTCGGTTGTCTCTGGTTCGGTGACCTTTGAGCGCTGCGGGAAAGTATCTCGGCATCGATTCCCATACTGCAGCCGCATCTGGGCAAGAATGTGGCTGTGGAACAGCAAAACGACAAGGTATGGCGCTCAGCCACGTACGAACCAGACTAAGAGCACGCCTGTCGCCAAGGCGAAGATTCCACCAACACGTCTAACTTCGACCGGCAGAGTAGAAAGGTGCAAGGCTGCTCTTTCCACGAGACGCGGAAAGGCGGCCAGCATCAGGCCCTCAATAACCATTACCAGTCCAAGTGCAACGAGCAATTCTTGCCACATGATGAGCTAAGGGGCGAACCGGTGGCTCGCCCCCATTTACCTCTTACTGCCCCGCCGGGACACCTTCTTCGCTGGTGCCGAAGAAGTTGAAGAACTCCATCTGCTTCGGGTCTAGAACCAGATAGCTGTTCGTGCCCTGCAACGACTGTTTGTAGGCTTCCATGGTACGGAAAAAGCGGAAAAATTCCGGGTCGGTGCTGTAGGCATTGGCCAGGGTCGTTGTTCGCAGTGCGTCGCCTTGGCCGCGTAGAATATCGGATTCCCGTTTAGCCTCGGCCCGGATGACGGTCGCCTCACGGTCGGCCGTGGCGCGGATGCGTTGGGCCTGTTCGAAGCCCTCTGCGCGAAACTCGGCCGCCTCGCGTTCGCGTTCTGACTGCATGCGGGCGAAGACGGACTTGCTGGTTTCGTCCGGCAAGTCGGCGCGGCCGATTCGAACGTCGACCACGTCGATCCCGAAACGTCCGGCCTGAGTGTTCACCTTGGTTCGGATCTCGGCCATGATTTTGGTGCGCTCTTCGGAAAGTACGCTGGCCAAGTTGACATTACCAAGCACGCTTCGAACCGAGGAGTTGATGATCTGGCCGAGCTGGCGCGACAATCCCTGCTCGGTCGTCACCGTCTGGTAGAAGCGCAGCGGGTTGGAAATCCGATAGCGCGCATAGGAGTTGACGTTGAGAGGCTTCTGGTCGGCCAGGATCACGCGCTCGACCGGCGGGTCGAAATTCAGCACCCGCTTTTCGTAGTAGATCACGTTCTGTATGAAGGGAACCTTCACGTTCAGCCCTGGCTCGGAAATCGTACGTTTCGGATCACCGAACTGCAGCACGATCACCTGCTTGGTTTCATCGACCACGAAGAGGGCGCTGGAGCCAAGGATGCCCAGAAGGACCACGATGACGCCCAGAATGAGAGGTAGCTTGCCTTTCATATCACTTTACCCTTTTCGCTCAGTTAGCCTGCCGCGGAGCGCCTGGGGCACCCTTACGCAGCTGGTCCAACGGCAGATATTGAATTGCGCCCCCTGCGCCTTCACCCAGAATGACCTTCTCGGTCGAGCCGAGGATGTCCTGCATGGTCTCTAGATACATGCGCTGGCGGGTGATCGCCGGTGCGGCCTTGTAAGCGTCGTACACCTCGACGAAGCGCTGGGCTTCACCCTGCGCCTCGTTGATGACCTGCTCACGGTAACCTTGGGCTTCCTGCAGCATTTGCTGCGCATCGCCACGGGCGCGTGGCAACAGATCATTGCGATAGGCCTCGGCTTCGTTGCGTTGCCTGTCGCGGTCCTGTAGGGCGCGCTGCACGTCGTTGAAGGCATCGATGACCTGTGCGGGAGGCTGCACGTTCTGCAACTTCACTTCGGTGATCTCGATACCGGCTTGATAATCGTCCAGCAACTGCTGCAGAAGGTTTTTGGTGCGCTGCTCAATGTCGCCGCGCGCTTCGGTCAATGCAGGCTGAATGTCGGTTTGGCCGATGACTTCGCGCATGGCGCTTTCAGCCACGACCTTCACCGTCGCTTCAGGGTCGCGAATCTTGAACAGGAACTCACCGGCGTTGGAGATTTTCCATTGCACCGAAAAATCAATGTCGATGATGTTCTGGTCGCCTGTAAGCATCAGGCTTTCTTCCTCGACATCTCTCTTGGCGCCGCCGCCGTCACGTCCCGCAACGGCGCGGAAACCTATATCAATGGCCTCGATACGCTCTACCGAAGGCGTGAAGACCTGACCCAGAGGATAGGGGAAGTTCCAATGCAGGCCCGGCTGGGTAATCTGATTGTCCCAGCGCCCGAACTTCAACTCCACGCCCTGCTGTTCCGGAAGGACGCGATAGAGGCCCGAAAGCGCCCAGAGAATAGCACCGATGACCAGAATTCCCATCAAGGCGGTGCCACCGCCGAAACCACCTGGAATCAGGCTACGGACTCGATCCTGTCCTTTACGGATCAATTCTTCGATATCGGGTGGTTGTTGGCCGCCGCGTCCGCCGCCGCCCCAGGGATTGTTGCCCCGATTTCCACCACCATTTCCAGAACCCGATCCCCAGGGTCCTCCGCTTCCGCCGCCTTGTGACTGCCAGGGCATTAAGTCGCACTCCGCCATTCTGCTTTATCCATCGTTGTGCATGCTACACAACTTCGCACCGGAACCCTATATAGGGCATGCGCGGCAAACAACCCATCACATCCGTGATGTTCGTTGACCGGGCCAGGGTGCATATCGGCAGGAAGATGGAGATTTCAAGGATGGCGGGGATTACCGAGCAACAAATCATGGAAACGCTGAAAGGCGTTAAAGGCCCCGAAGGTGGCGTCGACATCGTTTCAGCCGGGATGATCTCAGGGCTGGTGATCAAGGATGGGAACGTCGGGTTCGCCATAGAGGTCGACCCGAAGCAGGGTCCAAAGCTTGAACCTTTGCGCAAGGAAGCCGAGCAGGCAGTTGCCAAGCTCGACGGCGTGCTCTCCGTAACCGCTGTCTTGACGGCCCATCGCGAGAGCCCTTCCGGCAATTCCGCGCCGGCCCAGGCAAATGCCGGTCACGCCCACGCGGGACATGCTCCTAAAGCACCGGGCGCGGCGCAGGCCTCGGGGCCGGGTGCGGCACGCGCCTTGGTTCCGGGCGTCCGCTCCATAATCGCGGTAGCGTCCGGAAAGGGTGGCGTAGGCAAATCCACCACGACGACCAATATCGCGCTGGCGCTATCCAGGATGGGTCTGAGCGTCGGTATTTTGGACGCCGATATTTATGGCCCCTCGCAACCGCGCATGCTGGGCATTAGCGGCCGGCCCAATTCGCCCGACGGCAAAATTCTGACGCCGATGGAAAATTATGGCGTCAAATGCATGTCGATGGGTTTTTTGGTGGCCGAGGACACGCCGATGATCTGGCGCGGCCCGATGGTGCAGTCCGCCTTGCAGCAGATGTTGCGCGATGTCGCCTGGGGCGAGCTGGATGTTTTGGTCGTCGACATGCCGCCGGGCACCGGCGACGCGCAGTTGACGATGGCTCAGCAGGTTCCCCTAACCGGCGCTGTCATTGTGTCGACGCCCCAGGATATTGCTCTGATCGACGCCAAGAAGGGGTTGAACATGTTCCGAAAGGTCGATGTGCCGGTGCTGGGCATCGTGGAGAACATGAGTGTTTTCGTTTGCCCGAACTGTGGCCATGAATCACATATCTTCAGTCATGGCGGCGCGAAGCGAGAAGCCGAGCGCCTGGGCATGGAGTTCCTTGGCGAAATGCCGCTTGATATTCTGATTCGGGAGACCTCGGATAGTGGCCGCCCGGTCGTGGTGTCCGACCCGGATGGCGCGCAAGCCAAGGCCTACATGGCCATCGCCGAGCGGATTTGGGCAAAAGCCAAGCCGATAATAGAAGCAGGCGGCGGTCGCCAGGCTCCCAAGATCGTTATGCAGTAAAAAACGGGACGACGGGTGGCGCGCTGATTAGAAGCGGCGCGCCACGGTGAATTCGGCCAAATCCAAAAGGGCTGTCTTCTCCGGCCGGTCGGGGAAGGGTGCCAGTGCTTGGCGAGCCTTATCCGCATAGCTCCGCGCTCGATCCATCGCCTCGTCCAACGCACGGTATTTGCGCATCAGCCGTATGGCCTCGGTAATATCCTGGTCGGTCTGTTCCAGATCTTCCAGACAGCGCCGCCAGAAAGCTTTCTCAGCCTCGTCGCCCTGCGCGAAAGCCAGGACGATTGGCAGGGTGATTTTTCCCTCACGGAAATCATCGCCGACGGTCTTGCCCAAGGCAGCCTGTTCGGCAGAGTAATCGAGCACGTCATCGACGAGCTGGAAGGCAATACCCAGGTTCATGCCGAAGCTGCGCAACGCAAGCTCTCGCTCCTCCGGCTCATCCGCAACGACCCCGCCGACCTGTGCCGCGGCGGCAAAAAGTACGGCGGTCTTGGCGCAAATGACATCCATATAGGCGGTCTCGTCGGTCGCGGTGTTGTTGGCAGTCAGTAACTGACCGACCTCACCTTCAGCAATTTCGGCCGAGGCGTCCGATAGAATTTTCAGAACCTTGAGCGATCCGTCCGCCACCATGATTTGAAAGGCGCGCGAGAAGAGAAAATCTCCGACGAGGACGCTGGCCTTGTTTCCCCATACCGCATTGGCGGTCTCCAGCCCGCGACGCAGATGGCTGTCGTCCACGACGTCGTCATGCAGCAGTGTGGCGGTGTGTATGAACTCCACGCAGGCGGCAAGTCCAATGTGCCTTTCACCTTCGTAGCCGCAAAGTCTGGCGGCGGCCAGCGTAAGAATAGGCCGCAAACGCTTACCTCCGGCCGCGATGATGTGTCCGGCAAGCTGCGGGATAAGGGCGACAGGCGACTGCATCCGCTCCAAAATCGTGGCATTGACCTTCTTGAGGTCTGGCTCGACAAGGCGACGCAGATCGCCCAACGGCTCACCGTTGGCAGTCTGTCCAGTCTTTTCAGTGGCATCGGCAACCAGTGGCAAAGCCGATTTCTCCCTCTCGAATGACGTCAGATCATCGCGCCCCTTGGCGCAACGGCATGAATGCTGGCAGCATAGGCCGAGACGCTTAGGCGTCAAGCTTATCCACGGCCAGCAGTTGGGGGCACTTCCTACATGAAGGAACTCGTTCGGAGCAACGATCCTGTCAAGCTATCATGGTTGCAGGCTTTGCTCGCCGACGCGGACATCGAGGCTATCATTCTGGATCAGCACATGAGCACGCTGGAGGGAACGCTGCCGATGCTTCAGCGCCGTTTGATGGTTCTGGATGAAGACTATCTGCGGGCGCGGCGAATTCTGGAAGAGGCGGGCGAGGAGTTGCCGACGCGATGACCGACGCCGTCACTGCGGACCGTCTTCTCGGCGGTCGTGTATTGCTGCAGCAGCCCGCGGAAGGCTACCGCGTGGCGATAGACCCGGTGTTCCTAGCCGCGGCCGTACCGGCCCTGGACGGTCAGTCCGTGGTCGATTTGGGCTGCGGAGTCGGGGCTGCATCCCTATGTTTGCTGCAGCGGGTGCCGGGCGCGCGGGTCGTTGGTCTGGAGATTCAGCGGGCGCTCTTCAGGTTGGCATCGGCAAACGCCCGCGCCAATAACATGGCGGGGCGATTCACACCGGTCGTCGGCGACATCTTGTCGCTACCGCCGCGATTTGCACCGGGCAGTTTTGATCATGTGATGGTCAATCCGCCCTACCTGGAAGCGGGCAAGGCGACGGCCTCGCCGAAAGGGACGCGCGCGATCGCCGATCAGGAAGGAGAAGCCCAGCTTTCGGACTGGGTACGCGTGGCCCTGCTGCTGGTGCGCGACAAAGGCAGCGTCACTTTCATTCAACGGGCCGATCGCTTGGAAAAGCTGCTGGCGGCATTTGACGGCAAAGCCGGCGAGCTTCTTGTCTATCCACTTTGGCCAAAGCCCGGCCGGCCAGCGCGCCGGGTGCTCGTTCGGGCCCGCAAGAACGTGCTGACGCCAACGCGATTGTTGGCCGGACTGCCTTTGCACAAGACCGACGGAAGCTATACGGACACGGCGGAAGCGGTCCTTCGTGACGCCGCCCGTCTCGATCTGACAGCCGCAGATCCGCCCGACGGCCAAGCCGATGCTTGACCAGTCGTCCGGCTAGCCTCATAAACCTTGACCCATGTTGTTCAGTTTTTCTTTCCAGAAACTCATCGTCCTGGCCGGGATCATCGCTGCGGTCTGGTACGGGTTCCGTGTGGCCAACCGGATCAAGACGGAGCGTGATCGCCAAGGCGCATTCGATCAACGCAAGGAAGCCAGGAAAGCGGCCGCTGGCAGCCCTTCCTGGCGCGACCGTGCCAAGGCTGCCGGCCGGCAGGCATGGGGTGGTTCCCGACGGTCCGCGAAAGCCAAGCCGGGTGCCGACTCCGCTGGGCGGGCCGAGGCGATTGAGGCTGAGGAAATGGTCGAATGTTCAACCTGTGGCGCCTACGTTCCGGCGCACGGTTACAAGGGGGTAAGCAGGAACTGTGGACGCGGCGATTGCCCCTATTGATTCGGCTTGTTGATTCCCCACGGTTCGCTGGCTAAGGTGCAGCGCATTTCGGCAGTGCAACAAGATTGAGCGACAGGCCTTTTCATGACCGCCAGGGACCCAGAACCCAAAACGAAGAAGATTGTGGATCCGCAGCGTTGCTTCCAACGCCTCATCCTCAAGCTCCAGAATTATTGGGCCGATCGCGGTTGCGTCATCTTGCAGCCCTACGACATGGAGGTTGGCGCGGGAACCTTTCATCCCGCGACGACTCTGCGCAGCCTGGGCCCGGATCGTTTCTGGAACTGTGCTTATGTCCAGCCGTCCCGCAGGCCGACCGACGGCCGCTATGGAGAAAACCCCAATCGCCTGCAGCATTACTATCAGTTTCAGGTTCTATTGAAGCCCTCGCCGTCGGACTGCCAGGAACTCTATCTCGGTAGTCTTCGCGAGCTTGGTATCGATCCGCTGGAGCATGATATCCGCTTCGTCGAGGACGACTGGGAAAGCCCGACGCTGGGGGCCTGGGGTCTGGGTTGGGAGGTCTGGTGCGACGGCATGGAGGTGACGCAATTCACCTATTTCCAACAGGTGGGCGGCATTGATTGCGATCCGGTTCCGGTCGAGTTGACCTATGGACTGGAGCGTCTGGCCATGTACGTGCAGGGCGTGGAGAACGTCTACGACCTCGATTGGGACGGCCTTCCGGCGGATAAGGGCGGCAAAACCTATGGCGATGTCTTCCTGCGCGCCGAGCAGGAATTCTCCGCCTTTAACTTCGAGCACGCGACCACCGAAGCGTTGTTTCGCCACTTCACGGACGCCGAGGCGGAATGCGCTAATTTGCTCTCGGCCAAGCTGGCGCTGCCTGCTTATGACCAATGCATGAAGGCCAGCCATCTTTTTAATTTGTTGGATGCGCGGGGCGTCATCTCGGTCACGGAACGCCAGGCCTACATCGGCCGGGTGCGGGCCTTGGCAAAAGGGTGTTGCGAGGCATGGGTGGGGGTCGCCGGCAACGAGCCAGCGGAGGCAGCCAATGTCTGATTTGCTGCTGGAGCTGCTGTCCGAGGAAATACCGGCGCGCATGCAGGGGCGTGCCGCCGACGACCTGAAGCGCCTTTTCGAAGAGTCGCTGAAGAAGGCTGGGCTGTCCCATAGCGGTATCGCCAGTTATTCGACACCGCGCCGCTTGACGCTGGCAGTGTTTGGTCTTCCGGATCGCCAACCGGATGTAACCGAGGAGCGGCGCGGCCCGCGCGAAGGCGCGCCCGAGAAGGCGATCGAGGGGTTCCTTAAGGGCAATGGCCTGACCTCTCTCGACGAGGCGGAGCTGCGCGAAACCGAGAAAGGCAAATTCTGGTTCGCCATTCGAAAGATCAAAGGCCGCGATACAGCCGACGTGCTGACCGAAATTCTGGAGTCGACTCTGCGCGCTTTGCCCTGGCCGAAATCCATGCGTTGGGGCGAAAATCAGTTCCGCTGGGTTCGGCCTCTGCATGGAGTCCTGGCAATATTTGGTGGTGAGCCCTTGAAGGGCGCGCTTGATCTGGGCGATAGCAAGTTGGACTTCTCCGCCAGCACGAGCGGCCACCGCTTCCTGGCGCCCGAACCTTTCACCGTGTCCTCCTTCGAGGACTATGTGGAGAAACTGGCCAATGCCAAGGTAGTCCTTGATCCGGCGGTGCGCCGCAAGGTGATTGCCGATCAGGCAGCCGAGATCGCGACTGCAGAGGGGCTAAGGGTCCGGCAGGACGAAGCGCTGCTTGATGAGGTGGCTGGCTTGGTCGAGTGGCCCAATACGCTGATGGGCAAAATTGATGAAGCCTTCATGGACCTGCCGCCCGAAGTGTTGACGACGTCAATGCGCGCGCACCAGAAATACTTCGCGCTGGAAAACGCCGACGGCAGCCTTGCGCCGCGATTCCTGCTGGTCTCCGACATGGAAGCCTTCGCGGGAACGACGCGCCGTGCCAACATCATCGCCGGCAACGAACGGGTACTACGCCCGCGCCTGTCGGACGCCCGCTTCTTCTGGGATCAGGACCGCAGGCGGACGCTGGAATCCCGTGAGGGCGATCTCAAGCAGGTGGTGTTCCATGCCAAACTCGGCACGGTGGAAGACAAGGTTGATCGGGTAACGGCGCTGGGTGTCTCGCTGGCCAGGTTGGTCCCGGACGCCGATGTGGACCGGGTGCGCTCGGCCGCCCGTCTGGCCAAGGCCGATCTCACGACCGGCATGGTGGGCGAGTTTCCCGAACTGCAGGGCACCATTGGCCGCTATTACGCGCTGGCGGACGGTGAGCACGCCGACGTGGCCGACGCCATCGCCGAGCATTATGCGCCGCTGGGGCCCGGCGACCGTTGCCCCAGCGCGCCGACCTCGGTCTGCGTGGCCCTGGCCGACAAGATCGATACCCTGGTCGGGTTCTGGGCCATCGACGAGAAGCCCACGGGCTCGAAAGACCCCTATGCGCTGCGCCGCGCCGCGCTGGGCGTCATCCGCCTGATCCTCGAGAACAGACTTCGTCTGGGTCTGTTGCAAGTCTTCGAGACGGCGCATCGAGGCATTGGGAGCAATAGTGATTCGGCACAGATCAGACAGGACCTGCTGACCTTCTTCGCCGACCGGCTGAAGGTCGCCTTGCGCGACCAGGGGGTTCGTCATGACCTTATTGCCGCGGTCTTTGCTCTGGGTGAGGACGACTTCGTGCGTCTGGTGGACCGGGTGCGGGCGCTCAGTGCCTTCATCGAGAGCGATGCCGGCAGCAATCTGCTGATCGCCTATCGTCGCGCCGCCAACATCGTCCGTATCGAGGAAAAGAAGGACGACATCCAGTTCAGTGATGCGCCTGCCAAATCGAAGCTGGTCGAGCTTGAGGAAAAGGCGCTCTACGAGGCTATTCGCGAGGCGGGTTCGGCGGCGGACAAAGCGCTGGCGGCGGAAGACTTTGGCGGCGCGATGGACGCTCTGGCTGCCTTGCGCGGCCCGGTCGATGCGTTTTTCGAGAAAGTGACAGTGAATGCCGAGGATGGCGACCTGCGCGCCAATCGCCTGCGCTTGCTGACTTCCATCAAGGCCATTCTGGATCGGGTGGCTGATTTTTCGATGATCGAGGGATAGGGAAAGATCAATGACCAAGTGGGTCTACAGCTTCGGCGGCGGTACGGCCGACGGCAAAGCGGATTTGCGTAATCTTCTGGGCGGCAAGGGCGCCAACCTGGCCGAGATGTCGGCTCTGGGGCTGCCGGTGCCGCCGGGTTTTACCATCACCACCGAGGTTTGCACCTACTTCAATCAGCACGGTCACAGCTATCCGGACAGCCTGGCGGACGAGTTGGCCCAGGCCTTGGCAAAGGTGGAAGCGGAAGTCGGCGCCTTGTTCGGCGATGCGAAGAACCCGTTGCTGGTATCGGTTCGCTCCGGTGCCCGCGTTTCCATGCCCGGCATGATGGATACGGTACTCAACCTGGGCCTCAACGATGCGACCGTCGAGGGCTTGGCAAGCCGTTCCGGCGACCCGCGGTTCGCCTATGACAGCTATCGCCGGTTCATTCAGATGTACTCGAACGTTGTGCTGGGCGTGGATCACCACAATTTCGAAGAGATACTGGAGCTCGAGAAAGAGGAAAAAGGCGTTTCGCTGGATACCGAGCTGAACGCCGAGGACTGGCAGCGCATCATCGTCCAGTACAAGGAGAGGGTTGAAGAAGAGCACGGCAAGGCCTTCCCGCAAGACCCGAAGGAACAGCTGTGGGGTGCCATTGAAGCGGTCTTTGGCTCTTGGATGAACCAACGCGCTATCACCTATCGCCGGCTGCATGGGGTGCCCGAGGACTGGGGCACTGCGGTCAATGTCCAGGCCATGGTTTTCGGTAACATGGGCGATGATTGCGCGACCGGTGTGGCCTTTACCCGCGATCCCTCCACGGGCCGGAATTACTTTTACGGCGAGTATCTGGTCAACGCCCAGGGCGAGGACGTGGTGGCCGGTATTCGCACGCCGCAGTCGTTGACCAAGGCCGCGCGCGAGGAAAGCGGCGGCGACCTGCCGTCGATGGAAGAAGTCATGCCGGAGGTCTTCGGCCAGTTGCTAGCAGTGCGCGAACGCCTGGAACGGCACTACCGTGATATGCAGGATATCGAGTTCACCGTTCAATCCGGCAAGCTCTACATGCTGCAGACCCGCGGCGGGAAACGCACGACGCCGGCGGCGCTCAAGATCGCGGTGGATATGGTTGCCGACGGCTTGATCACGCGCGAAGAAGCGGTGCAGCGCATCGATCCTCTGCAGCTCGATCAACTATTGCATCCGACGCTGGACCCAAATGCTGAGCGGGTGATCGTGGCGCGCGGGCTTCCCGCATCGCCGGGTGCGGCCTCCGGGATCATCGTTTTCTCTGCCGATGAAGCCGAAAAGCGCGCCCAGGCGGGCGAAGCCGTCATCCTCTGCCGGGTGGAAACCAGCCCGGAAGACATTCACGGGATGCATGCGGCCAAAGGCATTCTGACGACGCGCGGCGGCATGACCAGTCACGCGGCCGTGGTGGCACGCGGCATGGGCCGGGCGTGTGTTGCCGGCGCGGGCGAACTGCGGGTCGATTATCGCAACGGCACGATCCGCGTGCGCGATATCGAACTAAAGGCGGGCGATATCATCACGATTGATGGCAGTTCCGGTGAGATTTACCAGGGTGCTGTGCAGACGATCCAACCGGAACTGTCCGGTGATTTCGCAACGCTGATGACCTGGGCCGATGGCATCCGCACCCTGAAGGTCAGGACTAATGCCGAGACGCCAACGGACTGCCGCACGGCGATTGGTTTCGGTGCGGAGGGGATCGGCCTTTGCCGGACTGAGCACATGTTCTTCGATGCCACGCGCATCGTCGCGGTTCGGGAAATGATTCTGGCAGAGCAGACCGAGGGTCGCCGCAAGGCACTGGCGAAGTTGCTCCCCATGCAGCGACAGGACTTCGTTGAGATATTCAAGATCATGCGTGGCCTGCCGGTCACTATCCGGTTGCTCGACCCACCCTTGCACGAGTTCTTGCCGCGCGAAGAGTCGGAGTTCTCGGAAGTGGCCGAAGCAGCGGGCGTTTCCGTAGAGTTGTTGCGCGACCGTGTCATCAAACTGGCCGAGATGAACCCTATGCTGGGCCATCGGGGTTGCCGGCTGGCCATCACGTACCCCGAAATCTACGAGATGCAGGCCCGCGCCATCTTCGAGGCCGCAGTCGCGGTGCAGAAGGAATCCGGCGAGGCACCGTTGGTCGAAGTCATGATCCCGCTGGTGTCCATGGAGGCCGAGCTGACTCGCCTTACGGCATTGGTGCGAGACGTGGCGGAAGCTGTCTTCAATGAAACCGGCGAGCGGCTGGAGTATTTGGTGGGCACCATGATCGAATTGCCGCGCGCCTGTCTCCTCGCGGACCGGATCGCCAAGGATGCTGAGTTCTTTTCATTCGGCACCAACGATTTGACGCAAACTACTTTTGGCCTGTCGCGAGACGATGCCGGAAACTTCCTGCCCGCCTACGAGGCGCGCGGTATCCTGGAGCAAGATCCTTTCGTTTCGCTCGATCAGGACGGCGTCGGCCAGTTGGTGGCCATGGCCGCCGAGCGAGGCCGCCGGACGCGCGAAACCATCAAACTGGGAATCTGCGGTGAACACGGCGGCGACCCCGCCTCGGTTCGCTTCTGTCATGGGGTTGGGCTGGACTATGTTTCTTGCTCGCCATTCCGCGTGCCGATCGCCCGCTTGGCCGCGGCACAGGCGGCGCTGCAGAAAGCCGAGCGCGACGTTTGACAGGAATGCTGGAGTAAGTTCGGCCCATGTACTACGAGGCAGGTCAGCATAAAGCCGCAGGGTTACCCTACAATCCCTTCAAGGCGATTGTCGCGCCGCGCCCGATCGGTTGGATCACCACATTGGATGGTCAGGGGCGCATCAATCTAGCGCCCTACAGTTTCTTCAATGCCGTGTCGGATTCTCCGCCGACCGTGTTCTTCGCATCCAGCGGGCGTTCACGCGAGGTTGGCGTCAAGGACAGTCAGGCCAACGCCGAGGAAACCGGCGAGTTCGTCTGCAATATGGCGACCTGGGATTTGCGCGATGCAATGAACAAGACCTCCGCGTCCTTACCGGCCGGCGAAGACGAGGCAGCCTTCGCCGGCTTGGAGATGGTGCCGTCGCGGCTGGTAAAGCCACCTCGGGTCAAGGCTTCGCCGGTGCATTTGGAATGCCGGTATCTGCAAACCCTGGAGTTGCCCTCAAACGATCCGGACAATGGGAACTTCGTTGTGTTCGGAGAGGTCGTGGCGGTCCACATCGACGACGCGATGATTGACGAGAAAGGGTTGCTGGACGTGACTCGCTATAAGCCGATCGCGCGACTGGGCTACATGGATTATGCCGTGGTCGAGCAAGTTTTCTCTATGGATCGACCGAGCTGATCCCTTTGGTCCGCTGAGGTTTGCCGTCAGTCGGTGTCGAATTCAAACTGGCCGTTCTGGCCGCCCAGACCTTCCTCACCGCCGTCTTGACCGCTTCCTGGCGTGCTTGATGAATCTCCGGGAGACGAGCCTGCCGCGCCACCTGGACTTCCACTACCGGGGGTGCCGCCGCCCACACTGGCACCGCTGTCGCCGTCGGAAGGATTGGACGCGGCCGCGTGGCTAGGCGAGGCCTTCAAAGAATCATGAGCTTCGCGCCAGGTCGCGGCGGTGAAACTTGCGATGGACGTGAGAATGATGGTGGCGGCAATGGCCATCAAGCCGATGACCAAAGATTCCTCGACAAGGCTGGCACCCTCGTCTTTCCGCAGGAAAGACTTCCACATTTGAACCCCCCAGTAGATATCCGTAGTGCCCAGCGGAATTGTTTTTTGTCCGTCAGGGCTTGCCGCTAATTAGGCGGTAAATGGTTAACAAAAGGTTAATGGGAGGTGGTGCCGACGGCAGGACTTGAACCTGCAACCTACCGCTTACAAGGCGGTTGCTCTACCATTTGAGCTACGTCGGCGTCATGCGGAGCCCGGCCGAACCGTCCGCTTGAGTTTGCTCGCCGCTGGTTTGCCTCAGCAGCGCGGGCGGTGCAAGCGTTTTGAGTAAATTTGCGACTCCTAGAGTCTTCACAGCGCGTTCTACTGCGTGCAATCTGTTATCGGCCGAAGAGGAGCAAAGAGGTTTACCTTGACCCTAGAAGAGATCAGAAAAGAAGGAAAAGCGGGCCTTGCACGGGCTTTGGCTCTGCTTGAGCGCAAGCCCGAGGACGCGAAGAATGTCGCACTGCTCGATGAGGCCTACCGCGCATCCCAGGCGCGGGTTATTGGTCTCACGGGGCCGCCAGGCGTCGGTAAATCCACGCTGGCGGGTGCGCTCATCGGCCGACTTCGTGCCGCGGGCCAGAGCGTGGCTGTCATCGCCGTTGACCCTTCTTCGCGCCGTTCCGGCGGCGCTTTGCTCGGCGATCGAACGCGTGTTGCGACCGATCCGACCGACGATCAAGTTTTCGTGCGCTCCATGGCGGCGCGCGACCGCCTGGGAGGATTGGCGGAACTAACCCTCGCGGCCATGGTGTTGATGCGAGCGCTCTATGATGTCGTGCTGGTCGAGACCGTCGGGGTCGGGCAATCGGAAACCGATGTCGCCGAGGTCGCCGATAGCGTGGTGTTTTGCGTGCAGCCGGGTTCGGGAGATGCTTTGCAGTTCATGAAAGCGGGAATCATGGAGATTCCTGACGTAGCCGTGGTCACCAAGTCCGACAGCGGCCCCAACGCCCGCAAGGCGCTCGCCGATCTGAAGGGCGCGCTCAGTTTGGCGGACGATGGCGTGGAAGACGCGTGGCCCGTGGAAGTGCTGGGCGTTTCTGCCCAAAGCGGCGACGGCGTGGATAGCTTACTGGCCGTGCTGGTAAAGCACTGGGAATGGCTAAATGAATCAAGCCGTCTGACCCGTCGGCGCGAATCGCAAGCGCGCCAGTGGCTGGTGGAAGCGTTGCGGGAACGTTTCGGTCGCGAAGGCTTGCGTCGCCTTGGACTGCCCGACTTGCCGGTCGGGGCCTCGCCCTTCGGACGTCTTGCGGAGCTTTCGGCCAAGGTGCGTAGCGCACCGGTTTAGCGGCTTACTTTACCCGCTATCGCCCACGACAAAAGGTTGCGGTCATCTCCGCCGAGCTCTGATCTTCCGCCAGATGGGTTAGGTTCGTCGTTTGACAACGATAGACCCGCCGCACCGCGGTTCGCATGTCTTCGGCGACGCCTTTTCCCTGATCCCGGCTGCTGACGTAAAAGCGGTTATCCTGGCGCCTGTCCCGCCCGACACCATAGGTCACGCCGCCGACCGTCTCGTAGGTCAAAAACGAGATGCCCTCGACATCGCGGTACTGCCGCGATCCGCTGCAAGCCGAAGCCAGAAGGCCTAAGCCGAACAACGCCAGTACAGCCTTGCTGTTGAATCCCGTACCTGTCATCGGAGGAGATTAACCCGGTCAAGGCGGTCGCCTCAAGACGGGCTTTCGGCGTGCGCCACTCCGGCCATCAGACCTTGGGCAGCCGCATCCAGCTTGGCACGGATGGAATGATGGTCGTCGACCCTGATTGCAGTGGCGTGCTTGGGTGCGGCGTCTCGTCGAGTGCTTCCAGCCGCAGCAGAGCAATAGCCCCCAAATTGTCCTGTGAACGCAGTTCGCCGACAACCTTGTCACCTTGGGTAATTTCGCTTCCCGGTTGGGGGGGCGGGCCTTTGAAAACCACGGGTACAAGCCGTCGCTTTACGAGGCCACGGTAACGCATCCGAGCGGTTAGTTCCTGGCCGATGAAGCAACCCTTTTTCCAGTCGATACCGCCCAGCTCATCGAAACCGGCCTCCATCAGCGTCGTCTTCTCTATCTCCAGATCCCGCGACCCGTCGGGTATGCCCAAGCCGATTCGAAGCCGTTCGTAGGCTCCGGGCTGCTCGGGCTCAAAGCCTGCAGATTCGAGCGTTGCTGCGAAGGAATTCCGAGGGAGAAGGGCGCGCAGCCCCAGGTCCGGCAGGCGCGGGTCCGCAAAGGCGATGCCGTCGAAAACCGGTTTGGCGGCGCCGGCTATTTTCGGTAAGGCGGCCTTCTCATTGGCGTCCGCTCCGAATAGGGCAACCACGGCGAGCTCGGGCGCCGGTGTAAGGGTGACTTTCGATCGCAGTTTGTAGAGCGTAAGTCTTCTGGTCAGGTCGGGCAGGCGCTCAGCTTCACCTTCCAGGAATAGTGTTTCTCCTTGTTCCACCAGGCAAAATTCGTGAAGAAACTTACCCTGGGGGGTCAATAGCGCGGCCCAAACCGCGCGGTCGCGGCCGAGAGTCAGAGCATCGTTGCTAATCAGACCTTGCAGCAGATTCTTGCGATCCTCGCCTTCTATCTTGAGGGCGGCGCGATTCTCCAGGTGACGGTAGCAAGGTGCCATTCACACAATCTCCTATCGGTCATCGTAACAGGACTTGGTATCAGGATCAGGGGGATAAAAGGTCCAATTGCGCCGTCACGAAGGCGCGAACTTCCGAATCCGGCGGCAACAATGGCAACAATCTGGTCCAGTAGGTGCGCGCTGCAACGCCGTCGTCGCGCTGGCGTGCCACTTCGCCCAGGAAGAACAACGCATCGATCGAATCTGGGTCCAGTGCCAGGGCGCGCTCAAAATAGGTCTGTACGCTGTGCGGTAAATTCTGGCCGCGACCAGTAGCCTTGACCCATGCCATGGCGGCCTGACTCTGTGCCCCGACGTCGTCGGACAACAGGTCCGCAGCCCGTGAATAGGCTTGCGCGGAATTGACCGGTTTACCGAGGACGGTATAGGCCTGTCCCAACCGTTGCCAGCCCTCCGCGTCATCCGGTTGCGCCTCCAAACGAGCCGCCAAACCCTCGACCATGTCATTGATCATTTGGCGCTGATCTTCATCCAATCCGGCAAGGCCGTCTTCTGGCTGCCCTTGGGGCGTGGCCATCAGGGCACTCGGCAGCTCGCGATCCAACTCGGCCGCTAGTTCCTGCGCAGCGGCAAGCACGCCGGGTCGCCAGGCAGCGTCCGCCGGTGCTTCGTTCAGCAAGCTCATCAGTTCCGTTAGTGCAGCCTCACCCTGACCCTCTCGCGAGAGAAGTATGGCGAAAAAGAATCTGGCCCGATGGTCGTTGGGGTCGATTTCAAGGGCCTTCTCCAAAGCCCGCTTGGCTCCGGGAACAATGGTGCCTTCGTTGGCCAGGATCAGCGCTTCAGCCATACCTGCATGGTAGCGCGCCTGGCTTTGATCGAGTTGCAGGGCGCGGCGCAAGGCGTCACTGGCGTCGCTGTAGCGGCCCAGTTGGACCCGCGTTTGTCCCAGGTTATACCAAGCCTCCGCATCACCCGGCGTTTCTTCCACCTGGGCGGTGAGGCGGGTCTCCAGGTCGATGACCGGTTGCAGCGACTTCTGTTGCTCGGCAATGGCCAACAGTTCCTTTTGCCGTTCGGCATAGGGGCGACCCGGGACGCTCGGATTCCCGATCAGCAAATAGAGCGCGAGACTCGCCATAGGGATGGCAAGCCCCAGCGCAACCAGACCCCAGATCGGTACCAAATTAGGGTCTCGTTTGTGCGCCTGCTTCTTGTTTTGCTCTTCGGTCTTCAAAATCTTCCTACTAATTTCCGTAGTCGCTGCGGTGAACTCCTGCCGATCGATCAGGCCACGTTCGAAGTCTCGCTCCAGTTCACGAAGCTGTGCCCGGTGGACTTCCAGCTCATGGGTCGCGCGGTCAGAATCGGTTGCGGCACGTCGACGCAATCCCGTCAGTATAAACAAGCCAGCGACAAACGCGCTTAATAAGGCTATCGCAAGCCAGATATTCATCGATATGTTTCCGGTCCTTCTTGCACGGCTACGCGCGATTAACGCCATTTAGGGAGTTGAGCGTTCGGATGCGAGGCCATTTAATTCAATGCTTCAGCTATCTTCCTGGTTTGGTCCGCTCGGATCAGCTAAAACCGAGAGGCCAACGGTTACCGGGAGATGCAGTATGTCGCAAGTGTTCGATCTCGTTTTAAAAGGGGCGGAAGTCGCTACGCCGAACGGATTGGAGAAGATATCCGTCGGAGTCAGCAACGGACGAATCGCAGGCCTCGGCAAGATCGACGCCGATGGCGCCGAATGCCTGGACCTTGGAGGGTTGACCGTACTTCCGGGTGTGATCGATAGCCAGGTACACTTTCGTGAGCCGGGACTCGAGCATAAGGAAGACTTGGAAAGCGGTACCCGGGCCGCCGCTCTGGGCGGGGTGACCGGCGTCTTCGAAATGCCGAACACGAACCCCTCGACCCTGACGGCGGACGACCTTGCGAACAAGCTGGCGCGCGCCAAGGGACGGACCTGGGTGGATCATGCCTTTTTCATGGGGTCATCGGAGGAAAATGCTCACGCCCTGGCCGAGCTTGAACTCCTACCGGGCTGTTGCGGCATCAAGATTTTCATGGGGTCATCGACGGGAAGCCTGTTGGTGGAAGATGACGAGGCGTTGCTGAAGGTGCTCAAGTCCGGGCGTCGCCGGGTCTCGATCCATGCCGAGGACGAAGCGCGGTTGCGCGAGCGCATGGCGCTTGTACGCGACGGCGGACCGGTATCGTTGCACCCCGAGTGGCGCGATGTTGAAGCGGCGCGTTTGGCGACGGACCGGATTTTACGCCTCGCGCGTAAGGCGGGGCGCAAAATTCACGTGCTCCATATTTCGACGGCTGAAGAGATTCCGCTGCTGGCCGCCAACAAGGACCTGGCGACCATGGAGGCGACACCTCAACACCTCACCTTGGCGGCGCCGGAATGCTACGAAGAATGGGGCAGCCTTGCCCAAATGAACCCCCCCATCCGGGAAGCGCGTCATCGCGAGGCGCTTTGGCAGGCGGTGCGGGACGGGGTCGTGGATGTGATCGGGTCGGATCACGCGCCGCATACGCTGGAGGAGAAACAACGCGACTATCCGCGTTCGCCATCGGGGATGCCCGGCGTGCAAACGCTCTTGCCGCTCTTACTGGATCATTTCAATGCCGGGCGCCTGACCTTGCAACGCCTGATCGATCTTACCAGCGCGGGAGCAAACAGGATTTTCAATATTGCGGGAAAAGGCCGTATCGCCCTGGGTTACGATGCCGACTTCACAGTGGTCGATCTCAAGGCGAATCGAACCATTGAACCGGATTGGTTGGCCAGCAAATGCGGCTGGTCCCCGTTTGAAGGCAAGGCGATCAAAGGTTGGCCTGTCATGACCATCGTGCGCGGCCATGTCGTGATGCGCGAAGGCTCGCTGCTTGGCGCGCCGATTGGCGAACCGATAAGGTTTCAGGAGACTCTGTAGCGGGAGGGCGGGATCCATGAACATCTACAACGGATGGTTCGATCTGAAGGAAGGCGTATCCGATCTGGACTTCGTCGAAGCGCTGGATGCCTATCTGGGAGCCTTGGAGGAAGATGGGCTGATCGTCGGTTGGCGTTTGATGCGTCGCAAGCTGGGCCTGGGCCCCTCACACCTGGGCGAGTTCCATCTGATGATGGAGGTGGCCGGGTTGGCGCAGTTGGACGAAGCCTTCAACGAAGTGGCTTCCAGACGCGACCCGGTCGAGGGGCTGCACTTCGAGGTCAACCGCTTGGTGAAAAATGTAACCTTCGCTCTATATCGCGACTTTCCGGACCCGGTACGCGAGCATGGGCAGGAACGTTTTTAGGATTCCTCCGCGTCACCTTCGCACTTGCGGTATCGACTTTGTTGGACCATCTTCGACTCCAAGACGTCGAAGCGAAGTTTGATCGCACCGCCGTTCGAGGACGGCAGCGCAAGGAGGAAGCATGACTGCCTGCATCGTAGGTTGGAGCCATACGCCGTTTGGAAAACACGACGGCCTGGATGTCGAGGACCTGATCGGAAAAGTGGCGCTGGCCGCCCTTGACGATGCCGGTATCTCGCCCGATGACGTTGACGAAATCGTCGTTGGCAATTTCAACGAAGGTTTTTCACCGCAAGGGTTTCCTTCCTCTTTGGTCCTTCAGTTCGATGACCGCTTTCGGTTCAAGCCTGCAACGCGGGTTGAAAACGCCTGTGCGACGGGCTCGGCCGCCATTCACCAGGGTATGAAGTCGATTGGCGCCAAAAAAGCGCGTTTCGTACTGGTGGTCGGTGTTGAAAAGATGACTGGCATATCCGGTCCGGAGATCGGCAACACCTTGCTCAAAGCCTCCTACCTCAAGGAGGAAGCCGATATCGAAGGCGGTTTCGCGGGTGTTTTCGGGCGCATCGCACAGCAGTATTTTCAGCGGCACGGCGATCAAAGCGACGCGTTGGCCGCTATAGCCTCTAAGAACCACAAGAACGGTTGCGCCAACCCTTTGGCGCAGATGCGCAAGGATCTGAGCGTCGAGTTCTGTCGTGAAATTTCCGATAAGAACCCGCTGGTTGCAGGCCCCTTGAAGCGCACCGACTGCTCCCTGGTTTCCGACGGCGCGGCGGCTGTGGTGCTGACCGATGTCGACACAGCCCTGTCGATGCGCAAGGCCGTGGTGTTCAGATCAGCGGCGCAAGTCAACGACTTCCTGCCGATGAGCCGGCGCGACATCGTCAAGTTCGAAGGTTGTGAGATGGCTTGGAAAAAGGCATTGGGTGAGGCCAAGCTGACCTTGAATGATCTCAGCTTCGTGGAAACGCACGACTGTTTTACCATTGCCGAGTTGCTGGAGTATGAGGCTATGGGACTGACGCCCGAGGGACAGGGCGCCAGGGCCGTACTAGAAGGTTGGACCCAAAAAGACGGTAAATTGCCGGTGAATGTATCCGGGGGGTTGAAGTCCAAGGGTCATCCGATCGGTGCGACCGGCGTTTCCATGCACATCATGGCGTCGATGCAGTTGACCGGCACGGCGGGCGACATGCAACTTGCCAATCCCAAGCTTGCCGGAATCTTCAACATGGGTGGCGCGGCTGTCGCGAATTACTGCTCTATCCTGGAACCGCTTCGCTAATCGAACCCCGGCGCAAAAAAAGTGCCCCGCGAGCAACCGCTGGCGGGGCGTAGGCGACGTGAGATTGAGAAGCTAGATTTAACTCTATGCCGATCTCGCAGGACTGCAACAATCGCTCGGTTAAAAAACATTAACAGCTTGGGATTTTAACGGCATGGCGCGCGTAGTTGGGCCGCCAAGATGCAGGGAAACAGGCGGAGATGCCTTTGACTTTCCCAACTATTCCGTCCGTGAACGCAAGGCTGACGCTGGAGTTCACTGGATAGGCGTCGCAGCCTCGATCATCGCTTCCGCTTGGATGCTGATCAAATCGTCGCACCTCATGGACGTGACGGTGACGGCGAGTCTTACCGTTTACTGTTTCGGGCTGGTTTCAACATTTTGTGCCTCAGCGGCATATAATCTGGCGACTCCGGGGCCGCGCAAGGAATGGCTCCGGCGGATCGATCACGCGGTAATCTTCGTGATGATCGCAGGATCTTACACGCCTTACGCGGCTGCGAGCCTTGGCGGAGAGGCGGGTGTCTTGCTCTTGGGTGCCCTTTGGACGACGGCGTTTCTCGGCGTTGTGCTCAAACTGCTGTTCCCGAGACGCTTCGAACGCCTCTCGCTCCTTCTGTATCTTGCAATGGGATGGTTGGCATTGGTCGTGGTAGAGCCGCTGATCGCCGCCATCTCATCTCAGACCCTATGGCTCCTGGCAGCGGGCGGTATCGTCTATTCCCTGGGGGCGGGAGTGCACAGCCTGAGGCGGCTGCCCTTTCACAATGCCGTCTGGCACGCCATGGTTTTATTGGCTGCCGGGTTGCACTTCGTGGCGGCAAGCGTGGAGTTTCTTTAATAACCGGGTGTCGCCGTTCGATCACCGCCTGCCCGTGGCGCGCGCATAGAATCCCCCCTGGCCTCGCGATAGAATTCCGTTGTCAGTCTAGCGGCGTTATGCAAAGACATAGCGCCAACACCGATCTGCTGAGGAATGGGACCGTGGCGCGCAAAGGGCATCACGAGTATACGACTGATCGCGACGACACGAAGGCGCCCTCGGAAAAGTCCTTTGGCATAACCTTTGCGGTTGTTTTCGCGCTCCTGGGCGCGTGGCTGCTTTACAGCGGCGGTCTCGGCCCGTGGTCCATAGCGGCATTCGTTGTTTCGTCGGGTTTCTTGCTGGCAGCGTGCGTTGCGCCCCTGTGCCTGCGGACCATGAATCTGCTGTGGCTCAAGTTCGGTCTGCTTTTACACCGGATCGTCAATCCCCTGGTCATGGGCCTGCTGTTTTTTGTCGTCTTCACGCCGATGGGACTGGCGATGCGGCTATTCGGCAGCGATCTATTGCGGCTTCGCAAGCGACCGGGTGAAACCAGTTACTGGATCATCCGTGCAAAAGAAGACGTTGACCAAGGTTCCATGACAAATCAGTTCTAGGATTAGGGACACTTCATGTCTTTCATAAAAGAGCTCTGGGCATTCATGCGGGCGCGCCGCAAGTTTTGGTTGATGCCGATCATCGTCATGGCTCTTTTGCTGGGCGGTCTCGTGATCTTGGCCAAGGGCTCGGCTGTCGCACCCTTCATCTACACGATATTCTAGGCCCCATGCGTATTCTTGGGATTTCCGCCTTCTACCACGACAGCGCCGCCGCGCTGGTTGAGGATGGCCGCATCATATCGGCGGCACAGGAAGAGCGGTTTACACGCAAGAAACACGATGATGATTTTCCGCATCATGCTATTTCCTACTGCCTGACCGAAGCTGGGATCAGTGCCGCGGATATCGATCACGTGGTTTTCTACGAAAAGCCCTTCATCAAGTTCGAGCGCCTGATCGAAACCTACCTGATGTTCGCACCACGCGGGTTTACCTCCTTTCTTAAGGCCATGCCCTTATGGCTGAAGGAGAAGCTTTTCCTGAAGCGCCTGATGGTGGAAAAAC
Source organism: Limibacillus halophilus (assembly GCF_014191775.1). Lineage (NCBI taxonomy): Bacteria > Pseudomonadati > Pseudomonadota > Alphaproteobacteria > Rhodospirillales > Rhodovibrionaceae > Limibacillus > Limibacillus halophilus. The sequence goes on along the minus strand of NZ_JACHXA010000011.1, from coordinate 89,464 downwards.
TGGGCGAGATCGCCGAAGATGTGGATTGGCGTTCTAAGTTGCTGTTTGCCGAGCATCATCAAAGCCATGCGGCCAGCGCCTATTATCCGTCGCCCTTCGACGAGGCGCTGGTGTTGACCATGGATGGCGTCGGCGAGTGGGCGACCACGTCGCTGGGTGTCGGTCGGGGCGACAGCCTGACGATCGAGCGGGAGATTCGCTTCCCGCATTCCCTGGGTCTTCTTTATTCGGCCTTTACCTACTACACCGGCTTCAAGGTCAATTCCGGAGAGTACAAGGTGATGGGCTTGGCGCCTTATGGCCGCCCAACCTTCACCCAAACCATTCTCGATAACATCATCGATATCCGCGAGGATGGCTCCTTCAAGCTGGACCTCAGTTACTTTGATTTCTGCACGGGCCTCACCATGACGAACAGCCGTTTCGACAGGCTGTTCGGCGGCCCGCCACGCGGGCCCGAGGAACTGCTGACGCAACACCACATGGACCTTGCGGCGTCGATCCAAGAGGTGACTGAAATCGCCGTCATGTGCATGGCGACAGCGCTGGCCAAGGAGACCGGGATCAAAAACCTGTGCCTTGCGGGCGGGGTGGCTCTCAATTGCGTTGCCAACGGTAAGCTCCAGCGCTCCGGCCAGTTCGACCGGATCTGGGTGCAGCCGGCCGCGGGCGATGCCGGCGGCGCCCTGGGGGCTGCCTTGGCCGGTTATCACGATCATTTTGGTTTGGCGCGACCGGCGCGCGAAGGGCTGGATGCCATGGTCGGCTCCTATCTGGGGCCGTCCTTCTCGCCGGAGCAGATTGAAACCGAGCTGACGGCCGCGGGTGCGGTTTTCACCGCGCTCAGCGATTCGGAGGTGATCGCACGGACCACCGATGCCCTGACCGAGGGTAAGGCCGTGGGTTGGATGCAGGGACGCATGGAGTTTGGCCCCCGAGCGCTCGGCAATCGCTCCATACTGGGCGATCCGCGGTCACCGACCATGCAGAAGCTGCTGAACCTCAAGGTCAAGTACCGCGAATCCTTCCGGCCCTTCGCACCCTCGGTGCTGCGTGAGGATCTGGAGGACTGGTTCGAACTGGATTGCGACAGCCCTTATATGCTGATGGTGGCCGATGTGGTCGAAAAGCGTCGGCGTCAGATGACCCCCGAGGAGGAGGCGCTGTTCGGTATCGACAAGTTGAATGTGGCCCGCTCGGAGATTCCGGCTGTCACGCACGTCGATTTCTCGGCCCGCATACAGACCGTCCACCAGGAGACCAACCCGCAGTATCACGCGCTCTTGTCGGCCTTCAAGGCGGCGACGGGTTGTCCGGTGCTGGTTAATACCAGCTTCAACGTGCGGGGCGAGCCGATCGTCTGCACGCCGTCGGACGCCTTCCGTTGCTTCATGGGAACGGATATCGAGGTTCTGGTGTGCGGTAACGCGTTTTTGAGTAAGGACGACCAGGACCCGGCCTTGAAGCAGGACTACAAGGACCGGTTTGAACTGGACTAGGATACCGGGAGTCACGCGCCATGCTCAGATTTGAGAATGTTCGGATGCGCTACGAACCTTATCCGTTGGCGGTGATCCGTCCCGCGATGGAGGCGAGCCAGTATGCCGAACTGGTGGCCAACTTCCCCGACATCGCGCTTTTCGAGCCGCTGGGCAAGTATCCCTTCAAACTCAGCCTTTCCGAGAAGTTCGCGCGGCGGAACTACGAGCGTTTTCTGCGGGAAAACGCCGCCTGGGGCCGGGTTCATGCCTGGGTGAAAAGCGAAGCCTTCATCCGCAGCATCGTGGAATTTCTCCGGGCCAACCACGTTGACTTGCCTCTGGATCAGGCGTTCGAAGACTGGCCAACCCGTCTCAAGCGTCAGGGGAAATCTCTGTTGCGGGGTCGTCTGCCGCAGCCGGCAATGCGCTTGCGTAGCCGGTTCGAGTTTTCGGTGCTCAAGGCCGATGGTGGCGAAGTGGCGCCCCACACCGACGCCGAACGCAAGGTCATCACGATCGTCATGTCGATGATCGGCCCGGATGACTGGCGCGAGGAAATCGGCGGTGGCCTCGACGTCAACCGGGCAATCGACCCGCGTTATGCCTACAACTGGAAAAACCGCGTCATACCCTGGGAGAGCATAGAGGTGCTGGAAACGGTTCCTTTCGTGCCGAACCAGTGCATGGTCTTCGTTAAGACCTTCAACTCTCTGCATTCCGTTCAGCGCATGACGGAGACCGGTTCCGACTTGCTGCGCAAGACCATCACCATCGTGATTGAGCGTGACGAGTAGGGCGGTCGGAGACCCGGCCTAAGTCATTTCAACGCGGCGCTGATTTTCTCGGCCAGTAAGCTGTTGCCGAGCGGCGTGACGTGTACGTGATCGATCAACAGCATCTGATCGTTGTCGAGAGCGCCGCTGAGATCGCTGAACCAGGGATGCGCCCGGGCTGCCATCTTCTCAAGGATCAGCGGGTAAACGGCTGCGAACTGGGCCCGCTGGGCAATCTGATCGGCATCGCCTAAGTCCAGGTAGTCGCTGCGCGGGTTTGCGAAATAGGCGGAAGGCTGCAAGAAGGCGTGGAACCGGCCGCCGTTGGCACGCACCAGGACTTCGGCCATCTCCAGAGTGCGTACGAACATCTCGGCGACCGCATCGGCGCGCTGCGGGTCCTCGCTGCAGCCTGACAGGTGGCTGTCGTCGCCACCGCCGGAAATCCGCGTGACGAAGGCCAGGATCGGGACCAAAATCGTGTTGTAGAGGTAATCCTCCTTGCCGGTGCGATCGAGTGCGGCCTGGATGCGGCGCTCCTCCAGATGGCCGTTCAGGTGCTCCGTCACCGCGTAGTTGCAATGAACCCAGACATCGTTGAAACCTTCATAGAAAACAACGACTTCAGGCGCTCTCTGTTCGTTGATGAGGGTCATGAGATCGATCAGGTTTTGCAGCGTCGTGTAACCGCGCTCACCGTAATTCGTCACCTCGTACTTGTCGGTCAAGGCATCGAGCTGTGCCGGAATGGTGCCGTTGTCGTCGACGCCTGTGCCCCAGACGGTCGACCCGCCGAACACGCCCAGCGTCGCGGCCCCGGCATCATTGTCACGTCCGATGCCATGCTGGCGACGGCCACTGGCATCGATGGTCAGCGTTTCTCGGCTGACCTCGGACTGACGCCATTCAACAAAGGGGATGTAATCCTTGATGCTGCCCTTCTGGTCGCGGAAGACCTGGCGGGCATACTCAGGGTCCTCGTAGCTTGGCAGGTCGGCGCGTTTGTCGTCCTTCGGGAACAACGACTTCGCCAGATTGTAACCGTCACCCAGTAGCGCGGTGACGAAAAGGAGTCCTAAAATCAACCCGATCAGAACGGCGAAATTGATGAAAAGAGTCCGCAGCGCGGATGTGATCTGCATGGGGCCTTCCCTTGTCGTTCCTCGGCGACCGCATGCGAGGTGCCGGGTGCCGTCTGGCGGGCATCATAACGGCGCCGCTTTTCCATGAGAAGGGCAGCGCCGTCATGCCGTCGGGGATGCTTGTCAGTTCTTGGTCGGCGGCTTCAGGCCTTTACCCTGTGACCAGCGCACAGTTGCCTCGGCGGCATCGACCCCCAGCTTCTGCACAAGCTCGTTGGTGCTGATCATGTCCAGGCCACCAATTCCCGCTCCACCGGCGTAGTCGGTTTCGATATTAAAACGGGCCAAAGAGCCGCCACCATCCGCAAGCTCAAAAGTTCCGGCGGCGGTGGTGGAACCGGCCCCGAAGCCAATCAGAAACCGTAGAGCCTTGCTACCCTCGTCCATCGTAGTCAGTTGACCGGAAAGAACCAGCAGACGCTCACCTGCCGGGTCCGGCAAACTGACGTGGACCCGCTGGAACTTTCCGGATTCCTCCAGCTCCTTTGCGATGCCTTCACGCAGGTAGGGCAGGTAGTGATTCCAAATCTCACGCGTCGCCGTCAGGTCGCCGATTGCGACTTCCTGATAGAGGACCGGCGCATTTGGCACGCTCGCCTGCTGCGGGCTTTCGCTCAACGGTTCGACTTTCGCCGAAGTGCAGGCAGCAAGCGGCAAAATAATGGCCGCAAGGATTAACAATTTTCGGATAACACAGACCCGCAGCATTCAACTCTCCAAGACTAAACGTCTGATTGAACAGAACACGACCCTGAAGCCGCCATATCGCGCTGGAGCGCAGGGAAAATCAATGCTGTTTTTTGGTGTGGCGGTTGATGGTTGGGCGGGCGGGAGGGTATGGTTCGTCTCGCTTGGCCCCAAATCTGCAAAAACAGGGGTCAAAATGACAGATTTGAAGACGGAAGGATGCGGCAAGATGACTGAGCGGCGTTGGACGGTTTACCTCTCGGGCGAGATTCACTCGGACTGGCGCGAGCGCATCAGCGATGGGATCGCGGCGGCGGGTCTGCCGGTCGATGTGACGGCGCCCGTCACGGTGCATGAGGATTCCGACGACTGCGGCGTGGCCATCTTCGGCGCCGAGCCGAACAAGGTCTGGCACGACCGCAAGGGCGCGCAGTTGAACGCGATCCGCACCCAGACATTGATTCAGGATGCGGACATGGTGGTGGTGCGTTTTGGCGAGAAGTACAAGCAGTGGAACGCCGCTTTCGACGCGGGCTACGCGGCGGCCATGGGCACGCCCTACATTACACTGCACCCCAGCGAACATGACCACGCACTCAAGGAAGTCGATGCCGCCGCCCATGCGGTGGCCCGGGACCCGGAACAGGTGGTCCAGGCATTGACCTACATCCTGACCGGAAAGCTGCCCGCGCAACGCGCCGATACCAAAGCCGCAGAGTAAGGCGCGGCAGGAGACTGCGGAACAATCCTGGTGCTGACGCGCCAGGGGGCCGCGGTCTGTCCGGTTGCTTGACCACTGGGAAAAACTGGTGCCGCCGCACAGATTTGAACTGTGGACCTCTCCCTTACCAAGGGAGTGCTCTACCCCTGAGCTACGGCGGCGAAGGCGATGGGGTGCTGGACCCCGAAAGCGGGCGCAACATGCCACCGCACCTTTTCAAAGGCAAGGGGCAATCGACCGTCTTGCAAGTCGCGTCGTACGCGGGGCATAGTCGGCCCATGAGCGAACAAAAGAAAGCAGGTACTCCCAGTGTCGAGGCCGAAGGCGAGTCCGGCAAAGAGCGTCAGGCCAAGCAGAAGCTAGCCCGCGCCGAGCGTCAGGCGGCGGCTCTTCGCGCCAACCTGAAACGGCGAAAGGAACAGGCCAGGGAAAAGGCCAAGGCCCACAACCCTGATTCCGCCAAAAGCGCTTCTTAGTCAGACCCGGAACCGACGGACCGTCGGGACTTCATAAAGCGCGAATCCAGCCCTATTGACGCCATCTTTCTGCGCCACAAAAAGCCTGTGGAACGGCCGGACCGGCGCAACCCCGCCCAATACTTCGGGATTGCTGGGGCTTGAGCCGGGAGCGGCGAAGCATTAGAACCCCTCGCATACGCCGGGTAGTTGTGCGGCCAAGGCGGCGGATCAAGCGCTAGTAATTTCCCGTGGTGGGCGTTTTTTTGCGCAGAGAATCGGGCGCTTTTGCTAGGCTCGCCGAAGTTTTCTGAGCCGCGTCAGGTGTGGTGACCGCGGTGGGACGGAATTGGGGCCGCTATGGCCCCCGACTGAGGATGGAGCATTCAAGCCATGGCGATCATGCCTGATAAATGGATCCGTGAGATGGCCGAAGGCAAGGGCATGATCGAGCCTTTTGTCGAAAACCAGCGCCGCGAGGGCGTGATCTCCTACGGGCTTTCTTCCTATGGCTATGATGCCCGCGTCGCGCCGGAGTTCAAGATTTTCACCAACGTCGATAATGCCGTTGTGGACCCCAAGAATTTCTCGGACCAGAGTTTTGTCGAACGCAGCAGTGATGTCTGCATCATCCCGCCCAACTCCTTCGCACTGGCGCGCACGGTCGAATACTTCCGAATTCCGCGCGACGTTCTGGTGATCTGCCTGGGCAAGAGCACCTATGCGCGCTGTGGTATCATCGTCAACGTCACGCCGCTGGAGCCGGAATGGGAAGGGCATGTAACCTTGGAGTTTTCCAACACCACGCCGTTGCCCGCTAAGATTTACGCCAACGAGGGCGCCTGTCAGTTTCTGTTCCTCAAGGGCGAGGCGCCTTGCGAGGTTTCCTACAAGGACCGGCAGGGCAAGTACATGGGCCAGCGCGGCGTTACGCTACCGAAGCTGTGACCGGTTGAGCCGCGACCGACGGAATGAAAAAGGCGGTCCAAAAGTTCCAAGCGGCGGCTAACAGATAGAAAAGCAAAGTAACCAATGGACAAGATTATCATCGAAGGCGGCCAACCCCTGATCGGGGACATCGTGGTCAGCGGTTCGAAGAACGCCGCGCTGCCGCTCATGACCGCCAGCCTTCTGACCGAGGAGACGTTGTCGCTTTCCAACCTGCCGCAGCTCGCCGACATCACGACGCTGGCGAATCTGCTCGAGGGTCTGGGCGTGACGCTGCATATGAACGGCGATGCCCAGGAAAACGGCGCGCTCTACGGGCGGACGCTCGATTTATGCGGCGGCGGCGTCAACGATACCTGTGCTCCTTACGACCTGGTTCGGAAAATGCGCGCAAGCGTATTGGTGCTGGGGCCTTTGCTGGCCCGCTTCGGGCATGCGGAGGTTTCGCTGCCGGGCGGTTGCGCCATCGGCACGCGTCCGGTCGACTTGCATCTGAGCGGGTTGGAAGCCCTGGGTGCGCAGATCGACCTGGAGGAAGGCTACATCAAGGCCCGCGCGCCCAAGGGCTTGAAAGGCGCGGAAATCGTTCTGCCGATCATCTCCGTCGGCGCGACGGAGAACTTGTTGATGGCGGCGAGCCTCGCCGAGGGCCAGACGCGTTTGATTGGCGCGGCCAGCGAACCCGAGGTCGTGGATCTGGCCGACTGCCTGGTAAAGATGGGCGCGAAGATCGCGGGTATCGGCACCTCGGAACTGACGATTACCGGCGTTTCCCGGCTGTCCGGCGCGGCCCACAGAGTGATCCCCGATCGAATCGAAGCGGGCACTTTCCTGATGGCGGCCGGTCTGACGGATGGCGACCTGAACTTGCGCGGCGCGCGAGCCGATCACCTTAAGTCGGTCATCACCTTGTTGGAGAGCGCCGGTTTGAAGATTGAAGCCACCAACGAGGGGCTGCGTGCGCGGCGCGCCAACGGTCCCTTGCAGGGGGTCGATGTCATGACCGAGGCCTATCCCGGTTTTCCAACCGACTTGCAGGCCCAGTTTATGGCACTGATGGCCACCGCCGAGGGCGCTTCGATGGTTTCTGAAACGATTTTCGAGAATCGCTTCATGCATGTGCCGGAACTCATGCGCATGGGTGCCAACATAACGGTCCACGGCGGCACGGCACTGGTGCGTGGCCGCAGCCGCTTGAAGGGCGCGCCGGTGATGGCCACTGACTTGCGGGCGTCCGTCAGCCTTGTCATCGCGGCCCTGGGTGCGGAAGGGCAAAGCGAGGTCAACCGGGTCTATCATCTGGATCGGGGTTACGAGCGGGTTGAGCAGAAGCTGGCGGCTTGTGGTGCGCGCATTCGGCGGGTGCCTGCTGAATAGGTTGCGAGGGGGTAGGATCTGAGCATGACCGAAGGCGACAGAAATCGGGGCTTGAAGCTGCGGGTGCGTGATGCGGAGGATTTGGCCGTTGCTTCGGCGATGCTGCAAGACGCGTTGATTCCGGTTCAGGAGATGCGTTTCCTGGCCAAGGAGAAGCGCTTCGCGCTAGTCGCAAATCGTTTCTGTTGGGAGCGCGCGCCCGAATCCCTGGCGGCGGATGCGGCCGAACAGGATGAGTATAAGGACGGAAGCAGCGAAGACGTCGCTTTTGCAGCGGTCGGGTCGGGTGGTGAGGCGGTTTACGAACGGGTCAATTGTGGGGTTATCGTTCATTGCGTGAAGCTCGCACGCCTGCGCGGCTTTGATTTAGCCGACCGGGGCCGCATCTTGGAACTTCTGGCCATTACTTTACACGGCAAGCGGGTGATCTTGACCTTCGCTGGTGGTGCCGCTGTTGAGTTGACCGTGACTCGATTGAGTTGCCAACTCGATGATCTGGGCGAACCCTGGCCGACCCTGAGACGGCCGCAGCACGCTGACTCGCCTCCAGATGACTTGGAGAAATCGCCTTCGGGGAATCCTGATCTGGAGTCCTGACGGCCTTGGTGGTAAGCCTCTGCCCCGACATACCGAGATAAAGAGGGAGATGCGAGCGGTGAGCACGCAAGAAGGCCTTGTTGTGGCCTTGCCGAAAGGACGAATTCTCAAGGAGATACTGCCGCTGTTGAAGCGCGCGGGGATCGAGCCGGAGGCTGCCTTTCACGACGAACATGCGCGCCAGCTTCGTTTCACCACCAACCATCCGGGCTTGGACCTCGTGCGCGTGCGCAGTTTCGATGTGGCGACCTTTGTTGCCTTCGGCGGCGCACAGCTTGGCGTTGCCGGGTCCGATGTGCTGATGGAGTTCGACTACCCGGAAATCTATGCGCCGGTCGATTTGAACGTCGGACACTGCCGTCTTTCGGTCGCCGAACCCAAGGCACTGGCCGATAGCGACGATCCATCGCGTTGGAGCCACGTGCGCATCGCAACAAAGTATCCTGAGGTCACCAAGCGGCACTTCGCCGCGCGCGGTGTCCAGGCAGAGGTCATCAAGCTGTCCGGTGCGATGGAACTGGCGCCCAGTTTGGGGCTATGCCGCCGCATCGTCGACTTGGTCTCGACCGGCAGCACTCTGAAGGCAAACGATCTGGTGGAGATTGAACATATTGCCGAGATCAGCTCGCGGCTGATCGTCAACCGCGCAGCGCTCAAGACAAGGCCTGAAGCGGTCGGCCGCTGGATCGATATCTTCCAGGAGGTAGTCGATGCCGGTTAAACTCAACAGCAGTGACAGTGATTTTGCAGCAACGTTCGAAGCGTTTCTGGGGCTTAAACGCGAGATCGACGAAAATGTCGACCGAGCCGTCGCGGAGATACTGGAGGCTGTTCGAACTAAAGGTGACGCCGCTGTCATAGCCTACACGGAACAGTTTGATCGCCTGACCTTGACGCCGTCGACGCTGCAGATCGAGGAGGCCGCCTTTGACGCGGCGGCGCAGGAGGTTTCCGCGACAACGCTGGAGGCGCTCAAAGTCGCCGCGGCGCGTATTGAGGACTTTCATGCCCGCCAGCGGCCGACGGACCTCAGTTATCGCGATGCTGAGGGAAACCTCCTCGGTTACCGGTGGACGCCGGTCGATGCGGTGGGCCTTTATGTACCGGGCGGAACGGCGGCCTATCCTTCTTCGGTGCTGATGAATGCCTTGCCCGCCAAGGTGGCCGGCGTCGAGCGGCGCGTCATGGTGGTGCCGTCGCCGGACGGCAAGATCAACCCCTTGGTATTGGTGGCTGCGCGCCTGGCGGGGATCACGGAAGCTTATCGGATCGGCGGTGCCCAGGCGGTCGGGGCGCTTGCCTTTGGCACGCATACTATCGCCGCGGTCGATAAGATCGTCGGGCCGGGCAACGCTTATGTCGCTGCCGCGAAGCGTCGGGTCTTCGGCAAGGTCGGCATCGATTCCATTGCCGGGCCGTCCGAGATTCTGGTTGTCGCCGATGGCGACAACGATCCGCGCTGGATCGCCGCCGACCTGTTGAGCCAAGCCGAACACGATACCGCCGCCCAGTCCATTCTGATAACCGATGATGCCGCCTTCGCCGAGGCGGTCGAAGCGGCGGTCGTCGCTTTGCTGAAGCGCTTGCCGCGTAGCGCCATAGCGCAGCAAAGCTGGAATGATTACGGCGCGATCATTGTCGTCGGGGCCTTGACCGATGCGCCTGCGTTGGTAAACCACATCGCGCCCGAACACCTGGAACTGGCGGTGGCCGATCCGGAGGGAATGGCTGCCATGGTTCGCCATGCGGGCGCGATCTTCCTCGGACGCCATACGCCTGAGGCAATCGGCGACTATCTGGCGGGCCCCAATCACGTGCTGCCGACGTCGCGCACGGCGCGTTTTTCCTCCGGCCTTTCCGTTCTTGATTTCATGAAGCGTTCGTCGCTGATTGGCTGTACAGCGGAGGGTTTGCGCGCCATCGGTCCCGCTGCGGTTTTGCTGGCGGAAGCAGAAGGTCTCGATGCCCACGCACTCTCGGTCGCCATCCGTCTGGCGAATGCGGACGCCGCGCAGTAGGCTGGCGGGATGGGGAAAGCCTGTCACCGAATCACGGATATCAAGCTCGACGAGAAATCGGTCGTGCGCCGCACCGCCGACGTAGAGCATGAACGGGCAGTGGCCATCTATGATCTGCTGGAGGATAACCACTTCGCGCCGACCAGCGGTGTTGACGGGCCGTTCCGGCTGACGCTTCGCCTGGAGGAAGACCGGCTTATATTCGATATCGGCGACGAAGCGGATGCCTTGCTTGAAAGCATCGCCATGTCGGTGAAGCCCTTCCGCAGGGTCATCAAGGATTACTTCGACGTTTGCGAAAGCTATTTCGAGGCTATCAAGACCGCGACACCGTCGCGGATCGAGGCCATCGATATGGGGCGGCGCGGCCTGCACAACGAAGGATCGGAGGTTCTAAGAGAACGGCTCGGCGATCGTGTGGAAATCGATTTCAACACCGCGCGACGCCTCTTCACGCTGCTTTGCGTATTGCATATCAGGGGTTGAGCGCGTGACCGATCACCTGCCGGAGGCCGTCCTCTTCGCCTGCACCCGCAATTCAATCCGCTCGCCGATGGCTGAGGGTCTGCTCAAGCATCTGCTGGGGCACCGGATCTACGTCGATTCCGCCGGCGTCCACGACGGAGAAGTTGATGGCTTTGCCATCGCGGCGATGGACGAGATCGGAATTGATCTTTCCAGGCACCGCAGCAAAACCTTCGACCAACTCCAGGACAGCTCTTTCGATCTCATTATTTCCCTGTCGCCGGAGGCCCAGCACCGGGCGGTCGAAATGACGAGAACCATGGCCTGCGACGTCGAATTCTGGAACACTTTCGACCCCTCTTTGGTCGAGGGTAAAAGAGAGGAGCGCCTGGATGCCTTTCGTAAGGTCCGCGACGACCTGATGGAACGCATCAAGAAGCGCTTCACGCTGGATCTCAAACCGGTGGTGTGAAAGTCGGTTTGTCCTTGGCGCATCACTCGGTTATAGTCCGCGCCAACGAGAGAGCGTCGGGGCTCCCTTGGTATCGGCTCGATGTCGAATGGAGCCGCGTGTCGGGGATGAATCGCTTGTGAATGCTTTCCTTAATCAAGCAACCAACAATGAGATGTAGATGGCGAAGGAAGATCTGATCGAATTTCAGGGGACTGTCGTTGAGCTGCTGCCCAACGCCATGTTTCGCGTGAAGCTGGATAATGACCATGAGGTCCTGGCCCACACGGCGGGCAAAATGCGCAAGCACCGCATCCGCGTGCTGGCCGGTGACCGGGTAAATGTCGAAATGACCCCCTATGATCTGACGAAGGGGCGGATAACCTTCCGCTTCAAGTAAGGAGCCTTTGCGCTCATGACGGCGTCTACCCGCAAGGCCCAACTGGTGTTGGCATCGGCCTCGCCGCGACGCCTGGACCTCCTCCGACAAGTAGGCATCGTGCCGGATCAGGTTGATCCGGCTGAGATCGATGAGGCCGTGCTGCCGCGTGAGCTGCCGCCCGTCTATGCCCGCCGCGTCGCTTGGGCAAAGCTGGATGCGGTCTGCCAGCGGCATTCCGGCGCTTATGTTCTGGCCGCCGATACCGTGGTGGCCCTGGGTCGGCGAATTCTGCCGAAAGCGGAGACCGAAGACCAGGCGCGGCGTTGCTTGGAGATGCTGTCGGGCAGCCGACACAAGGTACTGGGCGCGGTGGTTCTTCAAGGACCGGACGGCACCCGCGTGCAGCGACTCGCCGAGACGGCCGTGCGCTTTAAACGCTTGAGCGATAGCGAGATCGCCAGTTATCTGGCCGGTGATGAGTGGCGCGGCAAGGCAGGCGGTTATGCCATTCAGGGGCGGGCTGCGGCTTTCATCCCCTGGATCAACGGTTCGTATCCCAATGTAGTCGGTCTGCCGATCCTGGAAACGCTGCTGCTGTTGAAGGGGCTCGGATACCAGCCATGAGCCGCGTCCTGATATCCAGCCTGCCGGGCGAAGTTCGCATGGCTAGGTGCGTGGATGACAGGCTGACCGATCTGCTGATCGAATATGCTTCCAATCCCTCGCGCCTCGGCAATGTTTATCGTGCACGGGTGACCAAGCGGGATCGTGGTTTGGCCGCGGCCTTTTGTGATATTGGCGAGGAAGTTTCGGCTTTCCTGCCGTTGGAGAAGGATGCAGCCCTCTCCGAAGGTGATGGCGTGATCCTCCGGATTGTAAGGGAGGCGGAAGGCGAAAAGGGGCCGAAGGCGGCGCTCTACAGCGAGGCGTTGCCGGAAGGCCTGTCAGCGCAGTCGGCGCCTTGCCTGTTGTTGCGTGCCGCAGACCCGGTCCTGGCTCTGCTCCAAAGCGCCGAGGCACCAGATGAGATCGTCGTCGATGACCCGGCATTTCACCAGCGGCTGAGACGGCTGCTAACCGACCGGCGGCCAGACTTGGTGGCGGCCTTGACGCTCTATCACGGAAACGCGGCGCTCTTCGAAGCCGAAGCGCTGGAAGAGGAGGTGGAGGCGCTTTTGCGGCCGGAAGTGCGTCTGCCTTCGGGTGCACGGCTCTGGATCGAACCGACACATGCTTGCGTCGCCATCGATTTGGATAGCGCGCGGCAAAAATCTGCCCGCGCGGCCAATCGGGAGGCGGCCTGGGAAATCGCACGACAGGTGCGTCTGCGCAATCTTTCCGGCCTGATCCTCATCGACTTTCTCGATCTTCAGCAACGCAGCGCACGTGAAGAGTTGGAGGGCGTTCTGGCGCAGGCATTTGCGGAGGATCCCGAGCCGGTGCAGTTCCATTCAGTCCGGGCGTCCGGTCTCTTCACCATGACGCGCAGGCGCAGCCGTCTGGCGTTGCATGAGCTCGTTACCGCACCTTGCGGCACGCAGGGCAGCGGCCGAGAATACACGCCCTTGAGCCAGGCTTACCGCGCTTTACGCGCCCTTCAAACTGCGGCCCTGGATCGACCGGGCGACACCGCAGGCTTGCGCGTGACACCGCAGGTGAAGCAGGCTTTGGAGGTGGAGGCTGCTGAGGCACTTCAATCGACCAACCGTCGGATCGGCTATGAAGTTATGATAACGCCGGACAAAAATTCGACCGGGTTCGACGTAACATGGGAGGCGGACCGATGAACGACAAGGCCCCGCAGGTGGTACCTTTACCACAAGCGCGGCGTAGCAAAGGTGGCTGTCCGATTTGCCGCCGCGCGCCCACGACCGAGCATCGCCCTTTCTGTTCGGCCCGTTGCGCGGAGATAGACTTGGGGCGGTGGTTTACCGGGGCCTACAGGGTGCCGACCGACGAGCCGCCCTTGTCCGGGGATGACGGCACCTATGGAGATGGAGGAGTGGACGGCGAGGGAGACGACGAATGAACCTGCGCCACCTATGCCTGCTTCTGTTACTGCTGCCCAGCGCTCTGGTTTTTGGACTTAAAACCACGGTTGCTTTTGAAGACCGTTTCTTGAATTCGGTGGTCAGTGTCCTGCCGACATGGCCGCAAAACGCGGGGCAGCAGCGCCTGGAGGAGCCCGAAGGCAGCGGGTTTGCCTATGCCAGTGGTGGCATTGTCGCCACGGCTTGGCATGTTGTCGGACAGGCGACGGCTATTCGCGTGCGGTTGGCCGACGGGCGGCAGTTTCCAGCGGAGGTGATTGCGGGCGATCCTTTGAGCGATATCGCGCTGCTGCGGGTGCCGGTCGACCTGCCGGTGCCCGAACGAGCCGCGCCGCCGCCGTTGGGAGCCAAGGTCTGCGCGGTGGGAAATGCTTTCGGTCTTGATTTGTCGGTAACCTGCGGCGTCCTGTCGGCGAGCGGTCGGACCGGGATAGGTTTCAACGTGGTGGAGGATTTTCTGCAGACCGATGCCGCCGTCAATCCGGGCGCGTCGGGCGGCGCATTGTTCGATGAACAGGGTCGATTGATCGGCCTGCTCTCGGCGATTTTCACCAAGGAATCGGATGCCAACATCGGCGTGAATTTTGCGGTTTCCGTGGCCTTGCTGGAGCGCGTGGCCGAAGAACTGTTGGGCAACGGCAAGGTGCGTTACCGGAGCCTTGGCTTAAAGGCCGAGGCGGAAATTACCGGCGATGGAATGCCGGCTTTGAGGATTGTCGGTTTGTTGCCGGACGGCCCCGCCGCGAAAGCAGGCTTGCAAGCCGGGGATCGGCTGTTGGCCGCCGCTGGCCAGCCGCTTCGCAGTGAAGCCGCGTTGTTGCGCGCGGTGCAATTGCTTTCCGGCGGCGAGGTTCTGTCATTGGTCTTTTTGCGTGATGGGGAACGCCGCGACCTGCAGGTTTCCTTCCCCTGACCTTACTTGGTAGGATTGGTCGACGCTCCGAATGCTTTCTCCACTGGACAGGGGCCGCCAGTTTTCCTATAAGCGCCCTCGCGCATACCAATGCTGGCCCAATTGCATAGATTGGGTCGATCGCAAGTGCCCAGGTAGCTCAGTTGGTAGAGCACGTGACTGAAAATCACGGTGTCGGTGGTTCGAATCCGCCCCTGGGCACCATTTCCCTCCGAGCATCTAAAATCTCAGTTATGCGGCGGGTTCGGGCCACCGGCAAAACCGTGTGAACCTCGTGATCCCTTGCGGTCAAGGAGCCGCGAACGCAAAGGGCGTCCCGATTCCGGCAGCGACGGCTTTCTCGTAAACGCGTACTGCACTGGCTACGTCCTGGATTGCCGTCCCGGTTGAGTCGAACAGGAAGACTTCCTTAGAACCCGCTCGCCCCGGTATCCGACCGGTAACAATATCCCCAAGGTCGCCATGTACTGCAGCGGCCGTCATCACGCCCGCCGCGATCGCATGGTGCAGATCGCCCATTTCCAGGCATTGATCCAGGTTGTCGACGACGACCTTAGCGCGTGCCATGAGCGATGGAGCAATCTCGCTTTTATCGGGGTTGTCGGCACCTACCGCGGCAATGAACGCACCAGGCGAGACGTCGGCCTCAGTTAAAAATGGCATCTGCGCGGTGGTGCAGGTCACGATCACATCGGCCCCGCGCGTGGCACTACGTAGATCTGGGAGCGGTTCAAACGGGATGCCGAGAACTTTGCTCATTTCCGCCGAAAATACTTCGGCCTTCCGATAATCGGCGTCCCAAGCAGCGCCGCGATGGAATCCGCAAACCGCAGCCAACGCAATGGCCTGTGCGCGGGATTGCGCGCCACAGCCGCAAACGGCGAGTGCCGACGCGTCCGCTCTAGCGAGATACTTTGCGGCAAGTGCACTCGCGGCTGCCGTTCGCTGCAATGTGATCTCAATCGAATCGATTATCGCCAGCAGCATACCGTTCCTGGCATCGCAGAGCAGAACCACGCCTTGGATCGTGGGCAATTGAAGCCGCGAATTGCCGGGAAAATTGCCGTTGAGTTTCAACGCCACAACCTGCCGTTCATTCAAGAGTGCGGCACCTTTCGCATGAAAACCGCCGTCTAAACCGGGTATGTGCATCGGCGGCGGGGACAGCGCCTTGCCGTGTTTGCTCAACCGAAAGGCAGTTTCGACTGCGCTGAGATAATCGGCAGGCCCCATCAGCCCGGCCACATCCAAACGGGTAAGGAGCAGCGCGCTCATGGCCTGCACCTAAGGTGTAACTGCTGAAGGAATGGCCCTGACAGTGCGCAAACTGTAACGCGCCAAAACCGGCGTACCTTATCGGCTTCGAATAGGCTCGATCTTTGGTGTGAATCTGGTCTCGTCATGTGCGCGCTCCTTCCCACAAGGGTTCGGAGCGGAACTTGGACGACAACCGTCTAACCGGGCGTCCGCATTGCCCGAGAGGCCGATGGTAAGCATCGCGGCATTTTGCCGTCAAGCCGGTTACGCGTGCGTCTTGAGCGCCGCGCCGATTTTCTTCCCGATAGGGCGATCTTCCCTTCAGAGTCAGCCCAGTGGTTTACAGCGTTGGCAGCGGGCGCTTTCCTGGGGTTCCCAGTGCACGCGTTGCCTCTGATGCCCATTCGTTAACCGCCTCTTAACGAACTTCTGTCACATTTTGTTAAATTTTGAGGAAATGGACAAAGACCGTTATCGCGCTTGCACTTTGGGAAGTGCGCCGGTTCGGCAAGCCATCAGAGGAATGGAACTTATGATCAGTGCGACATCCATATCCGCCGACGATTCCAAGCCGCTCCGCATTGCGTTGGTGGATGATGATATCGAAGACAAGGTGCTTGTTGAGTCGACGCTGCGTTCAATTGCCGACTTCGAGTATGAGTTGATCTGGATTTCCGATACCGAGCGCGCCGACCTTCTGTTGCTGCGTGCGGCGCCGGATGTTTGTTTGCTCGACTATTGGCTGGGCGGCAGCACCGGCCTGGATGTTATGGAGCGCTTGAAAATCAAGGAGCTTGACTTCCCGGTCTTGTTACTGACGGGGACCCATGACCGCGCGGTCGACCTGGAAGCCATGAACCGGGGTGTCTTCGACTATCTGGTAAAGGGTGAAATCACCCCGGCTTTGCTAGAGCGTTCCATTCGTTACGCCTTGCATAGGCATCAGCTTGAACAGCAGGTCCGCGATCTTTCCCTGCGGGATCCCTTGACCGGGCTATCCAATCGCCGGTTCTTCGAAGAAGCGCTTGTCTACGCGGCGAGGCGCTCGGCCAGGCGCGATCGCAGTTTCCATGTGATCGTCATAGACGTCGATCAGTTCAAGCAGATCAACGACAAGCACGGTCATGCGGCTGGCGATAAGGTTTTGATCGAGGTTGGCGAGCGCCTGCGGCGCCAGGTTCGCGCCACCGACGTGGTTGCGCGTATTGGCGGTGATGAGTTTGCCGTCATCTTGGAGGAGGGCGAGCAGCATCTGAACCTCACCGAAGCGTTGGATCGGATGCGGAACGAGATGCAGTTTTCGCTGACGCTTTCCGACGGCGGCCAGCCCCTTGCGATAAACGTCAGCATCGGTCTCGCAAGCAGCCTTCAGGCCGAGGAAAGCCCCAGCGGGGTCGTTGCCCGTGCGGACCGTGCCATGTATGAAGCCAAGCGCTTGCGAAAGATCGCTTCGTGACCAGCCTGGCCCAAGCGGCGGATCAAAGTGGCGCCAAGCGCGTCGAGGTCGGGCGTCGAACACAGAAGCTTTGGTCATTGCGCGGTTTCGCGGCCGCCCTGTCGTTAACCCTGGTCCTGCCGGGTGCCTTGATCGCATATCTGGCGATCGACAGTTATCGAAACCGTGAAATACAGCGCGCCTTCGACCAGGTTGACCGCATTCAAACTCTGATCGCCGAGGCGCATCAGCAATGGGCCACATCGGGACGCGATACGCTGGCATTGATACGCAACCGGGTGGCGGGCACGGATGTTGAGACCTGCTCATCGATCCTCAGCGATTCCGCATCGGTCATCTTGGGATTCGGCACCATCATCCGTGCCGACCGGGACGGAATATTCGAGTGCGGATCGGACGGACCCGTAAAGCCAGTCGATATTTCCGACCGTGATTACTTCAAGGAAGCGGTAAGCACGGGCAAGTTTGCGGTTGGGCGGTACATTTTCGGTCGCATCAGCCAGAAACCATTTCTTCCTATGGCCCTGCCGATCTTTGACGAGCAGAACCAGATATCCGGTCTGCTGATTACCGGAAAGGAGCCGACCTGGATCGAACAACGTCTGTCCGATCGCAACCTGCCGGAGGGCACGAGGGTCTCCATCGTCGACAGAAGCGGGAAGGTGTTCGTCCGTGCGGGATCGATAACCAACGCCGAAGCGGATATGTCGGACGATCAGATGATCGTCGAAATGGTCGAAACGCTCGATCCCGTTCATATGCACCAACGTGCCGATGGCACCCAGTGGATCATGGCCCACGCCGCTATCAGTAGCGTGGCACCGGATGTCTTCATTGTCGTTGAAGTCCCGGCTTCATCGCTTCTGTCATCGATCCGCGGCGATTTTCTGCGCTGGACCGGGTTGATCCTGGTTATAGCCGTGCTTGCGGCGGTGACGGTGTTTTACCTCATTGATCATTTGCTGTCGCAGCCGCTGCGCGATCTTGGCCGGAGCTTGACCGCTGTGGCCAAAGGCAAGTTGGCAGCGCCGGTTGCTCTTAAATCGTCATTTCTCGAGATCGACGTTTTGTCCCGTCAAGTCAGCCTGATGATTAAATCGTTGCTGAAGCGAAATAAACAGAACGCGGAGATGACGGATGTCCTGGTGCGCTCGAACAGCGAACTCGAGCAATTCGCTCAGATCGCTTCCCACGACCTGCAAGAGCCGTTGCGGAAAATCTCGGCCTTCGGTTCCTTGATCGAAAAACGCTATGCTTCGGCGCTGGACGAAGAGGGCAAGCAGTACCTTTCCTTTATGATCGGCGGTGCGATCCGATCCCAGGCGTTGATACAAGAGCTGCTCGCTTACTCCCGTATCGGCCGTGAATTGGCGCCTTTCGATGCAATTGACCTGAACGAAGTGCTAAAGGCGGCTCTCGCCGATGTCGAAATGGCTGCGAACGAAGCGCGCGCCAAGATTGAGGTCTGCGAATTGCCTACAATTATCGGCAATGCGAACCTGTTGGGACGCCTGTTTCAGAATCTCCTCATGAACAGCTTAAAGTATCGTTCTAAAACCCGTGATCTGGAAATTAGGATTACCCAGGAAACCCGGGACGGAGAGGTAACCATAGCGGTGTCGGACAACGGAATAGGGTTTGCCCAGGATCAGGCAGATAACGCGTTCCTGCCGTTCAGGCGGCTCGTCGGCAAGTCTCAAGCAGACGGCACCGGCATGGGACTGGCGATCTGCCGCAAGATCGTCGAGCGCCATGGCGGGCGCATATCGGCCACGGCCGCGCTTGAACAGGGTGCGACCTTCCAAATCGTCCTGCCTTTGTCGCAGCCCTATGGAGTTGGGGAGGAGGCAAATGCTTGAGCCAGGCAACCTCTTGACCATAATCATGGTTGATGACGATGCCGAGGATGCGATGCTTACCAAGGCCGCGATCGAGGCGTCGGGGCAGAAGGTCGACTTTCATCACATAGGGTCCGGGATTGATCTGTTCGAGAAGCTGACGGCTCGATTGGAGGAATCGGCGGTCTGCGGTGCGCTGATCCTGCTTGATCTCAATATGCCGGTCATGGACGGTCGGGAAGTACTGCAAAAATTGCGCGGTCATGAACGCTTCAGTAAGGTGCCGGTCATTGTCGTCAGCACATCTTCGGCAAAGAGCGACATCGATAGCTGTTACGCAGCGGGTGCCAACGCCTTCGTCACCAAGCCGGTCTCCTTTGACCGGATGGTGGAAGCCATGGAATCGATAAGCCGTTTCTGGGGCGATACCGCGCGTATCCCGGAGTGACATTAAGCTAACGCAAAAACAGCCGCAAACCCGGTCCCGGACTGTTCACTTCCTTATATCCTTGCTCTTGCGCCCAGCCGATCATCGGCCGGGACAGATCTTCTATCTCGTGGCCAATCAGGACGGCGGCAGGCGGGTTCGAACCGAGAACGGTGTCGAGCAGTCCTGGTGCAATCCCCTTTACCTGCAAGATGAGAGCGGGATCATCCTGGTCGGCAGTGCGATAGAGAAAAATGCTGGAGGCGAACGCCGGCATCAAGGGTAAGCCGGCCTCGATAACGTAGAGTGGGTTCAAGGTAGCGATCGGTCCGATAGCCTTCCGGTCCGCCAGTTCCCGGCGGATCGCCAAGGCCGCGTTGCGAACCATCGATGGAACCCACTGTTCGCTGTTACGTACCGTTGCTACTTCCTGCGCCAAGGTCCGTACCTGCGGCGAAAGCGTCAGGCCGATGGCCAGGCACACGGCACCAGCAAGGGCGATGATGCGAAAATGTGTCAGCCGGTCCTGATAGCGATCCACCAGCCAATTCACAAACACCGCACCCGATAACAAAAGGTAAGGACCAACGGGCATGAAGTAGTGCACGAGATGAGGAACCGGCTGCGCCGACAGAATGAACCCGGCGGCCAAGAGGGCCAGGACCAAGTAACCATCACGCGCGTCCAAAGCTCTGTGCAGGTCGTGCCACAGTCGGCCTGCGAGCGCGGTCGCCAGACCCAAAAGGGTGACAGCGAATGCCGCCAGCATGGTTGGATCCTGGAAAAGAACCGACAGGACAATATGCAGGACCATCCCGGGTTCCAAAGTTTCCGGCCGCCCGAGAAAGCGGTACCAGCGGGTCGGCGCGTCGGATAGGTGAAACAGGAACACGTCGTAGAGAAAATTGTCGGGCGCCTGGACTGCGTAGTAGAGAATCGGCAGAGCCCCCAGCATCCCGCCGAGCACCAACGGCAAGACGCGCGTTCTGATGTGCTCGTTCCATGGCCGTCCGCTGCGCCGGGAGATCACATAGACCGTGACCACGAGCGGGATGAAGGCCGCGGAAAGCTTTGTTCCCACTGCCAGCGCCAGGGCGATCCCCGACAACAGCAGCAATCGCCCGGCCCAGCGATCGCTGGCTAGACCGTATAGGCATAACGCAACGCCCGACAGCCCGAAGAATATCGGCATGATATCGTTTCGCGCGCTTCCGAAAGACGCCATCAGAAAGGGCGACAGTGCAAACAGGGCAGCCAAGCCCAGAGCTATTGTTTGGCGCTCGGTCAACCGCAGGCCGATGAGGTACATCAGCAACGTGCAGCCAGATGCCATGGCCCAACTCGTCAGTCTGGCGAAGAGGAACAGCTGCTCAGGGGCGAGCCAGTTTCCGATCGACCCGACCAGAAGCGGATAGATCGGCGGCTGAAAATAAAGATAGTCCCGGTAGAGCAAATGGTCGCGCATCAGGTACGCGGCGGCGACGAACTGATCTTCATCCAGAACCGTCTCCTGCATCAGACTATGCGGCAGGATGACGAGCGATAGTATCGCTACGGCGAACAAAGCGAAGATGTTGACGCGCGGGCCGGTCATTCCCGATCCATCATCGTGGCGGGGCTGGCGGCGTCTTGCGACCCGACCTGCTTTTGGAGACGGGGGAGAAGGAACAGCAACGAAGCCGGTACCAGGATCAGGCTATTGACCGCCCCGACCGCAATGCTGGTCGCCAGAGCATCGGGCCCGGCAACGCCAATCAAGCCAAAGCCGCTGACGGCGGCCAACTCGCGTACCCCCCAACCGCCAACAGAGAAAGGAAGCAGTTGGGCAAGCGATATCGCAAAACCCATGGCGAGCGATGCGCCGAGGGAAAGTTGTGGCGTCAGTGTCGCCAGAGGCACAACGAACATGAGCGCGAGAGCCAAGTGTCCAACGAGGGAGAGGCCGACCACGGACATGATCTGACGGGGGTTTCTCATCAAGCGCTTGAGCGAGCTGCGAATTCCCGGCAACTCTCTGGCGACCCAATCACCGATCCAGGGCAGCGAGACGGGAGAGCGGTCGGCGAAGAGAAGCGCCGCCATGACCGCCACCGCCAGGCATCCCAATCCCGCGATGGCGACCAAAACGCTCTCCGGCGAGGCTTGCGCGCCGGTGGACCACAAGGCCCAGACAAGACCCAAAAACCCGAGGCCGGCCAGTGTTAAGACTCCTACGAACCTGTCCAGCAGCGTTGCGAAGGAGGCTGCGCTGAGCCCCATTCCGAGGCCGCGCAGGCGGAGTATCCTATAGGGGTCTCCGGCTATCGATCCAGGTAGGAAGCCGTTGAGCAGCGCGCCTTCGTAGGTCAAACGCAAAGACGTGGCGAAGCCGGGGTCTGTCGCCATGACCACCAGAAGCAAGCGCCAGCGTTGCGTAACGGCAAAGATGCGAATCGCGGCCAACAGAATGAGCAGAGCGACGATGGTGGAATCGAAACGGCCGAGAGAGTCGAGCAGGGACTTGGATTGAATCTGGATGAAGGCCAGATAGAACAACAGTGCCGACAGAAACAGGCTGAGTAACGTTTTCCAGATTCGCTTTGCCCCACGCCGTGCAGCTCCCCCGGAGGACGGCGATTGCAAATCGCTTTCCTGGTCCGTTGCGGCCCGTGCGGTCTTTTCTGCTTCTTGCAATGCCCTCATCTCACCGCTCGTTGAACCAGCTTCCGTCGACTTGTAGCGTCGATTGCATGAAAATTGTTTTAAGGTTTAACAGTTTGTAATTCATTTTTGTATTATTATACCGATCAATGACTTGTCGTGCGGGATTAAGTTCCTTCTTGACCTAACGATAGTTGAAATTTTCGGCGACGGACGAGAGTGAAATGACGGAGCGCACTTCTGAAAAGCGGGCCAAAACGCGGGCGTCCTCGACGCGCGTCACCGGTCATGGAGAATCCGGGGCGGGCGGCAATGTGGTGGCGGCGGGAAAACCGCATGCTTCCAAGCAGGGAGGCGATGCGCAGCGTCCCCGTCTATTGATCCTGATTGTCGCCTACAATGCTGAAGCCTCCATCACCTCGGTTCTTGATCGAATTCCCGAGATTCCCGATGTGGAAGTCGAAGTCCTTGTCTTGGACGATGCGAGCCAGGACGAGACCTTCTCCACTGCCGACCGCTATCAATCCTGCCGCTACCCGGTGGTGGTGATGACCAACGGCAAGAACCAGGGCTACGGCGGCAACCAGAAGATCGGATACCACTATGCGATTGAACGGGGCATGGACTTCGTGGCTTTGGTCCATGGCGACGGCCAATATGCGCCCGAGCTTTTGCCGCAACTTCTGACACCCTTGAAGGACAAGGAGTGCGATGCGGTCTTTGGCAGCCGCATGATGGTAAAAAAGGATGCGTTGAAGGGTGGCATGCCGCTCTACAAATTTATCGGCAATCAGATTCTCAGCCGGGCGCAGAACAGCATTCTCGGCAGCGGCCTGACAGAGTTCCACTCGGGCTATCGTCTCTATTCGACGGCAGTTCTGCGGAAGATTCCCTTCGGTTTGAACGCCGATGATTTTTCCTTCGACACGGAGATCATCATTCAGCTGCTTGAGAGCGGGGCCACCATTCGCGAACTGCCGATCCCGACGCACTATGGAGATGAGGTGTGCCACGTCAACGGGACGCTATACGCCCTTCAGGTGATCAAGGCGTCGATCATGGCGCGCATCCAGCGGGCGGGGCTTTTCTACAACCCGCGCTTCGATGTTCAGCGGGATCGCTCCGATCTTTACAAGCCGAAGCTCAATTTCGACAGTCCCCACACAAAGGCGGTGAATGCCGTAGCGCCGGGTGCACGGGTGTTGGACCTTGGCTGTGGCCGGGGGCATATCTCGCAGGCTCTCCGCGACAAGGGATGCCATGTAGTCGGCGTCGATTTTCAGGTTGATCCAACCCGCTGCGACGAAGCAATCGAGCACGACCTCAATAAGGGGCTACCGGCACTTGATGGCCGTAGCTTCGATTACGTTGTGATGCTGGATGTGATCGAGCACATGAACCGTCCCGAAGCTTTGGTAGACGACCTGAAAGCATTTTTGGGCCAGCACCCCGAGACAAGACTCATCGTCAGTACCGGCAATATCGCCTTTGCACCGGTACGCCTCAGCTTGCTGCTGGGGTCGTTCAACTACGGTAGCCGCGGCATCCTGGATATGACCCACACCCGGTTGTTCACAGAGAAAACGCTCAAGCGGTTGTTCCAGGATCGTGGGTTCGACATCGATTGGACCGACGGACTACCGGCGCCCTTCCCCCTAGCCGTCGGCGATACCGCGCTGGCGCGCTTCCTGCTCAAGTTCAATCGGCTGCTGATCAAGATTTGGCGCAGCGCTTTTGCTTATCAGATCATGATCCAATGCAAGCCGCGACCGAGCCTCGCCTGGTTGTTGGAGCGGGCGCGCAGCACGTCGGCGGATCGCCGCAATGCTGCCTAGCGCGGTACTTCCCGACCTCTAGCAACCATCCTTCGGGAAACTGATCGACACGGTGGCTGAATCGGTGACGGCGCCATCGGCAGTGCTAATGGTATAGCCGAAGCTGTCCCCGCCTTTCAGGCGTGTTGCCGTGTAGGTGATCGTTGTTGCATCCCAGGTAGTGAATCCCTTGCTTGAGCTATGAGTGGCGTCGGCCACCTTGCGATCGGCAGGCCCGGTGCTGTTGGCGTACCAGTCAATCGTTGCAGGGTTGTTCCCGGAATCGACGCAAACGGTGAAACTGTTGGCGACCAGTGGCTCACCGGCAGGATCTTGCAGAGTTACATTCTGGTTATCCTGGCCGCTGTCTCCGTCATCGTCGGTGACCGTCAGTACGACGGCGTAAGTGCCGTAGTCCGCGTAACTGTGGTTGGGCGCGACTCCGCTACCCAGCGGGCTGCCGTCGCCAAAGTCCCATTGATACCCGGCAATGCTGCCGTCGCCATCGCTTGAACCGGCCGCATCGAAGCTACAATCCAGATCGGTGCAATCGAAGGTAAAGCTCGCAACGGGCGGCTGATTGGGCGGTGTGCCCGGATCACCGGTGGTGCCGTCCTTATTGATCTGAATGGCCGTGCCACCACTATCGTTGTCCGGGTCGTGGTTTGCGCCGGATTGATAGGTCCAGTCCGCAAAATCAACGCCGGTGACGGTCAGGATCGTGCTTCCTTCTTTCTTTGGTATGGGCGGAGAAACCACGTTCAGGCAGGGTGACTGGCAGCTATCATTGCCGCTCGCGCCGCCAGACCAGGTAAAGAAGACGGTCGCACCGATCACCGGTTGCTCGTCGCCGTCATGCACCCGAACCACTGCCACGGCGTTCCAGTTCTTGCCCGAGCTACTGATACTTCCGTCGATATCGCTGATGTGTGTCGTCGGCGAGGTCGGTGCGGGATCAACGGTGATCAACACTTGCGCCGGGGCCGCGCCGCCGTTGCCGTCCAGGGCACGGTAACTGAAGCCGTCGTCCCCATTGAACCCGGGATCGGGGGTGTAGTCGAAACTGCCGTCCGGGTTCAGGGTCAACAGACCGTTGTCCGGCCCGGTTGCGGCAATCAGTTCGGCGGTCAAACCATCACCGTCCGGATCGCTATCGTTATCCAGCACACCTGGGGCGGCGACATTCAAGACACCGTCTTGGGGTACGTTGTAGGCGTCGTTCACAGCAACCGGGGCGTCGTTGGTTGGTGTGACCGTTATCGTCACCGTCGCCGTTGGGGATTGCAGCAGTCCATCGTCAGCTTGATAGGTGAAGCTGTCATCACCGCTGAAGTTCACGCCCGGCGTATAGGTAAAGCTGCCATCAGGGTTGAGCGCGAGGCTACCGAAGGTCGTCCCGGATACCAGTTGGGCTTGGAGCGGGTCGCCCTCGGGGTCGCTATCGTTGTCCAGGACGCCAGGAGCGGCGACGTTGAGCGGGGTTTCTTCCGGCGTTTGGTATGAATCATCCAGACTGGCTGGCGGATCGTTCACCGCGGCGATGTCGAGCGTCACGGTCGTCAGGATGGAGTCCCGACCCTCGGTGTCGCGCGCTCTATAGGTGAAGCTATCAATACCGTTCCAGTCCGGGTTCGGGTCATAGGTGAAACTTCCGTCCGCGTTGAGCAACAAACTACCCGCCGCCGGGCCGCTGCCCAAAACCGCCGTGATGGCGGATCCCTCCGGGTCGCTGTCATTGCCCAGTACGCCGGGCGCCGCGACGGCGATCTGCTGGTCCTCGAGTCCATTGTAGGAATCATCGGCCGTGGTCGGAGGCGCATTGATCGTACCGCCCGATGCGGCTTGGACGGCCTCCCAAGCGTCGATGAGACCGTAGCCGGACGAGGGGCACCAATCGTGCGTGGCCGGATCGCTGTCGCACATATCACGCGCGGTGCTACGCAAGAGGCTGTACACATCGTCGGGCAGCAGACTTGCGTTTGCCTCCAACATTAAAGCCGCCACTGCTGCCGCGTGCGGTGCGGAGGCGGAAGTGCCGAAGAAGTTGGGGTAACCGTTCTGGTCGACGTCACTGTCCACGAAGCCATCGCCATCGCTATCTCCGACAAACCCGGGGAAGAAGGTCGTGTCGGTTCCATCAACCGCGGTGATTCCGGGTTTGAGGCGATACCACTCCGCCTCCGGCTTGCTGGAGCCGTCGTAGTTGAACAGAACCGGCGTCACGCCCCAGGAGGAAAAGCTTTCCAGCAGCGCGGGGTCGACACCGTTGTAGGGCGAATTGAGGTGATAGGCCGCCCCAACCGCCTCGGCGCCTTCGGCATTCATATGGCCCACGATGGTCGGTGCACCGGGGAAATGTTCGCTCGGCGTATTTCCCCTGTAGACGATCATCTTGAATTCAAGCGGGTTGCCGTTCACGTCGGTTAGCGTAGCCCCAGCCGGAAGGTTCGTGGGACCGCGCGCAACGATCCAGATTTCAAAGGTTTCATCAAACCAGAAATCGATGTTGGGGAAGGATAGAACCTCGACCGGGTCGCCGGTCCCTGTGGGGCCGGTGTTGTTGTCCACCGCCGTGGCGGCCCCCACTGGCGAACCGAGTATTGCGTGGCTTCCCACCAAGTAGGCATCCAGGTCGATACTGGCCTCGGCGCAACCGACAGTGCCCTCCGGGCAGGCGCTTCGGTAGGGGTCCTTCCACTGTATCGCGATGGTTACCACCGTGCCGAGCGGCACCTCTATCGCCATTCCATAGTCGCTGGGTCCAGTGGGGGCGCCGGTATCGCAATTGACGGCGAAGTTATGTAGAGAGCCATCTCCGGCGCTGCCATTGAAAGGCTCTCCCGACGCAGTGAAGCGGCAGTCATATGCCTTCTGGGCGCTGTTGGCGGCTGAGGAAAAGTAAGGGATGCCCTGTGCTTTGGCCGCGTCGGCCGCTTGCGCGATGACACCGTCCTGGAACCAGGGCTCATCGAAATAGATGATATCGTCGACAATAACATCGGGGGCCGGGTTGAGTGCGGCAAGGGCTTCGATGCCGGCGGCAAATCCGGCTTGGCCGTTCCAGGCGGTATGGAAGGCGATGGCTGCGCCCGGCGCCACGTCATGCACAAGTTGGGCCATGCCGCGCCCCTCGTCGATACAATTCGCGCCGCAGAAACTGTTACCATCCAGCAGGATATTGATGTCGGCGGCGTCCGGAAGGTCCCCGGTTGCGATGTCTTGCGCCATCGAGCGCGGCGCATCCGAGTCTGCGTCGAAACTGTCGGAAAGAATGCCGACCACGGTACCGGTGCCGAGGATGCCGACGGCATGCACTTCGTCGGCGCGGAGTGCGGGGATAGCCTGCCCGACCACCTCGCCGTAATTGGCTTGCAATGCCAGTGGTTCGCGGGCGGCTTGCAGCGACCCCAGCGACCCTAGGGCCGCGGCACGGGCGATCTGGCCTATTGGCAGATAGCCGGAAACCATGCGCCCGTATCTGGCATGGTCCTTGAGGCCTAGGCCGCGCAAATCCGATTCCAGGGCTGCGCCTGTGCCGGCGGCGACGGCATTCACCAGAACGTGGCCGTTGGAGACTAGAAGGCTACGGTCACTGGCAATGAACGGCGGGGCGGGTGCTGTGGCCTGGTTAGCCTGAAACTCGCCCAGGAGCCTGCGGAGAGCGGACCCGGTTCGGGCTAAATCTGGGCCCGTCGCCATCGCCGGCCGATTGCCGTTGGGGCCACTGTAGGGGACGATTTCCGCAGCCTGCGCGATAGACGCGCTTGCAAGCACGATAATAGCGAGGACTGCCGTTCGAAGCACGGACAGGTTATTCATAGCCAACTCCCTTCCCTTAGGAAGGTTAGCAGATTGCGATAAACATGTCATTTATTACAAAAAACTATAAATTATTGCAATTTTGCGTCTGCTTTGTTTTGTGTGGCTGGCCTTGACTGGACCGGTGGGTTGGGCCGGGCAAGACAAATCCCCGGTGACAGGCACCCCGAAAAGATGCATCGATAACGCTTCTAGAGGAGGGCAGATTGCGCGCGCGGTTGAGAGAGCTCTATTACGGCACCAGCGAAACCTCGCAGCGGTTTCGGTTTGCGTTGATCGGCTTCGATATACTCACCATCGGGTTTTTCATCGTGACCACGGTCCTGCCGACCGAGGCTTCTCTCTACGGCTTGGACTACCTGATCGCAGTGTTGGTAGCCCTGGATCTTGCAGCACGAGTCGCCACGGCCCATCGCCCGGCCAGCGCGCTTGTACAACCAGGCAACATCGTGGATCTGGTGGTGGTTATTTCACTGCTTGCGCCGTTGCTCTTCGAAAACCTGGCATTTCTTCGGGTGCTGCGAATGCTGCGCCTCCTGCGATCCTATCACTTGTTGAAGGAACTGCGTGAGCATTCGCGCTGGTTTCGCCTGCACGAGGAGGTTTTGCGCTCCTCGGTCAATTTGTTCGTGTTCGTTTTTTTCGTCGCCTCCGTGGTCTACGTGCTGGAAGGGCGCCGAAATCCCGATGTCACCAATTTCCTGGATGCACTTTATTTCACGGTTACAACGCTAACGACGACCGGTTATGGCGACATCATCATGACCGACACCCTGGGCCGCCTTTTGACGATCGTAATCATGATCTTCGGCGTGGCATTATTCTTACGTCTGGCGCAGACGATTTTCAGGCCCGCAAAGGTGCAGCACGTTTGCTCGTCATGCGGCTTGGAACGCCATGAACCGGATGCCGTGCATTGTAAGCACTGTGGCGAGACAATCCATATTCGAACAGAGGGTGCATGAAGGCCAGATCGGCGGTCGCTTATATTGCGGTGCAGCATCCTGCAGAAATGACATAGCTCAGGCGCAAGAACTGCATTTGTGCAGCCGCGGATAAGCGCCTATCTCCTGAGTCAGGTTAAGGATTAATCAGACCACTAGAGGTCGTATTGCATATGGAGG
This sequence comes from Limibacillus halophilus, assembly GCF_014191775.1. Lineage (NCBI taxonomy): Bacteria > Pseudomonadati > Pseudomonadota > Alphaproteobacteria > Rhodospirillales > Rhodovibrionaceae > Limibacillus > Limibacillus halophilus. The sequence continues at coordinate 60,628 of NZ_JACHXA010000011.1, read as the reverse complement.
TCGCCATGTCGGTGAAAGGTTTCTTTTCTGCGTTGCTTCGGGTCGCCGACAGCATTGATTTCGGTCTGGTACTCAATCCCTACGCGCCGATGGCGCGCAACGACCGTCGGGCTCGTTGAAACGTTAGGATGAATGGTCCTTTTGGGCCAGAAAAGCGGTCTTTATGGCCAAGGAGAGAAAAATGTCGATCTTGAAGCTTTTTGGGTTCTTCCGGCATAGCACAGTCGAAAAGCCGTTTTCGAAGGTTGCCTTGGCTGAGAAAATTTCCGTGAACCCGTTGATGTTGCGCGGACTCGGCCTGAGCTGATCAGGTTGAGTAACCAAAGATTGCGATTGGTTCACTAACCTTTAGCGCTACCGATTGATTAAAAAAAGGCTCGCATTGTTGCGGGCCTTTTTTGCGTCCAAAGCCATTTTCTAAGCCGCCTTTCTTTTCGAGCGACCATGGCAGAATCGGTTCGAATATGAAAATATGAGGCGCTGTTTGAAAATTAATCCGTCGAATAAGCCAATTATTATGATCATGGGCGATGATTATTCGCTCTTAGATATTAATTCGAGGTGCCGCATATAAGGAGATACTGAAATTGGCGACCGATATACCTTGTAAGTAACTTGGGTATATTTGGAATTGTCGAATTTCTAGGCACGAAATAGGCCTGGAAACTATTGGGCGGGAGGCTAAATGGCCCCCTGTGGTTCATTGAAAGTAACCGCCTCGTCGGCGGTCGGGACTCCCAGCGAACCAAAGAGAGGGAACAATGACAAATGATCTAGGCGCAGGCCCCGATGGGGCAGCGGATGTAATTGAAACCGAATATGAGATAGGCCAGGACAATATCACCGCCAGCGTTGGGCCCTTCGGGTTGGATATCCACAACCCGGTTTTTGCTATCTCAGGGCTGACAATCGTTGCCTTCGTGTTTATCACGCTGGCCTTCCAGAACAGTGTCGGGCCGATTTTCAATGATATTAGGGTTTGGCTGACTTCTTCCTTGGATTGGTTTTTTATCGGCGCGGCCAATATCTTCGTGCTGCTTTGCCTTTTCCTGATCATATCGCCGTTGGGGAAAGTTCGGCTGGGTGGCATGGATGCGACACCGGATTATTCCTACGCGAGCTGGTTTGCGATGCTTTTTGCAGCCGGCATGGGCATCGGGTTGATGTTCTATGGCGTTTCGGAGCCGATCTCGCATTTCACGTCTTCTCTTGCCGCAGATGCGGGCACGCCCGATAGCTGGGCGCCCTTGGCTGGCGCAGCGGGCAACGCCGAAGAAGCTCGGCGGCTTGGCATGGCTGCCACCATCTTTCACTGGGGTCTGCATCCCTGGGCAATTTATGCAATTGTGGCCTTGGCCTTGGCGCTTTTCAGCTTCAACAAGGGGCTGCCGCTGACCATGCGGTCGATTTTCTATCCCATTTTCGGAGAGCGGGTTTGGGGGTGGCCTGGGCACATCATCGATGTGCTGGCTGTCTTTGCGACGCTGTTTGGGCTGGCCACATCGTTGGGCTTTGGGGCAGAGCAAGCGAGTGGTGGCTTGGACTATCTGTTTGGCATAGAGGCTACAGATTTCTCGAAAGTCATTCTGATCACAGCGATCACCGCCGTTGCCCTGGCTTCCGTCGTTGCCGGTATGGACGCGGGCGTCAAGCGGTTATCGGAAATCAACATGGTGCTCGCATTCCTGTTATTGGTTTTCGTCATCTTTGTCGGCCCAACGCTCGCGATCGTCAGTGGGTTCTTCAAGAATCTTGCAGCCTATGTCGAATACCTGCCGGCACTATCCAATCCGGTGGGACGCGAGGATGGCAACTTCAGCCAGGGCTGGACGTCCTTCTATTGGGCTTGGTGGATTTCCTGGTCGCCCTTCGTCGGCATGTTCATCGCCAGGGTCAGCCGTGGCCGCACCGTGCGGGAGTTCATCATCTGCGTGTTGCTGATCCCCTCGGTGGTCAGCGTGCTTTGGATGACGGCATTTGGCGGTACGGCTATCAGCCAGATCGTCAACGACAGCTACACGGCGGTTGCGGAGGCATCACTCGAACTGAAGCTCTTTGTCATGCTTGAGCCGCTGCCATTGGCGGGAATCACCTCGTTCATTGGAATCGTCCTGGTTATCGTGTTTTTCGTCACCTCGTCGGATTCCGGCTCCCTAGTGATCGACACCATCACGGCGGGCGGTAAAGTCGACGCGCCCCTGCCGCAACGTGTGTTCTGGTGCGTGTTCGAGGGCTTGGTTGCAATCGCTCTCCTGCTCGGAGGCGGTCTTGGATCGCTTCAGGCCATGGCGGTTTCGACCGGATTGCCTTTCACTCTGGTCCTCTTGGGCGGTTGCTATGCGATCGTCAGAGGGTTGATGAGCGAGCCGCGATAACCTTTGTCGGCGGGAAAAGAAAACGGCTCCCCAGGATTAGGGGAGCCGTTTTTGTATCCGAAGGCCCAAACCACCGTCGGTGGCAGGCGCTTGCGTAAATTATGCGGCGCTGGCGGCGGCCGTTGCCGGACGTCGCACGAGTTCATCGTACCCGGTCAACAACTGCTTCGTGATCTCTCCGGGTGTGAAGCGATAGTCGTCGATTTCGGCAACCGGAGTGACTTCGACGGCCGTACCGGTGAGGAACACTTCCTGGGTCTTGGCCAATTCCTCCGGCATAATCGGGCGCTCAACGATCTCGTAGCCTTTCTCCCGTGCAAGCTGGATGACCGTGCGGCGTGTGATTCCGTCCAGGAAGCAATCAGGGGTGGGTGTATGTATGACACCGTCCTGCACCAGGAAGACGTTAGCGCCGGTGGCCTCCGCGATACGACCGCGGTAGTCCAGCATCAGAGCATCGTTGTAGCCTTTGCCCTCAGCCTGATGCTTCGACAGCGTGCAGATCATGTAAAGACCCGCGGCCTTCGATTTCGTGGGTGCGGTGTCCGGTGCCGGTCGACGCCACGGGGAGACCGTCATGCGAATTCCCTTGAGGCGGGCTTCCGGTGAGAAGTAAGCGGGCCATTCCCAAGCTGCGATTGCGACGTTGATCGAGTTGTTCTGGGCGGATACACCCATCATCTCACTGCCGCGCCAGGCAACCGGGCGGACATAGCCATCCGTGATATTGTTGGCCTGAACTACTTCGCGGGCCGCTTCGTCGAGTTCTGCTACGCTGTAGGGAAGTTTGAAGCCCAGGATTTCCGCGGAAGTTTGCAGCCGTTGATGGTGCTCGGTCATCTTGAAGATGTTGCCGCCGTAGACGCGTTCCCCTTCAAAGACGCAGGAGGCATAATGAAGGCCGTGCGTGAGAACATGCACCTTCGCGTCTCTCCAGGGCACCAGTTGCCCGTTCTGCCATATTTTTCCGTCGCGGTCGTCAAATGGGAGCATTGCCATGGCTCGTTGCCTCATTCCTTGATAGAAAGGCCCGGCATGATCACTTGCCGTGCCCGTGGGTTCCTTTTATAAGCACATCAATCCTCGGTGACGAAAGCTACTATCCTGTCCAAAACAGGGGCAGAAGAGTTACTTTCTTACCCAAAGAGTTGACGACAGGTAACATCTTGAAGAAAATATGTCAACATGGCTGACGTAAAAGCAGGCCCCAATCCACTCTTTCTTCGCGAGGAGGAACTTCGGCGAGCGATTGAGCTGTTGTTTTTCGCTTATCGCGATTTCACCGGTGAACCGGATCGCATTCTGGCCAAGTACGGTTTTGGCCGCGCTCATCATCGCGTCATCTACTTCGTGGGCCGCAACGACGGAATCAGCGTGAGCGATTTGCTGCGCATTCTGAAGATCACAAAGCAGTCGCTGTCGCGCGTTCTGGGTCAATTGGTCGCGGAAGGCTTTATTGTGCAGGAGCAGGATGACTCCGACCGCCGCCGCCGTCTCCTCACACTGACCGATAAGGGGCGGATGCTAGAGCGTAGTTTGACGGAGCGCCAAGCGGCGCGGATCGCCCGAGCTTATCGTGCAGCCGGTCCGGATGCGGTAGCAGGGTTCAGCAAGGTGCTGGAAGAAATCATCGATGAGCAGAACCGCCGTTTCCTGGATTGACGCCCCGATGGCCGCCCCGATGGCCGCCTCGATAAGTCGGCGTGCCGGGGGGTGCTGCCGTGAGTTTCAGGATGCGGTATGATGCTGCGATGATGGACGACACACCACATATCCTGATTGTTGATGACGACACACGGTTGCGGAGTCTCTTGCGCAAGTTTTTGAGCGAGCAAGGATTCCGTGTCACGACGGCTGCCGATGGGGCGGAGGCGCGTGAAAGGCTGCGCGGTCTGTCGTTTGATATACTGATACTCGACATCATGATGCCCGGCGAAAGCGGCCTCGATCTGGCTTCAGATTTGCGGCGCCAAAACGATGTTCCCATTTTACTGCTAACGGCGCGCGATGATGTCGCAGACAGGATCGAAGGCCTGGAGGCCGGGGCCGATGACTATCTTTCAAAGCCCTTCGAGCCGCGAGAGCTAGTTCTTCGACTGAAAGCGATTCTGCGTCGTCGCCCGCAGGAGATCGAGGTTGAAGATGAGGTCTGTTTCGGGGAATTCACCTTCGATCTCAATCGCGGGGAGCTCCGTCGAGGCGATGCCTTCGTGCACTTGACGTCGAGTGAGGCTCAGCTTCTGAGAGCTTTGGCCCGTCGGCCAGGACAGGTGGTCAGCCGCGAGGTTCTGGGTGAAGACACCGCCGCGGGGTCCGGTGCGCGCACCGTCGATGTACAGATCACCCGCCTGCGTCGCAAGATTGAAGACGACCCGCGGTTCCCTCGGCATCTACAGACGTCTCGAGGAATCGGATATGTACTGATGGTGGACCGGGTCTAGCCCCGCCGTTAGGCTACAAGTTTGCAGGTCGACACAGCCGGCCAATTATTGGCGCGGCGATAAGGGCGAAGCGCGATGACGGTTGGTAACCCTACGGAAAACACCGGCGCCGAACGTCCTGCCAAGGCTATGGGCCGAGGCGAGGGCATCAGCGACTCGCGCGGTTTCGATTGGCGCGATCCCTGGCGGTTGGGCAAAAGGATAAAGCATATTTTGCCCCGTTCGCTGCTCGGTCGTGCGTTGCTGATCATGGTGATGCCACTAATTCTCGTGCAGATTATAACCGCTTGGGTCTTCTACGACCGCCACTTCGACTACATCACCGATAACCTCGCGCGCGCGCTCGCCAGCGAAATCGCGGTCGTGACCGAGCATCTGCTGCGTGAGGAAGACCCAGCCAAGCGTCAGGAAATCTTCAACCTGCATGGCAACCTCTTATGGATGAAGCTCTCCTTCAAGCAGCACGAGACGCTGCCACCCGACCACGCCACGCGGAAAGGCTACATGGTCAGAAAGCTGCGCCGGGCGTTGAACCGCCGCGTTTCCTTCAATGTCTCCATCGACAGCGAACAAGCCGGCCAGAATGTGGTGGTCTTTGTGCAGATGCTCGACGGTGTGCTTCGGGCGGAGATACACCGCGAACGTCTGTTCAATTCGACATCCGATCTCTTCGTAATCTGGATGGTCGGCAGCTCGATCTTGTTTTTTGGCGTCGCCACGATGTTCATGCGTAATCAGGTGCGGCCGATCCGGCGCTTGGCGCGCGCCGCCGAACGCTTTGGCAAGGGACGTGATACGCCGTCCTTCACGCCGGAAGGGGCCACCGAAGTACGCCAGGCCGCTGCGGCCTTCATTCAGATGCGCGACCGTATCCGGCGACAGATGCGACAGCGCACGGAAATGCTGGCTGGTGTCAGCCACGACCTGCGCACACCGCTAACACGCATGAAGCTGAGCCTTGCCTTGATCGGTGATGGTCCCGAGTTGAAGGAGTTGCGATCCGATCTCGTGGAGATGGAGCGTATGATCGAGGGGTATCTGGCCTTTGCGCGAGGCGAGGGAAGCGAGGCCATGCGCCCGACGTCGCTTGGCGATCTGCTAAGCGAGGTCGTTGAGCAGACCCAGCGTGAGCTTGCGAATCAACAGGGTAAAACCCTGGACGTCCATATCGAGGAGCAGGTTTCTCTGCCGTTGCGGCGCAACTCCATGCGCCGCTGCCTTCAAAATCTGGTCAGTAACGCTCTGCGCTATGGCGACAACGTTTCGATTCGCCTGGGGCGCGAAGGGCCGCACGTCGTTCTTGTCATTGATGATGACGGCCCTGGCATTCCCGAGGAGATGCGCGAGGACGTCTTCAAGCCTTTCTTCAGGCTTGATACCTCGCGTAATCCGGAAACCGGCGGCACGGGCCTGGGCCTTACAATTGCCCGCGACGCCGTGCGCAGCCATGGCGGCGATGTGCGGTTGGAGGCGTCGCCCCTTGGTGGTCTCCGGGTGCGTCTGCGGGTCCCGGTGTAGGATCTAGGACGGGCGCTTAGTTACTTTGGAGTTGGGGCATGCAGTCCATGTAGGGAACGGCCCGGACGCCTCTCTCCTGATCGGGAAGCAATCGCATTTTCCAACTGTGGATGCCCACCTGCGGATTCCCCGGCCAAATTTGCAAACAATAGTTGGAGTTTTCGCGCCATTGGCGAACCTCATCCGGCCAGATTGCGCCCTGGAGTTTTTGCGTTTGATAGGAGTATGCGACGGTAGCCAGCAACAGAACCGTCAGCGGGTAACGCACTTGCGCCAACCAGGTATGGGGCCCGCGGTAAGGCAATAGGAGAAGCGGGGCGAGAAGCAGATTACCCATTACAAAGTAACGGCCGCCATTCTTGTGATGGAAGATCTGCTCCAGTGACGGCGCTTCGACTTGCAAGGACCCCGCGAAGCTCAAGGCGGAGCCCAGTAATAAGGCCGCATAAAGCCACAAGCCGGTCTTGCGAGGGCTATGCCAGGCCAAATGCAGAAGAAATGAAGCCAAGGCAAGGCCTGCCAGAAGATGGGGGATGATCGTATTGAGCCCTCCCTGCTCGACGGCGTCGGCGACATGCCGCGCGCCATCCAACATAAAGGGATAGAGCAGGAGTTTGAGGAGGAACCCTGCGAGGCGGGGCCCCAGTAGTTCCACCCCCCCTGTACTACGCAGCCCTTCGAGTAAGGCCGTCACCATGAACCAACTTTGCAATGCCGCGCAAAGCGTTAGAAGGAGCGCCAGAAACCACCAGTTCCTTTCTCGGCTTATAACGGCCCGCACTAGAAAAAGAGGCGTCAGGAAGACCGAAACAGGGCCCGTCAGCCCGGCAAGCAATACGAGCAAGGCGGCGATCATGAGAAAGCGGCGGCTGGAGAGATCACAAATCAGCAACAGGGCCGTGGCCATCGCAAAAAAGAACTGCGCGTTGATGCTGTTCAACCAGACGCCCGTGTTGACGTAGGGCAGCGTGAGAAAGATCGCGCATAGGGCCCTGCGTCCGGATGAAAGCTCAAAGCTAAGCGGAGCGTAGAGAATCAGGAGTGGTCCGGTCATCATGACCAGCAAGGTTGCGTACCCTGTCGCGAGAGGGGCGTAGTCGAGCGGTACCAGCGTTGCCAGCCCTACCGCCAACCAGACGAACAGCGAATAGTAGCCGTTGAAGGGCAGCAATGCCTGGGCCCAGAATCCTTCGTTCCAAACGAGAGAGAAATAAACAACACCTTCCTCGGCCCAGAAGCGGCCAAGGATGAGTATCTCGGGATCGCGTAGGAAGATGACGAGGAATGTTGCAAAGACGGCGGCCAGCTTAATCTGCTGACTTGCAACGTAAGCCCCTTTTTCTGTCAGATCGTCGGGTCCTGCCATTTGCATGGCCCTGTGATCGTCAAATCATTCAACGCACGGCCTGTTCGGGTCCCCGCCCTCTAAAACGATCGATGAAGGCAGCAACGATCTCCGGCTCGAAGCGTTCCAGCTGAATCCGGTGTCGCCACGCAGAGAGCACCATTCCTTCGCCCAATCCCGGGTCGGCGGTCACGACAATTCCATCCCATTGCCCTGTGTAGAGCCCTGCCCATTCTTCGATGGTTTTACGTACATCGGCGGCAGGCTGGTCAATATAGATGACAACATTACCGTGCTCGAGCGCATGTACGAGATTGATACTCGGTTGCGGGCTGTCGTGGACGCCGGTGCGGGTCCAGATGGAACTGTGGGGCCCGCTTGTCGGATAGCGGTCGCCGTACTGAAAAATCTCACCGAGGCCCAGATGGCGTCGCCCGTTATCCCGATGGCGCTCCAATCGTTCTTCCAGCAAAGGCTCGCCTTCAGCGGCCAGGGCGAGAAGCGTTTCCTCCAGTTTCTGGTCCGCTGACCATGACCAGATAAAGTATCCCACGCCTGCAAGCATTAACGCCACGATGGCAAGAGGTTCCCACCGGCTGGCTTTTTTCTTGGGGCCTCCCCAGTTCAGACCGCGTCCGTTGGAGCTCCGTGTTCTTCCTTGCTTTTTCTTGTTGGCCATTTTGTCCCCCACATTTTTTTGGCTCTACTTGCCTGTAGTTCTACAGGGCATGGACGAAAAATCACCTCACAAGACCTTGAGCGGCCCCGTCGGAGATGCAGTGAGAGAGGAAAGTTAGCGAGTCTGGCGGTTGCGACGGCCTCTAGGCTTGCCGCTTTTCGCGTCGCCGGATCTACGAGCCTTGGAAAGGGCATCTGCGCGCGCGATGCGGTCGACCAATCCGGTTGGACTGCCTGGCGGCAGTTCAAGCTCCTGGTTCTCCAGGCGCTTGATCTCATCGCGCAGTTTCGCGGCCTCCTCAAACTCAAGATTGGCGGCGGCGTCGCGCATGCGCTTCTCTAGATCGGCGATGTGAGCCTTCAGATTGTGGCCGACCAGATGCTGGGTGCCTTCGTCGCCGGTATCGACGGTCACATGATCCCGCTCGTAGACGGACCGCAGTATATCGGAAATCTGCTTCTTGATGGTTTCCGGCGTGATGCCGTGTTCCTGGTTGAAGGCCATCTGCTTTTCGCGACGCCGCTGCGTTTCGCCAAGAGCGGCCTTCATGCTGTCGGTTTCGTGGTCGGCATAGAGTATCACCCGGCCCTCGACGTTGCGCGCAGCGCGGCCGATGGTCTGGATCAGGGAGGTGGTCGAGCGCAAGAACCCCTCCTTGTCCGCGTCCAGGATGCAAACCAAGGCGCATTCGGGAATGTCGAGCCCTTCCCGCAGGAGGTTGATGCCGACGAGAACGTCGAAGACGCCTAGTCGCAGGTCACGAATAATCTCGATGCGCTCCAACGTTTCGACATCGGAATGAATGTAGCGAACCTTCAACCCGGCCTCGTGCATGTATTCCGTCAGGTCCTCGGCCATGCGTTTGGTGAGGGTCGTCACCAGCACCCTGAAGCCCTTTTCAACGGTGTCTCGGCACTCGGCGATGACATCGTCGACCTGGGTTTCGGTCGGTCTGATGATACAAACAGGATCGATCAGACCGGTGGGCCGGATGACCTGTTCCGAGAAAGCGCCGCCGGTCTGCTGTAGCTCCCACTTACCTGGCGTAGCCGACACGTAAACGGTCGCCGGGCGCATGGCCTCCCACTCCTCGAACTTGAGCGGGCGGTTATCGATGCAAGAAGGTAGCCGGAATCCGTACTCCGCGAGGGTTGATTTTCGGGCGAAGTCACCCCGGAACATGCCATTGAGCTGGCCGATGGTGACGTGACTTTCGTCCACGAACAGAAGCGCGTTGTCTGGCAGGTACTCGAATAGCGTCGGCGGTGGCTCGCCCGGCGCGCGCCCGGTCAAGAACCGCGAATAGTTCTCGATCCCGGCACAAGCGCCAGTGGCTTCGATCATCTCCAGATCGAAGGTCGTGCGCTGCTCCAGACGTTCGGCCTCCAGAAGGCGGCCAGCGGAACGCAGTTCCTCGAGGCGCGCCTTCAATTCGATGCGAATGAGCTTAGCGGCCTGTTGCAGCGTCGGGCGCGGCGTCACGTAGTGACTGTTGGCGTAGACGCGCACCTTTTCCAGTGGCTCGATCTTCTCGCCGGTCAGAGGGTCGATCTCGTGAATCGCCTCGATCTCGTCGCCGAAGAAAGACAAACGCCAGGCCCGGTCCTCATAGTGGGCGGGGAAGATCTCCAGCGTGTCACCACGCACCCTGAAGGCGCCGCGCTGGAATGCCACGTCGTTGCGTTTGTATTGCTGCTCGACCAGGGCCTTCATGATCGCCTTGGGCTCGATCTGCTGGCCGACTTTCAAATCGACGATCATTTTTGAATAGGTTTCCGGCGAGCCGATACCATAGATGCAGGATACCGAGGCAACGATCACGACATCCTCGCGCTCGAACAGGGCGCGGGTGGCGGAGTGCCGCATGCGGTCGATTTGTTCGTTGATGGAAGATTCCTTTTCCACGTAGGTGTCGCTGCGCGGCACATAGGCTTCCGGCTGGTAATAGTCGTAGTAGGAAACAAAGTACTCGACCGCATTATCCGGAAAAAAGCTTTTCATCTCAGCGTAAAGCTGGGCGGCGAGCGTTTTGTTGGGCGCCAGGATCAAAGAGGGCCGTTGGGTGTTGGCGATGATCTTGGCCATGGTGAAGGTCTTGCCCGAACCGGTAACCCCCAGCAGCACCTGATCCCGCTCGCCTTGAACCAGTCCTTGGGTCAACTCGTCGATGGCGCGCGGCTGATCGCCCGCAGGTTCATACTCGGAAACCACGCGCAGAGGCCGCGAATCCTGTTTTTCAAAGGTTGCGGGGACGAGATCGAGAGGGACGGGACTGCTTTCCTGCATGGCCGACAATGTAGTGCGCCCGGCCCGGGAAGGAAAGGCGGCGGGGCCTAGTTCGCGGCAACTTGTCTGGCACGCACGAGGTAGCGCAAAGGCGTGTTCGGATCAAAACCGTCGAAGGGGTAGCAGGTGACCAATGTCAGGGCCGGTCGGTCGGGATCGAAGCGGAACAGCTCGCGGCGTGTGTCGATCAGCCTGCCGGCTTCCATCTCGTAAGTATGCCAACCCCCATCGGGGCCTTGCAGGCGAAGTCTGTCGCCGGGCTTTAGGTCCTTCAGGAAAGCGAAATGGCTGTCCCGGTGCGCGGCGAGGACGCTGTGCCCCGAGCTGCCGGGCAGGGCGCTTCCTGTCAGGTGGCCAGGGCCGAAAGCCAGGCTGTCGCCACCGGTGCCAGCCAGCACATAGCGGCTGATCCCGAGACTCGGTATGTCGAGCCTGGCGACCGGATAGGTATCCGACCAGGGCCAGGGCGGTACCGGTGATTGGCTTTCCAGACTCTCCTCCCAGGCTTCCGCGATCAGGAGCGGTGCCAGCCAGGCTTTGGCTTGGAGAAGGGCCGCGCCGCCGAGCTGCCAGCCCGCGAGGACCAGCAGCAAGGCGGCGGGCAGCAGCAGCCGGGCCCGCTGTCGGGGAAGGTTAGCCGACATCGGGCACCAGGCGCCGCCGGGGGCGAGGCATCCTGAGCGCCAGGAGCAAGAGGGTGAGGCCCACCCCTAGCAAAAGGACGCCTGCGAGGAATTTTTGGAGCGCTGGCGAGGCCGTTTGGGGCAAGCCCAGCGTCTTGCCTGCGGTCTGGCTGGCCTGAGGCAGAACCACTTCGACAAGCTGTAGACGTTCTGCTTCCTGGGACGGCAGGAAGGACTTCCGCAGCAAACCGTCGTCGGGCGCTCCCGTCGGGTCGCTGTCCAGTCCGCTGTCCGGGCCGAAGACCTTGTCGGCCTCCCAACCTTTTGGCAGGGGGCGCTCGACGTCACCGCTCACGAGGCCATCGTCCTTGGGACGGGCGATCTCTGAGTCATCGACAGCGACCAGGCTTGTGTAGCGAGTCACCAGCTCGTGGGCCAGGGCCACCTCGGTGGCCGCGCTCCGCAGGGCTTCCTGGTCGCCGCTGAAGCCGGGTTGGTACGCCTGGTCCTCGATCTCCTCGATCTTGTCGCGCGCCCAAAGGGCGGCAAGACCGCGACCAGGGTTGACGACCTCCATCGGGAGGACGGCGCTCCAGGCCTCTCCGCCTAGGCCACCGCTCAGAAGGAGACTGCCACGCAGGTCCGCAAGACGGGCGCCCGGCAGCTTGACCGTGAAGCGCAGCGGCTCACCGGCATAGAGGTCAGGCAGCACCTTTGGATAAACCTCGGCGTCTTTTCGCAAGTGGTTGGGTAAGGCAAGGGAGAGGTTCGTCATAGCCGGGTTTGAAAGTTGACTGAGAAGCCCCGCGACCTTCGCCTCGACCTCTTCGACCTTACCGATCCAAGTGAAGCTCCCGCGGCCAACCTCGGCGGCCTTGCGCATGAAGAAGCCATTTGGAGCGGATCCGATGCCGACGGTGAACAGCCGGTTTCCACCAAGACGGCGCGCAATGACCTGGAACAGCTCGTACTCGTTGCCAACGGCGCCATCGGTCACGAAGACGACCTGCCGCAGGCGACCGGTAGCCGGACGTTCCGCGAGCGCAGCTTCCAAGGCAGGGCGCATCTCGGTGCCGCCGTCAGCCGTCAGGCTATCAACCGCCTTGCGCGCGTAAGTTAAGTTGCTGGGCGTCGCCGGCTGGGCGCTGGCGTAGAGTTGAGAGAAGTCGTGAGAAAAGCGTAGAACGTTGAAGCGATCCTGCGGCGTCAGTCGATCCAGGCTTGCCTTCAGGGCGGCCTTGGCTTGGCGAATTGATGGCCCGGACATAGAGCCGGAGGTGTCTACCACCAAAATCAGATCGCGCGGCAAATCCAGCTTTTTCCTATCGGGCAAACCCGGGGGCAACAGGTCCACCATCAGATAGGAATCGCCGTCGCGCTGCTCACCGAAAAGCGAGGCGTTGGGCAGGGCTGAGGGCACCGGTCGCCAGGTGAGAACGAAATCACTGTTTGGCGCGACGCTTTTCTCGGACAGCGTGATCACACGTTTGCCAAGACCCATATCGTCGATGCGCACCGGGTGGTTGAGGCTTTGGATCTGATCCAGCGGCAATCCTGCGTTGAGCCTGACCACCAAACTGAGGCGATTGCCGGGTGTATCGCTGTTTCGCGAAACGGGTCCGAACAGGTCGCCTTGGCTCTGCGGCAGGCCGCTCCCGACCAGATTGGCAGTCGGTTGGCTGGCCGGTGTGTAGCGAGGTGCGACGACCATCGGGAAGCGATAGCTGTACTGCCCTTCGCGAAAGTCGGCGCGATCCTGGTATCCGATCTCGACGGCGATCTCCTCGCCGGGCGCGATGTTTGCGACGGCGGTGGCGAAAACATTCGGGCGCTCGCTTTCCAGCAGGCTCGCCTTGCGGCCCTGGCTGGCGGCCTCGTTATAGACCTTACGCGCTTCCGCTTTGGGGAGGATTTCGCCTTCGATCCTGCGCTCGCCGACCAGCAGTGTCAGGCGATCGACCGCCGAGCCTTCGGGCAGCGGAAAGACGTAAACGCCTTCCAGCCAGCGCTTGCTCGGGTTGCGAAAGCGCTGGCGCAAGGTGACGCGCGCCACGGGGCCTTCCAGGTCGATAACCACATCGCTTTTGAGCAGCGGCGCCGCATAGGCCTTACCGCTTTCGCCACCCTGGAAGAACAGCCCGGCGGGCGGCGCTTCACTTGCATGGGCGCGCAGCGTGTTGGGACCGGTCAGGATCATGAGGGCCGTCATGATGGCCATCCAAAGCAACACCAAAATAAGCGTCGTGCTCATCTGCTTGAGGAACGCTTGCTGGCGTTGCGGGATAACCTGCCGGTAGGTGAGATTACTGTTTGGCTCAAACATCGCTTTAGTCCCCTGTTCTCATCGCTTCTAGAACGCTTCGATGAAACAGCAGCCAAGGGGCGTGCTTTGGACCGAAAAGCGGCGATCTGGCGGGACTTAGTGGCAAAAGCGAGGCATGGAGGCTCCGCATAGAGATCGGGCGAATCGGCGAAAAATGGTCGTCATGCGGCTTGCCTTGCAAACCTGCGTTCGATAGCTTCGGCGGTGTTGCGGCTGCCTGGCGCCGCTTAATCTCACTTTACGATACCTTGAGGAAATCTCCTGATGCCGTTCCTTGCTTCACGCCTGTCCCGTATCAAGCCCTCGCCGACAATTGCCGTCTCCAACAAGGCGCGCGAGTTGAAGGCTGCCGGCAAGGATGTCATCGGTCTGGGTGCCGGCGAACCGGACTTCGATACGCCGGAGAACATTCGCCAGGCTGCGATTGCCGCGATTAACGGGGGCGACACCCGTTATACCGCGGTTGATGGAACGCCGGCCTTGAAGGACGCTATCTCGGCCAAGTTCAAGCGCGAGAACGGCCTGGAGTACAGCCCCGAGGAGATCACGGTCGGAACCGGTGGCAAGCAGGTGCTTTACAACGCGCTGATGGCCACACTCGATGAAGGCGACGAGGTGCTGATCCCGGCGCCCTACTGGGTATCTTATCCAGACATGGCGCTGTTGGCGGGCGGTGAGCCGGTCGCTATCCCCTGTACCGAAAAGCAGGGCTTCAAGCTGCAACCGGATGACCTGGAAAAGGCCATTACCAAAAAGTCCAAATGGTTGATTTTGAACTCGCCGTCCAACCCGACGGGTGCCGCCTACAATTTCGACGAGATGAAGGCCCTGACGGATGTACTCAAGCGCCATCCGCAGGTTTGGGTTATGACCGACGACATGTACGAGCACTTGGTATATGACAACTTCGTCTTCTGTACGCCGGCTCAGGTGGAACCGGAGTTGCGGGATCGTACGCTAACGGTGAACGGTGTTTCCAAGGCCTACTGCATGACGGGGTGGCGTATCGGTTACGCCGGCGGTCCGAAGGACCTGATCACGGCGATGCGCAAGATTCAGTCACAGTCGACCTCTAATCCCTCGTCGGTCAGTCAAGCGGCGGCGGTAGAGGCCCTGAATGGTCCGCAGGATTTCATCCCGGCCCATAACAAGGTGTTCAAGGAACGGCGCGACATGGTGGTCAAGATGCTGAACGACTGCCCGGGGCTGCGCTGCCCCATGCCGGAAGGCGCATTTTACGTCTATCCCTCCTGCGCCGGTTTGATCGGCAAGAAGACCCCACAGGGCAAAACCATCGAGTCCGATGGTGACTTTGTTACCTACCTTTTGGAGTCCGAAGGCGTTGCCGTAGTGCAGGGCGAGGCCTTTGGCCTGTCGCCTTTCTTCCGGATTTCCTATGCGACTTCCACCGAGGCCTTGCGCGATGCCTGTCTGCGAATAAAGCGTGCCTGCGAGGCTTTGGCCAAGTAAGTCGGCGGAGGTGGTGTCATGCGCGTTCTGGTGGTAGGTGCGGGCGGCGTCGGGGGCTATTTCGGCGGTCGTCTTGCAGAAGCCGGGCATTCGGTTGTGTTTGTGGCCCGCGGGCGTCATGCGGACGCCATGGCGACAGCCGGGCTCAAAATTCGTTCCAACGCCGGCGATTTGCATCTGAAACCGGTGGTCCTCCTGGATCGCCTGGACGAACCGGGGCGCTTCGATCTGGCGCTGATTTGCGTCAAGCTAAAGGACACGACCGAGGCGGCGGAGTTGGTGAAGCCGCTGTTGGCGCCCAAGGGGCTCTGCATTTCGCTCCAGAACGGCGTCGAGGCGGAATCGATGCTGGCCGATGTTCTGGGGCGCGAAGCCGTCCTTGCGGGAATCGCCTATATTTCCGCCCATATCGTTGCGCCCGGCGTCATCGAGCATGTCGGTCAACGCGCCAAGCTGACCTTTGGTGAATTGGAGGAAGGCGTAAGCGATCGGGCGCGTGCGGTTCTGTCACTGTTTCAGACAGCGAAGTTTGACAGCGAATTGTCGGGCGAGATGGAACTTCAGCTGTGGCTGAAGTTTATCATGCTGACGGCTTTTTCGGGGGCATGCTGTTACCGGCGCGAGGCCATCGGCGTTTTGCGCAGCGATCCTGAAGGCAAGGCGCTGTTCCAGGCGTTGATGGAAGAAGCGGTAGCGGTAGGCCGGGCGCGAGGCGTCAAACTGACCGAGGAAGTCGTTGCGCAGCGATTGGATAACGTGGAGCAGCTTCCGCCGGAGATGAAGCCTTCCATGCTGGTGGATCTTGAGCGCGGCAACGCACTGGAGCTTCCCTGGCTATCCGGCGCTGTGGTCCGCTTGGGACAACAGGCGGGGGTGCCAACACCCGTCAGCAGCAAGGTCGTTGATGCGTTAGAGCCGCTTGCCGGGGGGCGTTTGGGGGCGGCATAGCTGGAAAGGTTGTTGGCCCGCCCTACATCTTGCTGCAGTAATTTCATTGCAGCGGAACAAGAAGGCATCATGGCCAAGCCAGAGACTCCCGACGATAAGACGAAAAGCTTTCAAGGCGAGGATTCCCGTGTGGGACGCCGGGTGCAGCGCTATGCCCAGGTCGGGACATCGGTCGGCGGGCTGGCGGCGCAGTTCCTGGGATCGCGCATGCTTGGCCGAAAACTCAATCGGGCTCAGCATTCCGAAGAGTTGAAAACGGCACTTGGCGGTCTGAAGGGTCCGCTCATGAAGGCGGCGCAGATTCTGGCGACCATTCCCGATGCCTTGCCGCGCGAGTACGCGGAGCAGCTTCAGCAGCTTCAGTCCAACGCGCCGTCGATGGGTTGGCATTTCGTGCGCCGTCGGATGCGCACCGAACTGGGACCGGCTTGGGAGTCGCGTTTTGCCAGCTTTGGGCGTGAGGCCGCCGCGGCGGCCTCGTTGGGTCAGGTACATAGAGCAGAAGACGAGGCGGGTCGGCAGCTGGCCTGCAAGCTGCAGTATCCCGACATGAGCTCCGCAGTGGAAGCGGACCTGAAGCAGTTGAAAATGGTGCTGTCGCTCTATCGGCGATATGACCGGGCCATCGACACCAGCGATGTCTTTCATGAGCTATCCGACCGCCTGCGAGAGGAGCTGGACTACGAGCGCGAGGCGCGCCACATGAAGCTTTACGAGCGGATGCTGGCGGAGGAGCCGGGGGTTCGTGTGCCGGAGGTGGAAGACCCGCTTACCACGCGTCGGCTCCTGACCATGACCTGGCTCGATGGCGACGGACTGCTGCGCTTCATCGACCGCCACCGGGACGATCAAGCCATGCGCGACCGGGTGGCAATCAACATGTTCCGGGCCTGGTACGTGCCATTTTATCGGTATGGTGTCATTCACGGCGATCCGCATCTTGGCAATTATTCGATCACCGAGGCGGGCCTTATCAACCTATTGGACTTCGGCTGCATCCGTATCTTCCCGCCAGCCTTCGTGAAGGGCGTCATCGACCTTTATCACGCCCTGGAGAACGATGACGAGGATCTGGCGGTCGAGGCGTACCGGAGTTGGGGATTCAACACGATCAATCGCGAACTGCTTGAGGTGCTGAATATCTGGGCAGGGTTCCTATACGCGCCACTTCTGGAAGACAAAGCTCAACCGATCATGGCGGGGCAGAGCGGTATCTACGGCGCCGAGGTGGCGGGCCGGGTTCACAAGGAGCTGCGCCGCTTGGGCGGCGTGAAGCCGCCGCGTGAATTCGTCCTGATGGATCGCGCGGCAATCGGCCTTGGCTCGGTCTTCATGCACCTAAAGGCGAATGTGAATTGGCATCGGACTTTCCGGGGACTGATCGATGATTTCGATGCCGCAGCGCTCGGCCGTCGGCAAGAGAAAGCATTGAAGGCAATCGGACTTTCCGAAGAGACCTGAATCCAGCGATAATCGGACTGTCCGGTCGAGTCCTGCCACCCACGCTGTTTTCGGAGTGATTGCGCCATGGAACTGCTGCTCGATCCGCAAATCTGGATCGCCTTCATCACGCTGGCGACTTTGGAAATCGTGCTGGGCATCGACAACCTGATCTTCCTGTCGATCATCAGCCAGCGCTTACCGGCGAATCAACAGCCCCTGGCCCGCCGTTTCGGGCTTGTCGCCGCCCTTGTTACACGCCTTCTTCTCCTGCTAACGCTGGCCTGGATCATAGGCCTGACGGCGCCGCTGTTCATGGCGTTTGGCGAGCCTTGGTCCTGGCGCGACATCTTTCTGGCTGCTGGCGGCCTTTTCCTGATCTACAAGGCAACCTCAGAAATTCATCATGAGGTGGAGGGCGGTCCCCGGGTTGTGCCGGTTGGCAAGGCTGTGGCGCAGGGCTTTGCCCTGGTGGTTCTGCAAATCGGTATCCTCGATATCGTATTCTCTCTTGATTCGGTTCTGACCGCCGTTGGAATGGTCGACGAGGTGCCGGTAATGGTGGCGGCGATCGTCGCCGCCATGGTCGTCATGCTGTTCGCCGCCGAACCGGTCAGCGCCTTCGTGGAGCGTCATCCGACAGTCAAGATGCTGGCCTTGTCCTTTTTGCTGATGATTGGCATGGCGTTGATTGCCGATGGTCTGCATTTTCATATTCCGAAGGGCTATCTGTACTTCGGCGTTGCCTTCTCTATCCTGGTTGAAAGCCTTAACCTGTTGCGCAACAAACGCCATGGAGTTCGGGAGGACCGCTAATGACTGGCAAGCCTTCAGATGTGAACCAGCCCGCAACAGCAGGGGCGGTTTCCAAGGGCGTTATTTTTGCAGGATATCTGGGCGGTGGCACCATCAAGGACTGCGGCTTGGCGGACCTTGGCACGGCAGAGGACAAGCCGCCTTACTGGGCGCATCTGGATCGCAGTGAGAGCGATGCGCAGAACTGGTTGGTCAGGGAAAGTGGCCTGCCCTCAGCCGCATTGCACGCCATCCTGGCCGAAGAGACTCGTCCGCGCCTTGAGTCCTTCGATGGGGGCGGACTGCTCCTCATTTTGCGCGGCGTCAACCTCAACCCGGGGGCCGATCCCGAAGACATGATCACCCTGCGCATCTGGGCCGAGGAAAAGCGGGTCATCAGCCTGCGTCGCTTTCGCATCATGGCCGTTCAGGATGTTCGCGATCAGTTGGAGAAAGGGCAGGGACCCTCGACCATCGGCGGCGTCGTCACTCAGGTTATCGGTGGCTTGCTGCAACGCATGGAGCCAACGATACAAAGCCTGCAGGAAGCCATCGACGATGTGGAGGTGGAGACCCTCGAGGAAGAGACCCCCGATATCCGGCAAAAACTTTATGGGCTGCGAACTCAGATCGTGCGCTTGCGACGCTACGTCGCCCCCCAGCGTGACGCCTTGAAGCAGCTTCTCGAAGGTCCGCCATCCTGGTTCTCCAAGGATGACCGAAATCGGTTGCGCCATGCGCTTGATCAGGTCACGCGCTATGTCGAGGCGTTGGAGGCCGCACGGGACCGTACCGCCGTGGTGCAGGACGAGATGGCTAACCGCATTGGCGAAATGGCCAACCGCCGTATCTACCTGCTTTCGATCGTCGCCGGGATTTTCCTGCCCTTGGGGCTCTTGACCGGGCTGTTGGGAATCAACGTCGCTGGCATGCCGGGGGCGGAAACGCCCTGGGCCTTTTGGGCTGTATGCGGGCTGTTGGGTGTGCTGGTGGTCTTCGAGATTTGGTTGTTCAAGAGGTTGAATTGGGTGTGATTCAGCCTGAATGATGATCAAATCACGTTTAAATAACGGCGAGCCCTTCACAAATGCCGCCGCAGTCGCCATTCTCTTGCATCGACTAACATAAGCTCACAAAGGGGAAGTCTACGACGATGAAAGTCGCGATCCCGAAGGAACGGCGCGCTGACGAGCGCCGTGTTGCCGCCTCGCCGGAGACGGTAAAGAAGATGATCGGCCTTGGGTTGGAGGTCACGGTTGAAGCAGGCGCTGGACTAGCTGCCTCCATAACCGATTCCGCCTACAGCGAAGCAGGGGCCACCATTGCAAAAACCGCCAAGGAAGCTCTCACCGCTGCACAGATTGTGTTGAAGGTCAGTCGGCCTTTGGATAAGTCGGAGGGCGAGGACGAGTTCGCACTACTGCAGAAGGGAGCCGTTCTTATCAGCGGCTTCGACCCCTTCCGGGCGGGCGCAGGCCTGAATCGCGCTGCCGAGGCTGGTGTGACGGCTTTTGCCATGGAGTTGATGCCCCGCATCACCCGCGCGCAATCGATGGACATTTTGTCCTCTCAGGCCAACCTTGCTGGGTACAAAGCGGTTCTCGACGGGACCGAAGTCTTCACCCGCGCATTTCCGATGATGATGACGGCTGCGGGCAAGATATCCCCGGCCAACGTCTTCGTAATGGGTGCCGGTGTCGCGGGATTGCAGGCCATCGCGACCGCCCGTCGTTTGGGTGCGGTAGTCTCTGCAACCGACGTTCGACCTGCGGCAAAGGAACAGGTTGAAAGCCTTGGGGCGAAGTTCATCGCTGTTGAGGATGAAGAGTTCAAGCAGGCCGAGACCGCCGGCGGTTACGCGAAGGAAATGAGCGACGCGTACAAAAAGAAGCAGGCGGCTTTGGTTGCCGAAACGCTCAAGAAGCAAGACATGGTGATCACCACGGCTCTCATTCCCGGACGTCCGGCGCCAAAGTTGGTGACCGAGGAAATGGTCAAGTCGATGAAGACAGGCTCGGTGATCGTCGATCTGGCCGGCGACAACGGCGGCAATTGTGAGCTGTCGGAGCCTGGCACCGTGGTACAAAAACATGGCGTGACGATCTTGGCGCATCGCAACGTGCCGTCTCGTCTTGCGCGTGACGCCTCGGAGCTTTTCGCCCGTAACCTGTTCAATTTCCTGCAATTGATGATCGACAAGGAAAGCAAGTCCTTGAAGCTCGATTGGGAGGATGAACTGATCAAGGCGACCTGCATTACGCATGGCGGCAAGATCGTCCATGAAGGATTGAAGGAAATCGCGGGCAAGACCGGTCGCCCGGCGCCCAAAAAGCCTGCTGCGCGCAAGGCGAAGCCGTCAAGCGGCGCCAAAGCGGCTGCCGGCGGAAGCGCCAAGAAAGCGCCGGCGGTCAAGAAGCCCGCCCAATCGGACAAGCAAAAGAGTTAAGGAGAAGCAGTGATGGATCCGCAAAGTTTCCAGTCAAAGGCCGGGGAACTGGCCGACAAAGCCGCACAGCTCTCCAGTGATGCTTCCAGCCTGGCGATGGAAAGCAGCCGTCTGGCTCTCGAGGGCACCGGGGGCGCCGCGAGTGGCCCTTCCATGCTGGTACTTGGGCTAACGGTCCTGGTGCTGGCGGTCTTTGTCGGCTACCACGTGGTCTGGCGCGTGACGCCGGCGCTGCACTCGCCGCTCATGGGCGTTACCAACGCGATCTCCTCTGTGATCATTGTCGGCGCTCTTATCGCTGCCGGTCCTGCAGAATTCAACTTCAGTCAGGTCATGGGTTTCCTCGCCGTTACTTTGGCTTCCGTCAATATCTTTGGCGGCTTCATCGTGACCCAGCGAATGCTCTCCATGTTCAAGAAGAAGCAGCGGTAAGGAAACAAATCATGGGTCACGATCTTTCGGCACTTCTCTATCTCGTTGCTTCGGTCTGCTTCATTCTGGCATTACGCGGTCTGTCGCACCCGGAAACGGCACGTCAGGGCAACATGTTCGGCATCGCCGGTATGGCGATTGCCGTCATAACCACTCTGTCGCTGCCCGCGGTGCAGTCCTACTGGATTATCCTGGCGGGCATCTTGATCGGCGGGTCCATCGGTACGGTGACCGCGCTCAAGATCAAGATGACGGCCTTGCCCCAGCTTGTGGCTGCCTTTCATAGTCTGGTCGGTCTGGCGGCGGTCTTCGTGGCGGCTGCGGCGTTCTACTCGCCGGAAGCTTACGGCATCGGCAACGCAGGCGAGATTCATACCAACAGTCTGGTTGAGATGGCTGTCGGCACCGCTATCGGCGCCATTACCTTCACCGGCTCAATCATCGCGTTTGGCAAGCTGCAAGGCTTGATTTCCGGCAAGCCGGTTATCTTCCCCATGCAGCACTGGCTGAACCTTGGTCTCGGCATCCTTGCGATCCTGGTGGTTTCCTGGTTCGTCGCAGACCAGTCGGCGGCGGCCTTCTGGCTTTTGGTTCTGCTGTCCTTGGCGCTCGGTATTCTTATCATCATCCCGATCGGCGGCGCCGACATGCCGGTGGTGATTTCGATGCTGAACAGCTATTCGGGCTGGGCGGCTTGCGGCATTGGCTTCACGCTGGAGAACACGCTGCTGATCGTGGCGGGTGCCCTGGTCGGCTCTTCTGGTGCCATCCTCAGCTATATCATGTGCAAAGGCATGAACCGCTCCTTCTTCTCGGTCATCCTGGGTGGCTTCGGCGGTGAGACGGCAGCCGGGGGTTCGGGTGGCGATGATGGTGGTGACAAGACCTACCGTGCGGGCGCGGCAGCGGACGCGGCCTTCCTGATGAAGAACTCCGACCGGGTGATCATCGTGCCGGGTTACGGTATGGCGGTCGCGCAAGCCCAGCACGTGCTTCGCGAGATGGCCGATCTGCTGAAGGCCGAAGGCGTCGAGGTCAAGTACGCCATTCACCCGGTTGCGGGCCGTATGCCGGGCCACATGAACGTTCTTTTGGCCGAGGCAAACGTGCCTTATGACGAAGTCTTCGAGATGGACGAGATCAATCGCGAGTTCGGTGAGACCGACGTGGCTTTTGTCATCGGCGCCAACGACGTCACGAACCCGGCGGCGAAAACCGACAAGACTTCGCCGATCTTCGGTATGCCGGTGCTCGACGTCGAGAAGGCGCAGAACGTCCTCTTCGTAAAGCGTTCCATGAGTTCGGGCTATGCAGGCGTCGACAATCCGCTGTTCTACATGGATCAGACCATGATGCTGCTGGATGACGCCAAAAAGATGTGTGAGCAGATCGTCAAGGCGCTGGAGGCGTAGGCGCGAACTCGCCTTCCGGCAAGTCCCCTATGTGGGCTTGGTTTTAGCAAACGAAAAAACCCGCCGTGCTGATCGCTGCGGCGGGTTTTTCTTTGACGTCCGTAAAGACGTGAACTGGCTTAGAAGCCTTCGCGTTCCATGCGCTTGCGCATAAGCTTGCGATGCCGCCGAACGGCTTCGGCACGCTCGCGCTTGCGTTTCTCCGAGGGTTTCTCGTAGTTACGTCGAAGCTTCATCTCGCGGAACACACCCTCGCGCTGCAGCTTTTTCTTAAGCGCGCGCAGGGCCTGATCAACGTTGTTGTCGCGAACAGTTACGTGCACGGTTTCGTCACACTCCTTCCAGGCCAGTAGGTTGATCCAAAATCCTTTTCCGCTCACTTGGCAACCCGCCGAGCCCCTCGAAAGCGGCTCGTTGTGTCTTGCTGCACAAGAAAGCGAAACAGGCGCCTTTCGGCGCCGGTGCAGTTTGGTATCACAAGCTGCAGGCTTTGTGAAGGGGAAAGCGGCAGAAAACCGTGCTTGTGGATTCTGGATTCAGATCGCTGGAAACCGCCGCGCCTTCACGCCATATTGCTAACATGAGCACAAAGAAACGCAAAGCCGATACCGGTATCGATCTGCGCCAACAGTTGCTGGCAGCATTGCTACCCATCGTCCCTTTCGAGGGTTGGAGCGAGCGCGCGCTGTTACAGGCGGCGGCGGCCATCGGTGTTCCCGCGCCGCAAGCCTTGAATGCTTTTCCAGGCGGCGCGGCGGAGATGATCGCCTTTCATAGCGCCGAGGCTGATGCCCGCATGCTCGAAGCATTGGAGCGCGAGGATATGGCAGCTCTTAAAGTGCGCGAACGGATCGCTCTGGCGGTCCGCACGCGCCTGACCCAGAACGAACCAGATCTGGAGGCCGTGCGCCGGGGACTGAGTTATCTCGCCATGCCGCAGCATGCCGCGCTGGCAACCCGGTTGCTTTATCGGACCGTAGACGCGATGTGGTTGGCGGCTGGCGATCGCTCCACCGACTACAACTTCTACAGCAAGCGTTTGCTGCTGGCGGGTGTTTATAGTTCGACCCTGTTGGTTTGGCTCGACGACGGCACCCAGGACAAGGTGCGCACCTGGGCATTTCTGGAGCGGCGAATCGATAATGTTCTCATGATCGGTGGTAAATTCGGTCGTGGCATGAAAGCGCTCCTGGATTTACCCGAGCGGATGTTTGACCGGCGGTCAGGTGGCCTTGTGTCGCGCGCGCGGGCCGCCGGTTTCAAGTCGCCGCGCCGATAACCGGAGCGCCTTACCGTTACCCTGATACTCTTGTTTACTCTTTGGGGAGCAAACGATTGACGTGCCCCATCTTGCGTCCGGGTCTGGCTTCGGCCTTGCCGTAGAGATGCAGGCGCGCCGTGGGATCACCCAATATTTTCTCCCAGGTATTGGCCTCATCTCCTAGTAGGTTGCGCATCACTGCATTTGAGTGCCTCTCGGTAGAGCCCAATGGCAGCCCCGCAACGGCGCGCACAAATTGCTCGAATTGGGAGGTGAGACAGGCGTCCATCGTCCAGTGTCCCGAGTTATGAGGACGTGGCGCCATCTCGTTGACCAGCACCTCGCCTTTGCCGGTCACAAACATCTCTACCGCCAGCAGTCCGACGTAATCGAATGCATCGGCCAAGCGTCGAGCAATGACTTCGGCACGTTCGGCAACATCCTGTGCGATACGGGCGGGCGCAATGGTTTGGTCAAGAATATGATTACGATGTTGATTCTCGACCGGGACATAGGTGGCGGTCGCGCCGTCGAGTCCCCTGGCGACGATAACCGAGATTTCCAAGTCGAAATCAACGAACCCTTCCAGGATACCGGAGACACCGGTCGCGCCGCCGGTCATGCGCGCCCAGGCTTGCTGTGCATCCCGCTCATTCTGGATGGTCACCTGACCTTTGCCGTCGTAACCGAATTCCGCGGTTTTCAGCACCGCCGGCATGCCGATCTCGCGCAGGGAGCGCGCCAGGCTCTCCTGACTGGTCACCTCGGCATAGCGCGTCGTCGGAATCCCTTTGGAGGCGCAGAAATCTTTCTCCCGCAATCTGTTCTGGCAGGTATGCAGCGCTTGCGGATTCGGGCGGACAGGCTTGATGCGCGAGAGAATTTCACCGGTTTTCGAGGGCACATTCTCAAATTCGAAGGTGACGACATCGACAGCCTCTGCGAAGCGTGTCAAGGCGGCTTCATCGTCATAGGCTGCGATCGTCGAGAGCGAGGTGACCTGTGTTGCAGGTGCGTCGGCGTCGGGGCAGAAAATATGGCTGCGATAGCCCAGATTGGCGGCGGCCAGGGCCGTCATGCGGCCAAGCTGGCCGCCGCCTAGTATGCCGATTACCGAACCTGGAGGTAGGGCCTGCCGCTTCTTCGCCATCTGCTGGAATCTTCCTCTCTCATCGTAAATA
Organism: Limibacillus halophilus; assembly: GCF_014191775.1. NCBI lineage: Bacteria > Pseudomonadati > Pseudomonadota > Alphaproteobacteria > Rhodospirillales > Rhodovibrionaceae > Limibacillus > Limibacillus halophilus. The sequence goes on along the minus strand of NZ_JACHXA010000011.1, from coordinate 35,653 downwards.
TCAGGCTGTGCCGTCGCTGGGTTGTTCGGCGACGGCGGCTGTCTGCCGGGCTCGCCAAGCATCCAGAGCTTCGCTGACGGCCTTGTCTTCCAACGCGATAACCGCCGCGGCTAGGAGGGCCGCATTGATGGCACCGGCTTTTCCGATCGCCACCGTACCGACCGGAACGCCACCAGGCATCTGGACAATGGACAAAAGGGAATCCAGGCCCTTCAAGCTTTTGCTCTCGATAGGCACACCAAAAACCGGCAAGGGAGTCATCGCCGCCGTCATACCGGGCAGATGCGCCGCACCCCCGGCGCCGGCGATCACGACCTTCAAACCTCGTTCGCGTGCGGAAGTCGCGTAGCTTACCAGGCGATCAGGTGTCCGGTGGGCGGATACGATACGGGTTTCGTGGGCGATACCCAGCGCCGTCAAGGTCTCGCAGGCATGGGTCATGATCGCCCAGTCCGATTGGCTGCCCATGATAACGCCCACCAGGGCTTGCTGATCGCTCATCGTTCGTTCCCCCAAAGGTAACGGAGTGAGCGCGGATTATTGGGAGTCGCGCCAATCCTGGCAAGTCGTTGCAGAAGCATTCGGGGTTCCATCAGGCAATGATGTTTGGATAAAGGCGAGATTGCAGCCGGGAAATCTGGTCCTTGAGTTGCAGCTTTCTCTTTTTCAGCCTCCGAATCTGAATCTGATCTACCACCGAGTTATCGGAGAGGCGCTCAATGACGTCATCGAGGTCACGATGCTCGGTTTCCAGTTCCAGGAGCCGTTGTCTGATGATCTCCTGCTCTTGTGATTCTACCATGCCTTGACCCGTTGACTGATTGGGTTGCCATTATAGACGAGGCCAGCAGCGGATTGGAGTCCAACCGGCACTGATGCGACAAACGAACAACCCATTTTGGAGCTTCTCCCTTGAGACTTACGCCAAACCCGGCGTTGCAGAGGCTTGTTTGGCATTGCAGGACAAATATGGCCTGGACGTGAACTTGCTGCTTTTCTGCTGTTGGGCGGCGCGCAATGGTCGCCGCTTGTCGCAGGAAGACCTGGAACGATTGGACGGGCTTTCATCACCTTGGCGGCGGCATGTGGTTTTGCCCTTGCGCGAACTGCGGCGCTGGCTGAAGACCCGGGAAGTCGATGAACAGGTAACCCGCTTCCGGGCCGCGATCAAGCGGCAGGAGCTTGAAGCAGAACGATTGCAGCAAGATCAACTCCACGCAGTGCTGCCACTTGATGTATCGGTCGCGGATTGCAGTTGGCTCACGTTAGCCGAGGCCAATTTGCGGCAGTACCTGGAATTCTCGGCTTGTCCTACGGTGAACCTTGATCCGTTGCTTCAATCGCTTGGGTAATATCGGCTCGCGTCGACTCGTCGGCGCCATCAGGACTTGCCGGGCCGCCGCTTGCCCTGCCCCTGCCAGCGCGCAACGGTGCCTGAATCGAGGTCGAAGAGGTCAAGAACGCGTCCCAGCGTTTGATCAACCATCTCTTCAAGATTACCCGGTCGCGCATAGAAAGCGGGAACCGGCGGCGCAATGATGGCGCCCATCTCGGTAGCCGCCAGCATGTTCTTCAGGTGACCGGCATGAAGAGGCGTTTCCCGTACCATCAAGACGAGACGGCGGCGTTCTTTCAGCACGACGTCGGCGGCGCGCGTCAACAATGTCGTGGTTACGCCGCTGGCAATCTCGGCCAGAGATTTGACGGAGCAGGGCGCGACCACCATCCCCAAGGTCTTATAGGAGCCGCTGGAAATGGCCGCACCCATGTCCTCCGCACCGTGCACGGCATCGGCTAGGGCACGGACGGCAGCAACTTTCCGGTCCGTTTCGTACGCCAGCGTCACTTCGGCGGAGCGGCTCATCACGAGATGGGTCTCCACCGGCAAGGGCTTCAGGATTTCCAGCAAGCGTATGCCGTAGATCACGCCGCTGGCGCCCGAGATGCCTACGATGAGGCGCTGTTGTTCGGCCATATGAAATTTCCTTTGCCGCACTGCACGGCGAGTGCCTTCACAAACTTGAACCAAAGGCGCTACGATACCAAGTGCATAAAGTAGCAATTAGCAAAGGAGGCTCAAGCATGGTTAATCCAGAGCACGTGCAGGCTCTTCGCGAAAAGCACTCCACCCTGGAACGTCGAATTAATACCGAGAACCAACGCCCGCATCCTGACGATGTCAGAATCGCGGAGCTTAAGAAGAAAAAGCTTCAGTTAAAAGACGAGATCAGCCGTTTGGAACATTAGGTTCCGACGGCTTTTTTGATCCCTGGCGTCAAAAAGCGGGTTGATCAAGCGCTTCCCGTCGCCGTGTAGCCTTTGGTTCATCGGCAATACGCGGCGGCGGGGTGTGTTCAGGTTTTGACGTCAGGCCTTGACCGGTACGGTGTAATTCAAGGCCATCCGTCCGCCGTCCGGATAGATCGTCTGGCCGGTTATATAGCTCGAATCCTTGCTGGCCAGGAAAAGCGCCACGCTAGCGATTTCTTCAGGCTCACCGACGCGGCCCATTGGCGTACGCGAGAGAATGCCGCGTATTTTTTCCGGATCGTTTGCGACCTGCTCGAACACCTCGGTACGGATGGAACCCGGGCCGATCGCGTTGACGCGTATATCGTGCTCGGTCAAGGACAGGGCCATCACCTTGGTCAACTGCATCACGCCGCCCTTGGAGACCACGTAAGGGGTGATGGCTGGGATGGCCATGACGGCGTTCACGGACGACATGTTGATGATCGTGCCACCGCCGCCTTGCTTGACCATCTGACGGGCTGCGGCCTGTCCGGTGAGAAAAACCCCTTTCAGGTTGACGCGCAAGACGCGGTCGAAGTCGGCTTCGTCCAGGTCGAGAAAGCTCGCCGCATGGACGATCCCGGCATTCGCGATGGCACAGTCGATGCGCCCGTAGCCTGCCACGGTGGCGGCAATGAGGCTGTCCACCTCTGCTTTGCTGCCGACATCGCAGGACACGAACAGCGCTTCACCGCCAGAAGCTTGAATCTCCTCGACTGCTTCCTCGCCGCGGGCGACGTTGACATCGGCCAGAACGACCTTGGCGCCTTCCTCGGCAAATCGTTTGGCGCAGGCCTTACCGATGCCGGCCGCGCCGCCGGTGATGACCGCAACCTGATCTTTCAGACGCATATTCTTCTCCCTCCAGCATACTCGTCGCTACTGGTTCTATCGGTGCCGGGAGAGGGCTGCAAGAGGGCAGACCGGCAAAGCGGCGACCTTTGATCAAAGTTATCTATCTGCGAGCGTAGCCCAGGCCCGAAAGCGCCGCGGCTATTTCATCGAGAATGGCCGGATCGTCGATGGTTGCCGGTGGCTTGAAGCTCTCGCCATCGGCGATCTGCCGCATGGTGCGCCGCAGGATCTTTCCGCTACGGGTCTTGGGCAGTCGTTTGATCACGGCGACCAGCTTAAAAGCCGCTACCGGGCCAATCTTTTCCCGCACCAGCTTCACCAGCTCCGCCTGAATTTCAGAATCCACGCGCTGGCAGCCGGCATTCAAAACCACGAACCCAAGCGGCACCTGTCCTTTCAAGCTGTCAGCCACGCCGATAACAGCGCACTCCGCGACGTCCGGATGGCTCGCCAGGACTTCCTCCATGCCGCCTGTGGACAGGCGATGTCCGGCGACGTTGATGATGTCGTCAGTCCGGGCCATAACGAAGATATAGCCGTCCTCGTCGATGTACCCCGCATCACCGGTTTTATAGAAACCGGGATATTCAGCGAGGTAGGCTTCGTGGAAGCGATCCTGCGCTTGCCATAACGTCGGCAGGCTGGCAGGCGGAAGCGGCAGCTTGCAGACGATGGCGCCAATGGTGCCGGGCGCCACCTCGTGTCCGTCTCCGTCAAGAACCCGAATATCCCATCCGGGGGCCGCCACAGTGGGCGAGCCGGGTTTGACAGGTAACGGCTCGACGCCCATGGGATTGGCGGCAATCGACCAACCGGTTTCGGTTTGCCACCAGTGATCGATCACCGGCACCTTGAGTTTCTCCTGTGCCCATACAAGCGTGTCCGGATCACAGCGCTCTCCCGCCAGGAACAGGGCGCGGTAATGAGTGAGATCATAGTTGGCCAGCAGTTTGCCTTCAGGGTCCTGTTGCCGAATGGCGCGAAAAGCCGTCGGTGCGGTAAAAAGCGTTGTAACCTTGTGTTCGGCGATGACGCGCCAAAAGGCGCCGGCGTCGGGCGTGCCGACCGGCTTGCCCTCGTACATGACCGTGGTATTGCCGTTCAAGAGCGGGGCGTAGACGATGTAGGAATGTCCGACGACCCATCCGACATCCGACGCCGCCCAATAAACTTCGCCTGGCTCCACGTCATAGATATTTTTCATCGACCAGTGCAGGGCGACAGCATGACCGCCGTTGTCGCGCACGATTCCTTTGGGCTGGCCGGTGGTGCCGGAAGTATAGAGGATGTAGAGCGGGTCGGTGGCTGCAACGCTGACGCAAGGGTGCGGTGAAACGTCCTCCATCGCCGCCTGCCAGTCGAGATCGCGTCCGGCGGTAAGCGGCGCGGGCGATTGGGGGCGTTGCAGGATTACGCAGAATGAAGGCTTATGATCAGCCAGATCGATGGCACCATCCAACAGCGGCTTGTAGGCAATCACCCGGCCCGGCTCGATTCCGCAGGATGCTGTCACGATGGCCTTGGGTTTGGCGTCATTGATGCGTGTGGCCAACTCGTTGGAAGCAAATCCGCCGAACACCACGGAGTGAATGGCACCAAGACGCGCGCAGGCGAGCATGGCAATGGCCGCCTCGGGCACCATCGGCATATAGATGATGACGCGATCGCCTTTGGCCACACCGTTCTTAGCCAGCAAACCGGCAAACCGCGCCACGGCATCGCGCAGTTCGCGGTAAGTGAAGCGCTGCTGGCTTTCGGTCAGGGGCGAGTCGTGAATGAGAGCCAATTGATCGGCTCGACCATTTTCAACGTGACGATCAAGAGCGTTGTAGCAGGTGTTCAGCATGCCACCGGCAAACCAGCGACTATAAGGCGCGTTGCTATCGTCGAGCACCTTGTCCCATTTTCGATCCCAATGCAGAGCTTCCGCGGCCTCGGCCCAAAACCCTTCTTTATCGTCGATGGAACGCTTGTAGAGTGCGTCGTACTTCGCCATCAATCGTTTCCTCCCCGCTTAAGGTTTCTTATCCTTTTGCCTAAGGACTCTAAGACGCTCTGGCCTTCGGCGAAAGGGTTGAGCAATCGCCGACCTGCCGCAGTTTTATATTGCATCTGCAAGGACGGCTTTTAAAAGTTAGGGTTGATTGCAGGAGAATGTCTATGACCGCAGCTTACGAATCCGGCCTTGGCAGCAATGCTGCAAACTATGTCCCGCTTTCGCCAATAAGCTTTTTATTCAGGACTGCCGAGGTTTTTCCGGACCGCTTGGCTGTCGCGCATGGCCGCCGCCGCTACACTTGGACGCAGACAAAGGAGCGCTGCTGTAGGCTTGCATCTGCTTTAACCAAGCGAGGAATTGGTAAGGGCGATACCGTAGCGGCCTTTTTGCCCAATATTCCGGAAATGTTCGAGGCGCACCAGGGCGTCCCCATGACCGGCGCCGTGCTCAACGCTATCAACTATCGTCTCGACGCGGCTTCCGTCGCCTTCATCTTGAAGCATGGCGAAGCCAAGGTCTTGATTACAGACAGTGAATACGCGCCCTTGATGCGTGATGCGCTGGCGCAGGTATCGCAGCCAATTCTGGTGATCGACGTAGAGGACAGCGAAGGGCCTGGCGGTGAGCGGTTGGGCAGTCTGGATTACGAGAGTTTCCTGTCGGAAGGCGAATCGCACTTCGATTGGCAGCCGCCGGTCGACGAGTGGGATGCCATCTCGCTCAATTACACTTCCGGCACGACCGGTGATCCGAAGGGCGTCGTCTATCACCACCGCGGTGCCTATCTCAATGCGGTAGGTAATGCGCTCACTTGGTCCTTGCCCCAGTTCCCCGTCTATCTCTGGACCTTGCCGATGTTTCATTGCAATGGCTGGTGTTTCCCTTGGACCATCACGGCCAAGGCCGGGACCCACGTTTGCTTGCGGCGGGTCGAAGCTGGCTTGATTTATAAGGCCTTGGCGGAGGAAGGCGTAACCCATCTGTGCGGTGCGCCGATCGTCATGCAGATGCTGGTGAACGTTGGACCCGACGAGAGCCGTGAATTCGATCAGAAGGTCAAATTCATGACCGCCGCCGCACCGCCGCCGGCGAGCGTTCTAGCGCGCATGGCCCAGATCGGTGTGGAGGTTACGCATGTCTATGGTCTGACGGAAGTTTACGGCCCGGCGGTCGTATGCGAGTGGGACCCACGCTGGGACGACCTTCCGCTAGACCAGCAGGCCGCGCTGAAATCACGCCAAGGGGTTACCTATCCCGTCCAGGAGGCCTTGATGGTGGCGGATCCGCAAACTCTTGAGCCGGTGCCGCGCGACGGTGAGACCATTGGCGAGGTTTTCTTGCGCGGCAATATCACGATGAAGGGATATCTGAAGAACGCCGAGGCGACGGAAGAAGCGTTCGCTGGCGGGTGGTTCCACAGCGGTGATCTCGGCGTCATGCATCCGGATGGCTATATCGAACTGAAAGATCGTTCGAAGGACATCATCATTTCGGGTGGCGAGAACATCTCCTCGATCGAGGTCGAAAACGTGCTCTATCGGCACGTTGCGGTGGCAGCGGTTGCGGTGGTGGCGAAACCCGATGAGAAATGGGGCGAGACGCCCTGCGCCTTCGTGGAATTGGTCCCGGGCGCCGAGGTCGATGCCGAGGAACTGATCGCGTTTTGCCGCGAACGCATGGCGCGCTTCAAGGCACCGCGCAATGTGGTCTTTGGCCCTTTGCCCAAGACCTCAACGGGTAAAATCCAGAAGTTCGAACTGCGGTTGCGTTTGCGGTCCGAATCATAATCTGGGAAAAGAGAACCGACCTGTGCGGTGATGCAGGGAAGATAAAAGCCCATAAAAAAGGGGCTCTGGGGGGTGAATGCGCTCTGAGCGTGTATTCAGGCCGGATATTGAAGGGCTCCGCGGCCTTTCCGTACTTCTGATCGTGTTTTACCACCTGGAGGTTTCACTGCTTCCAGGCGGCTTCATCGGCGTCGATGTTTTCTTTGTCATCAGCGGATTTCTGATCACCCGGCTGATTATTGACGACATTTCCGCCGGAACATTCACCTTCCGCGCCTTCTACCTTCGCCGCTTAAGGCGGCTTGGACCGGCTCTGCTCTTTACGCTTGCGGTGAGCTTGTTTTTGGCTGCTCTAAGTCTGTCCGGCGGTCGGCTTCTCGATCATATTCTGGCAACGCTTTGGGCCCTTTTGGGCCTGTCGAACATTTTTTTCTGGATCCAAACGGATTACTTGCAAGAGCCGGGCGGGCTCGCCCTTTTGCATACCTGGTCCCTGGGTGTCGAGGAGCAGTTCTATCTAATCTGGCCAGCGGTTCTGGTGTTGCTTTCCGGAAGCGGTGCTTTTGCTGGGCGCCGGTTTCTCCCCGCCATGTCGGCGTTTTTGATTGCCGCAGCGGCGGGGAGCTTGGCCCTAAGCGAATACTGGCTTGACCGAGACGCCTCGGCGGTCTTCTTTCTTACACCCTTTCGCGCTGCCGAGTTCGCTGCGGGCGCTTTGCTGGTTTTCTTCTCGCGCCAACCCATTCGGATTCCGGTGGTGATCAGGAACGCCATGGTGGTTTGCGGGTTGGGGAGCATTCTGTTTGCGGCACTGCGCTACAGCGTGGAAATGCGCTTCCCGGGGCTATCATCCCTGGTGCCGGCGATGGGGGCGGTTCTAATCATTGCCGCTGGCGATCCAAGTGTGCTCAGGATGCCACTCGGCAATCGGCCATTGCGTTGGATCGGTCGAATTTCCTACTCGCTCTATCTCATCCATTTTCCGGTCATCGTGTTCTTCGGCCTATGGTCCTTGCTGCCAAATCCTTTCCTGGACGGCCTTGCGATGTTCTTGCTGTCGGTGCTGTCGGCGTGGGGCATCCACCATTGGATCGAGCAGCCCTTCAGAGCCCGGAGTATCGTGGCAACAAACACCGGCTCTAAGCGATTCCTGGCTGGACTCGGCGGCTTTGCGGGCGTGATTGCCGTGGCGTGTGCAATCCTATGGCAAAGCGGTGGGCTCTATGACCGCCTTGCTGAGCAATCCCGGGCCTTGGAGGCGCACCGCGTGGACATTTCCCGTCTTCGCCGCAGGAGCATCAGATTTCCCGAATGCCACATGGATTTCAGGGTCGACGACTGGAAGAGGTACTACAGCGTGGCATTCGAATCCTGCAATCCTGTGTCGCCGGGCCGAAGCTACACGATGGTTGTCGGCGACAGTACGGCTGCGGATTTCTGGCGGGCGCTGCGGGAGGCTTATCAGGTCGAGGTTCTGCAGTTTACCGGAAACGGTTGTGTCCGTAATGAGAAAGCGCATTGCGCCTTCCTGTACCGCGCGGCGGAGACGTTCATCCTTGCCCACAAGGACCAGATCGATACGGTTTTCGTCACGGGTGCATACCGGGATGCTACCCATCATTTCCACCTCGATTGGGCGCTTCTTTTGCAGAAAAAGGGCGTCCCGGTGGTGCTGGTCGGCGCCCCTCCCTATCTGCCCTTTCGGGTGATGCCGACAGCTATTCAGCTCGGCTCGGTTGAAGCTCTGGTCAGAAAAACGGGTGGCAAGGTGTCCGACATGTCCGCAGCGGAAAACGGACGCCTGGCCGCCAAGGCCAGGAAATCGGGGCTTCCCTACCTATCGCGCAGCACCCTGTTCTGTCCGTTGGAAACCTGCGAACTCGCCAATGCACAGGCCGAAGCCTACTTTCTGGATCACCGTCACATGACCCCGGCCGGGATTTCCCAACTCGGCAAAATACTACGACGGCGTTTCACCTCGTTGGACGACGTGATCGCATACGCCTTTGCAACGCTGAAGTAGCGCCTGTTGCTATTCGGCTGCTGCGGCCACCTCGTTCTCGGCCAGGAAACGCTCGGCCTCGAGCGCCGCCATGCAGCCCATACCGGCCGCCGTCACGGCCTGACGGTAAATCTTGTCCTTGACGTCGCCGGCGGCATAGACGCCCGGCAAGCTGGTCGCCGTTGAATCCGGGGCGGTCACGATGTAACCCTCGTGGTCGAGATCGAGCTTGCCCTTGAACAGAACCGTCGCCGGATCGTGCCCGATGGCGATGAACAGGCCGTCGGCGGGAATCTGGCGGGTACTGCCATCGACGGTGCTCTTCAACGAGACGCCGGTAACGCCCAAGGGATCTTCGTCGCCGATCACGTCTTCGACGACATGGTTCCAAATAACCTCGATCTTGGGATGCTTGAAAAGCCGGTCTTGCGTCACCTTTTCGGCGCGCAGTTCATCGCGCCGGTGGATCAGCGTCACCTTGGTTGCAAAGTTGGTCAGAAAGAGCGCTTCCTCGACGGCAGTGTTGCCGCCGCCAACCACTGCCACTTCCTTGCCGCGATAAAAGAAGCCATCGCAAGTCGCACAGGCCGACACGCCGAAGCCACGGAACTTTTCTTCGCTCTCCAGGCCGAGCCAGCGCGCTGTGGCGCCGGTGGCGATGATTAGAACGTCGCAGCTATAGTTTCTGCCGGAATCGCCTTTCAGAAGATAAGGGCGCTTGCTGAAATCGACCTCCAGGATGGTATCGGTCACGAAATCGGTGCCGACATGAACAGCCTGCGCTTGCATCTGCTCCATCAACCAGGGACCTTGAATTGTCTCGGCGAATCCCGGGTAGTTCTCGACATCTGTCGTGATGGAGAGCTGGCCGCCGGGCTGCAGTCCCGAGATCAGACGCGGCTGAAGGTTTGCGCGCGCGGCATAGATTGCCGCGGTGTATCCGGCCGGGCCGGAGCCCAGGATCAAGACCTTGCTGTGGTCGCTGCTGCTCGTCGAATCGCTCATGCTGTCCTCTATGAAACTTAGCGGTCAAAGATAGGAAGCCGATGCGCCTGCTGCAACCCCGGGGAACGCGCTTTGCCGGCCTAGTGCGCGCTGGCGTCGTTGCCGCCGCCCTAGAAGCCAAACATGTGGTCCAGGCTGAAGGCGTCGCTGCCTCGCTCGACGCCGTGATACCCAAAAAGGCGGCAGCTGGAGTCGCGGATGATCACATAGGCGTTTGGCCCCGCAGATTCCAAGGTCTCGGAACCGTACAACGTGGCGGGGTCCCAAAGTCGAGAGCCGCTACAGGCAATCTCTAGGTTCTCGCTTGCAACCGGTCTGCCGGTGCCATCGTGCAGCGTCAATGTGGTTTGGCTGTGTGGGTGCCAGGGGGTCGAAGCGGGGTAGATCAAATGGCAAAAAGTCCGCCAGGGCAGGGGAGCCACGGGCAGATACAGCCGCGTCGACAGGCCCGGCGGATGTCCCGCATAGGATTGCGGCTCGCCTTTGAACGTTATCACGCTGTTGAAGATATGCGCCCCAAAGGAGGTGTCCGCCGCATGGCCCGATTGGCGGTCGTGATAGCGGAACAGGGCATGCAGCCACCCGTCTGCTTCGCCACCGTCGCTAAAGTCGTAGAAGAGTTCCATATGGCCCCAGCCGCCGGACTCCGGATGCTCTTCCCCGGCTAATCCATCTGGCAGGAGTGCATCCATGTCGAGCTCCAACGCATGGTCACGCGGTAGTAGGCCCAGAGGCTGACGGAGCAGTTCCTTTCCCTGCGGGTCGTAGAGGGCAACGGCCAACGGCAGGCTTGTTTGCGCACTGGACATAGGTGTCGCAAGCGCCAAGCTGCGATAACGTTTGATCGGGAGGATCGGCGCCGGGAGCAAATACCCCTTGCCAAGCGCAGGCATGGCCTTGCGAATGGCCGGGTCGAGGGTCAAATCCGACCTTTCGACGTTCGGATGCGCGATCCGGCGCCGGAAGGGCGCTTTGGGCCCGTCTGCCTCGACCCGCCACAAAACCTCGTAGCGGGGGCGAACCATGTGCTTGCCCGCGTGAATCTCTATCTGTGCCGGCCATCGGACCTCAGGCAGTAGCCGTTTGGTATCGAGCGGCAGCGTGGCGAAGGCGGGAACCTGTTCATCCAGCGTAACGATACGCTCATCACCCATACGGCTGAGTCCGATGGCCCCGGCGGGGATGGGGCAGGGATGGCTGTTCTGAACCCAGAGCAGCACCTCCTCGCCCGCCGCCGGTGCGGGCAGGCCAGCGTATCGATCGGCCGGCCAAGCATTGGCATCGTGGGTTGCCGACAGGACGTTATCCAAATCGCCATAGGTTTCCAGCGCATACTTGACCACATCGTGTCCGGCCGAGCCGATCACGTGCAAAAACAACTGCCCGGTGAAGCCTGCCAGCCCGAAGCGTTCACGCACCGTCTCGCTTTCGATTGCGATGGCTGCATAGGAGTCGGCCGGCTCCTCGTTCCACTGAGCCAGGACGCGCCCCTGCTGGTCGAAAAGGCAGCACCATATCTGCGGCGCCTCGGCGCCGTAACCGGACCAATAATTCGTCGTCGTCAGGCGTGTGTGTAGCCCGCCATCATCCCGGAAAAAGGCGAAGTTGGTGGCAAAATTAAGTGGAGCCAGATAGCTGTTCCGGTCCGTCAGGAAGCCGTCCGGCAACCGTAAACCGTCATCCAGACTAACCAGTTCGGCGGTCTCGGGAAGCAGATGGCGGATGTGTTCCTTGAGCCTGTCCGCATCGTAGGCGATCAGCAAAACACAGTCGGCGTCGCATCGCGGCAACTCCGTCACCGGTCGCGTGGTTTGACCGCACAAGGTCTTGCCGACGTCGCCAAGGTCTTGCACGTAAAGCCCCGAGATCTTCAAGCCGGAAAGGTCATGGATCTGATGGAACGTGGATAGCAGATCAAGAGGGTCGTAGAGCGCGACTTTGCGATTGCTCAAGCGCTCCAGGAAAGCTTCGGCATCACGTGCTACGAGAGGATGGCTGATCGCCTTATAGAAAGTGTTACCCCCCTTTCGGCTACTGAAAGTCTCCAAATTCAGCGCCATATCATTCCCCTGCTCACGTTCCGAAACTCTATCCCGGGCCGGTATGGCATCAGGTGTACCCGCAGTTGGTGCTTCATGTTGGCCGAACCTTGGAGAACAAAGTCTTTATCCTCGCAGAAAACCCATGGCGCCACTGCTCGCGTCTGACGACCGCTGCGTCGGTCACCCAGTTGATTTGCAGGACCTGTCGAACGCCCTCGTATGGCTTATGCCCGTGCCATGACCTGGCCGTGCAGCGAAAGACCAATAGGGTGCCGGCTTGCGGCTCTACTTCGACGGCATAGTCTTCGATGTCCGCCGGTCCCTTCAAAAGGCGCAAGCGGCCATTGTCATCGGACCAGTCGTCGTTCAGGTAGAGAAGGGCGGTTAGCAGCTTATCGTCGGAGTCCCGATGGATGCGGCCGTCTTTGGCTCGGCTCCGGGCGCGCAGTGTCATCAAGGTCGGATGCTTGGACAAATCGAGCCCGAACTTACGGCCGAGGGCGATGGCAACCTGAGACCCTTGCAGCTGCTCTGCCAGGCGCGTAAGCGCCGGTCCGCACGGCAGGCTGGAGAGCGGAAAGCTGCCGCCCTTGGCAACCGCGGGAAAATCCTGAAGCACCGCCTGGACGTCAGCGGGCGCCAGGAAGCCAGACACGATGCAGTGGTCGAACGGCTGGGCGACCAACGGCGCACCTTCCAGAGCGTCGAGGTTCAGCATTGGAGTTTCTTGTTGTCGCGAGAGAGGCATTTCGCCGCCTTCTTTGTCATTACGCCCATTCCCCCTGCCTCATAGTTCCAAATCGGGCGCCGCCTGCTTCTGGAGGATCATTATCCACTTGCCCATGATCCCGCAACCGCCACCCTTCGCTGGGCAACCATCAGGAGTCGGCGCGACGGCCTAAATGATCCGCGATCCGGGTTGCCAGAATCGCGGCAACACGCTGCGCTTCTTGCAAGGGTTCATAGTGCCAGTTCTCTAGCCGTCCAGAAAAGACGCGCGTAATTCCCCTGTCCCGGAGGTTTTTGTGAAACCGCGTAAACTTGCGCGATCCGCCAGGTAAATTGAGCACCATCAGGGGCTTTCCGGTGGCCGCCGCCTCGCAGAGCATGTTCACGCTGTCAGCTGTGACCAACAGGTAATCCGCCAGCGCCAGGTAGCTCAGGTAGGGATTCTCGCCGTCACCGGCATCGCCCCATACCGGACAACCCAGTTGTTCGCCCGCATGGCGAAGCCGCGCCTTGATGACATCCGGCGTACGATTGGACGCGGAAATCATGAGGCTGCCGTGCAGGGCCTTGCTTGCGTCGATTGCGGCGGTGAGGTGTTCCTCGATAACGGCAGTGGGCATAGTGTAGACGCCGTTGGGACCGCCGATCAGGACGGCAACGCGGGGGTGTGGGAGGTTTTGCAGGTAGGGTGCTGCCTGCGCTGCGGCCTGTGTCAACGCTGTCGGCGTCACGCGACCGAGGGCCCCCGTGGTTGTGATAACTCCGTCTCTTGCTCCCTGGCCGTCGTGATCCGGCAGGATTACAGCATCGAAACGATCCGTTGGCAGTGTTGGGTTTTGAATCTGCACGGTGTAGCAGCCGCCGCCCGACGTTTTGCGAATGGCCGCTGCCAGGGCAGCGGTTTTGCGGCCGGTGGCGATCAGTACCTCAGGCCAGGGCGGTTCAAGATTATCGCCCGTTGGGCTGAGGCTTGCGAAAGGCAGTGGCTGTAGGATCGGCGGCAACCAGCGCCAGGGCGCGCGGAGGTCGATGCGTTTGATCGTCGGTGCCATACCGAGCCGCTCAGCCAAGCCAAGGCATTGAGTTTCCATTCCGGGACGACCGTCGCTCAGCACCCAGCAGCGCGTGCGCTCAGTGAATTCCTTGTTCATGCCCGAAAGAAACCCCGGTAATTATTGCGGCGCAATGCCAAAAATCTCCTGGCCGGTCAAAGTTGGCCCTTGAAGTTCACAACGATCGTGAAATATTATTGCGCAGGAAAGAATTTACTTGGAGTCTTAATACATGCGGCGAGTGAAGCTCGACGGCATTGATCTGCGCATCCTGAAGGACCTTCAAGCTGATGGACGCATGACCAATGTGGACCTTGCAAAGCGCGCGGGTATCTCCGCGCCGCCTTGCTTGCGTCGGGTGCGTGCGCTTGAGGAAGGCGGGTTTATCAAGGGCTATCACGCGGATCTGGATTCGGAGGCTCTTGGCTACGAGGTGGTGTTTTTTGCCCTTGTCGGCCTCAATGGACAGAGCGAGGCGGTGCTGTCCGCCTTCCAGGCACAAATCGCCAATTGGCCCGAGGTGCGTGAGTGTCATATGGCGCGCGGAGCGGATGATTTCGTTTTGAAGCTCGTGGCTCGTAATACGGCGCACGAGAACGAGCTAACTGAAAAACTGACTTCCGCGCCGAATGTGGCCACGGTGCGGACCATCCAAGTCATCAAGACTTCCAAGGACAAGCCGGGTGTGCCAGTGCCCTCAACGCCGGACGAGGATTGATCGAAAGAATTTAAGCATCTGCACGCCGAAAACAAAAAGGGCCGCTTATGCGGCCCTTTTCCATTGTTGCGGGCTAAAGGGCTTGTTCAGACCCAGGTGACGCCCAGAATTTCATACTGTTTGGCGCCGCGCGGGGTATCGACCTCGACCGAATCCCCGACGGACTTGCCGATGATCGCGCGCGCGATCGGCGATGTGATGCCGATGCGCCCTTGCTTTACGTCGGCTTCGTCCTCGCCCACGAGCTGATAGGTCATCTCCTCGTCTGTGTCTTCGTCGACCAGAGTGACGGTCGCGCCGAATTTAACGGTGTCCCCGGACAGCTTCGAGACGTCGATAACCTCGGCGCGCGAAACCTTGTCTTCCAACTCGGCAACGCGGCCCTCGATAAAGCTTTGGCGTTCCCGCGCTGCATGATACTCGGCGTTCTCGGAAAGATCGCCATGCTCGCGCGCGGCGGCGATTGCCTTGATTACAGCGGGACGCTCGACCGAACGCAGGTGCCTCAGCTCTTCCTGGAGCTGTTCATAGCCACTGGCGGTCATGGGCAGTTTGGCGGTCATTAATTGCTATCCCCAGAGTCTGCCTTCGCGGGTCATCGGGACCCCCCCGATTACCCGAACGAGAGTAAAAGAAAAACACCCCGCCGAACGACAGCTCAGCGGAGCGAAACTTAGAACGAACCGCTAAAATAAGCCTGCAGCGGCGCAACTTCAAGCTGTCCGGTTTTCAAAGCGCGGATTGCCTTGGTCGCAGCGAGGCTTCCGGCGACGGTCGTGTAGTACGGTATACCGGCGTTTAAGGCCGTTTGGCGGATTTCAAAGGAATCCTGGATGGCCTTGGCGCCTTCGGTTGTATTAAAGACCAGCGCGATGCTGCCGTTCTTCATGGAATCAACCACATGGGGCCGGCCTTCGCGAACTTTGTTGATGAGGGAAACCTCAAGCCCCTGGGCCCGCATATAATCGGCGGTTCCCACCGTGCAGACTACCTCGAAGCCCATATCAACCAACTCTCGCGCAACGACCGCCATTTTTGCCTTGTCCGCATCCTTGACCGACAGGAAGACCGATCCTTCGGTCGGCAGCTTTACGCCCGCACCCAATTGCGACTTGGCGAAAGCATGGGCGAAGTCCTTGTCGATGCCCATGACTTCACCGGTCGACTTCATCTCAGGACCCAGGATCACATCGACACCCGGGAAGCGGGCGAAGGGGAATACGGCTTCCTTCACGGCGACATGCTGCGAGCGGGCGCGGTCAAGCTGGAAGGACGATAGCTTTGCCCCTGCCATGATGCGGGCGGCAATCTTCGCGACAGGAAGACCGGTGGCCTTGGCGACGAAGGGGACCGTGCGGCTGGCGCGCGGATTAACCTCCAGGATGTAGATATCCTCACCGACAATAGCGAACTGCACATTCATCAACCCGACGACACCCAGCGCCAGAGCCAGTTGCTTCGATTGGCGCTCGATCTCTTCGATGATTGCGGCAGACAGGCTGTGCGGAGGCAGGCTGCAGGCGGAATCGCCAGAGTGAATTCCGGCTTCTTCAATATGCTCCATAATTCCGGCGACATGAACCTGAGCGCCATCGCAAAGGACGTCTACGTCGACTTCGGTAGCGTCACGCAGGTAGTTGTCGACAAGCACCGGGTTGCGTCCGGATACCTTCACGGCGGTGTCGATGTAGCGTTCCAGTTCGGCTTCGCTGTACACGATCTCCATAGCGCGACCCCCCAGGACGTAGGAGGGACGCAGCAAAACCGGATAGCCGATACTTTCGGCGGCGCGCTTTGCCTCGTCTTTCGAGCGGGCAATGCCGTTGGCGGGTTGCTTGAGGTTGAGCTTGTTCAGCAGAGCCTGAAAGCGCTCCCGGTCTTCAGCCAGATCAATGGCGTCCGGAGGCGTCCCTAGGATCGGCACATCGGCACGCTGCAGCGCTTCTGCAAGCTTCAGTGGCGTTTGGCCGCCGAACTGAACGATAACGCCCAGCAACTGACCCTTGCTCTGCTCTTTGCGGGCGATCTCGATCACGTCTTCAGCGGTCAGCGGCTCGAAGTACAGCCGGTCGGAAGTATCGTAGTCGGTCGACACGGTTTCGGGATTGCAGTTGACCATGATGGTCTCAATCCCGGCCTCCTTAAGTGCGTAGGCGGCGTGAACACAGCAGTAGTCGAATTCGATGCCCTGCCCGATCCGATTGGGCCCGCCACCCAGGATCATAACCTTCTGCCGATCGCTGGGGTCGGCTTCGCACTCGCTTTGGCCGCTGGCGTCGCCTTCGTAGCAGGCATACATGTAGGGCGTGGGGGAGGGGAATTCGCCCGCGCAGGTATCAATCCGCTTGTAGACAGGTAGAGCGCCCGCCGCGCGGCGAATCTTCGATACCGCGTCTTCATCGTGGCCGGTCAACTCGCCAAGGCGCGCGTCGGAGAAGCCCATCTTCTTGACCTTGAGCCAAGCCAACCGACTTTCCGGAAGGCCTTGTTTGCGAAGCCGTTCCTCGGCGCTGACGAGCCCGGCAATCTGCTCCAGGAACCAGGGGTCGTACTTCGTGGCGTTCTGGATTTCCGCCACCGTCATGCCGTGACGCAACGCCTGGGCTATGGTCAAAATCCGATCTGGCTTGGGTTTTGCCAACTCGGTCCGGATCGCATCCTTGTCGACGACGCCTTTGGCGTCCAGCGCGCCCGGAATCTCGACTTCGTTCAATCCGTTGAGGCCGGTTTCCATCGACCGCAAAGCCTTTTGCAGGGATTCCTGGAAACTACGGCCGATCGACATCGCCTCGCCAACCGACTTCATGGCCGTGGTCAGATAGGGCTGGGCGCCCTTAAATTTCTCGAAAGTAAAGCGCGGCATTTTGGTGACGACATAGTCGATGGTCGGCTCGAACGACGCGGGCGTCACCTTGGTGATGTCGTTATCAAGTTCGTCGAGGCGGTAGCCGACAGCCAGCTTGGCGGCAACCTTGGCAATGGGAAAACCGGTTGCCTTGGAGGCCAAGGCAGAGGAGCGCGACACCCGCGGGTTCATCTCGATCACCACCAGTTCGCCGCTGTCGGGGTTGACCGCGAACTGCACGTTCGACCCGCCGGTATCGACGCCGATCTCGCGCAAACAGGCGATCGAGGCGTCGCGCATAATTTGATATTCCTTGTCGGTCAGGGTCAGGGCCGGTGCGACCGTGACGCTGTCTCCGGTGTGGATGCCCATCGGGTCTACGTTCTCGATGGAGCAGATGATGATGCAGTTGTCGGCGCCGTCGCGCACGACTTCCATTTCATATTCCTTCCAGCCCAGAACGGACTGTTCGATCAACACCTGATGAACCGGCGAGGCGCGGAGGCCGCCGGTCACGATCTCCTGGAACTCCTCGGCGTTGTAGGCGATGCCGCCGCCGGTGCCGCCCAATGTAAAGGATGGCCGGATAATGGCGGGCAAACCGACGATTTCCAGCGCCGCAATCGCTTCGTTGTAGGTTTTGACCAATCGCGAGGTCGGCGACTTCAGGCCGATCTTGTCCATGGCCTCGCGGAACAATTGGCGGTCCTCGGCTTTCTCGATGACGTCGGCCCTGGCGCCGATGAGCTCCACACCCAAGCGCTCAAGCACGCCCTCGTTGGCGAGCGTCAAACCGGTGTTGAGCGCGGTCTGTCCGCCCATGGTCGGCAAAAGCGCATCCGGGCGCTCTTTTTCCAAAATCTTGGTAACGACCTCAGGTGTGATTGGTTCGATGTAAGTCGCATCGGCCAGCCCGGGATCGGTCATGATTGTCGCCGGATTGGAGTTCACGAGAATGACCCGGTAGCCCTCTTCGCGCAGCGCTTTGCAGGCCTGGACGCCTGAGTAATCGAACTCACAAGCCTGCCCGATAACGATGGGGCCGGCGCCGATGATCATGATCGATTTGATGTCTGTCCGTTTGGGCATGCACGCGCTCTAAATAGGCGCATTCTGGCCATTCGCGGCCGAACGCGCAGGGAAAAACCAAAGGGCCTATTGCTAAAGTCGGACTTCTGCCATGCCATCGCCGCCATGAAAAGGATATTCTGGCCTGCCAGGGGCGATTCTGTCCTTTGCCGTCCCGATTGCCTCACGAAACTGTCAAGCAAGGTGTTTCGGATTCTATTCTCGATTAAGCAATGATGGACGGTGAGGGACGTGCAAAGGCGACTTAAAAAAGGCCGCGGTCAAGGTCGTGCCGACACGGCCCGGAACAGGAAAGGTCCGGAAAATGTCTGTTTCCCGTCAAATCCTCCAATCCGCTATGGCGCTGGGACTGTTCATGAGCGCCAGCTTTGGGACAATCATCACAATGCCTGCCGGGCAAGCTAAAGCCGCCAAGCCTGAGGCGGTCACACTCACCGGTGAATTGATCGATTCCTTCTGTTACTTGTCGGGCGTGATGGGCGGACCGGAAGCTGTTGTCGGCACCGCGCATCACAAGTGCGCTCTCTGGTGCGCCGCCGGCGGCATCCCTGTTGGGCTGCTATCGGAAGACGGCACGGTTTATATGATCTTGCAGGTGGAAGGGGATTCCTCCGCAGCGCCGCCGCCGTCGCTCTTTCCTAAGATGAGCCATAAGGTCACCGTCGATGGCGAGGTCTACCGACGGGACGGAATCAATTATCTCATCATCCGCAATCTATCCAGCGACGCGGGCATCGTGAACATGACGCATGAGGATTTTGGCGTTGTGCCTCCCTTTGCCCTGCCGGCGGAGTAGTGACCATGAAAACGTTGATAGCAGCTTTGACAATAACGGCGGTCTACGGATTTTCCGGCCCATCGATGGCAGCCAACGAGTGGGGGCTGACGAACGAAGAGGTCGTGCGCTTCGACGGCACGGTCGTGGACGTGCTGGCGACCTTGACGGGTGAGCCCTCATCGGATTGTGGCGGGGGTCACCGTCAAATCGGAATTCTCAAGGCGGATGGCGCGTTGGTGCTGACCGGCAAGAATAGCCTCAACTTTACCGGCACCACTCATGAACTCGCCGAATTCTGTGGCCAGGAGGTTACGGTCGACGGCCTGATGACCGGCCACTCTGGGACGACGTTCATGGTGGTTCAGTTCGTGCGCCCCAAGGGCGGCGAATGGCGTTCTACCAAGCGCAGCATCGGACAGTGGAGCAAGGCGGGGTGGGCCGAGGCCAACGGGTATAAGGCCGATGGGCCGGAGAGCAACCGGTGGTTCGATAACGATAAACGCATACTGGAGGCCCTTGGTAAGGACGGCTTCCTGGGTGTTGGCAAGGAAGCCGACGAGGCTTTCCTGAAAGAATGATGCGGGCGGCTTTCCTGGGCTGGCTAGTGGCTCTGGGACTGGGTTTGTCCAGCCAACCGCTGTTGGCGCATGAAAAGCACAAGCACAATCCGTTGACGCCTTCCGTAACACCGGGAGACACCCAACCCGTGGCAATCGGCGGGGATGATCTGCCTTTTACCGTCGGCGGACCCTTTTCGCTCATCGATCAGAACGGCAGGACGGTGACGGAAGCGGATTTCCTTGGGCGGCCTTTCCTGGTCTTCTTTGGGTACAGCAACTGCGAGGATTTCTGTCCGGTCGGACTGCAGGTCATGCTGGAGGCGTTGGATCACCTTGGCGCGCGCGGGGCGGCCCTTCAACCTGTGATGATCACCGTCGATCCCGACCATGATACGCCGGAGGTCCTTGCGGCCTTTGCTGCAGAGCTGGACCCGCGTTTGACGGCCTTGACCGGCACGGCGGAATCCTTGGCGTCCGTCCGGAAAGCCTACCACGTGAACACAAAAAAGTTGCCGCCCAGTATCCTGACCGAACAAACCGTTTTTGCACACGACTCCTATCTCTACCTGATGGGATCGAAGGGTGAGTTTCTGACCCTTCTTCCGCCGATACTTTCCGCATCGCGCATGGCGGAAATCATCGCGGCTTATCTAGGGGCGCCTCAGGGTTAGGCGGGAGCTAGGCCTTCGCTTTCTCGATGTTGGCGATAAAGCGCTTGAAGAGATAGTGGCTGTCATGCGGTCCGGGGCTGGCTTCCGGGTGATACTGCACCGAGAAGATCGGCTTGCCGATAACGCGCAGTCCCTCATTTGACCCGTCGAACAGGCTGACGTGGCTAGGCTCCACGCCTTCGGGCAAGCTCTCGTCAAGGACGACGAAACCGTGGTTCTGGCTGGTGATCTCGACGCGGCCCGTCTCCAGGTCTTTGACCGGATGATTGGCGCCGCGATGCCCCAGATGCATTTTCTCCGTTTTTGCGCCCAAGGCCAATGCCAGTATCTGGTGGCCCAGGCAAATACCGAAGATCGGTAGCCCTTTCTCCACCAAACCTCGGACGACGGGGACGGCATAAGCACCGGTTGCCGCCGGGTCGCCGGGGCCGTTCGACAGGAAAATCCCATCGGGTTGATGTACCAGGATATCCTCCAGGGTTGCCTCGGCGGGCACCACGGTCACCGCGCAATCCAAACCCGCCAGATTGCGCAAAATGTTGCGCTTGGCGCCATAGTCGACGGCCACGACCTTGTGTCGCGGCGCTTCCGCTTTGCCATAGCCTGCTTCCAGCGTCCAGGGCGTCTCGTCCCAATGGTAGGTCTGGCGGCAGGTCACGTCCTTGGCCAAATCCATACCTTCCAACCCGGCAAAGGCCTTGGCCTTGGCGCGGAGGGCTTCGATATCGAACTGGCCTTCCAGATTATGGGCGATACAGCCGTGCGGCGCGCCGGAATCGCGGATGTGGCGGGTCATGGCGCGCGTATCCAGACCGGCGATGCCGGTTAGGCCGTTGCTCTTGAGCCAGGCGTCGAGATGCTGAACGGAGCGCCAGTTGGACGGGTCGGTGATATCGGCGCGCAGAATTAAACCGCGTGCAGAGGGTGTCGTTGTTTCGAGATCTTCCAGATTGGCCCCGACGTTGCCGATGTGCGGAAAGGTGAAGGTGATGATCTGCCCGGCGTAGGAAGGATCAGTCAGGATTTCCTGGTAACCTGTCATCGAGGTGTTGAAGCAGACCTCGCCTACAGTGTCACCCTGGGCGCCTATTCCTTGCCCCCAGAATACGTTGCCGTCGGCCAGAACCAGAACTGCTGTACAGCCTTCTGGCACCTTTCCCGAGGTGGACGATTTGGGTGGGGTTTCTATGGTCACGGGCATTGCTTCCTCGTCTCACCTGGGATTGGTTTCCAGCCATTACGCGCACAAAAGCGCCGGATGTCCCAAGGGTCCATCTTGCGATTTTCCCGCGACGCCCGGCTCGCGACTGCGCATCCTGGCCAGTCACGCAATCAAAACTTGCTGCTAAGCCGCTTTGATAGAAGATGGGAGCCGCTAGGTCAAGGTAAGTTCCGGGAAAAAAATATAGCAAAATCAATAAGTTAAAAATTCATTCAAGAATTTGCCTTCTTTCGGCCTTTGCGTTAGTCTCCGCCGCCTTCGAAGACCGGTTGTTTTTGAGCAAAAAGAACTCAGGAGTTCGCCCATGTTGCGAAGCGATTTGAGCGAGGCGCTTAAGCAGGCGCTTAAACAAAAAGAGCAAACGGCCACCTCGACGCTGCGTCTTATCCTCGCGGCGCTCAAGGACCGGGACATCGCCGCGCGAAGCAAGGGGCAGATGGAAGGCATCGAAGAGGCCGAGATTCTGGAAATGCTGCAGAAGATGATCAAGCAGCGTGAAGAGTCCATCGCAGCATTCGACAAGGGCGGCCGTCCGGATCTGGTGGAAAAGGAACGCGCCGAGATAGAGGTCATTCGTCGTTTCCTGCCCCAAGGACTTTCCGAGGCTGAATCGCAAACCGTGATCGACGAAACGATCGCAGAACTGGAAGCGGCAAGCATCAAGGACATGGGGCGCGTCATGGCGTTGCTGAAGGAACGCTATCCCGGGCGCATGGATTTTTCGCTGGCCAGTCGATTGGTAAAGGAACGGCTTGCCTGAGGTCTTGGCAATTGAAGCCTGCGCACAGGATAATCGCGCCGGACGCGTTCCATCCACAGGTTAACCACAGAACCATCCCGAACTTTCTGATAACGAAACCGAAGACGCCGTCCGCGGCGGGTGGGTTCTGCCGTGCTTTTTGTTACAATGCGTTCCCCTTGGACAGTCCTTTAGGGCATCAGCCCTGGACGCACCTCCCCTCCGTGGGGGGCTCTCTTGGACTCGGAATGAACTGATGGCTTTTCCTGTTGCCTTCCTCGATGAGTTGCGCCAGCGCCTGCCGCTGTCCGACGTCGTCGGCCGCCGCGTGCGCCTGGTCAAGCGCGGCCGGGAGCACAGCGGTCTTTGCCCGTTCCACAATGAAAAATCACCGTCCTTCACGGTTAGTGACGACAAGGGGTTCTACCATTGCTTTGGCTGCGGTGCGCATGGTGATGTCATCAAGTTTGCGCAGGATACCGAGGGGCTTTCGTTCCCCGAAGCCATTGAAAGGCTAGCGGCGGAGGCAGGTCTTGAAGTGCCTCGAGAATCGCCGGAAGAACGGCAACGTGCCGAACGGGTCGCAAGCCTGCATGACGTTGTGGAAACGGCCTGTCTGTGGTTTGAGGAGCAGTTGGGAGGCGCCGCCGGAAAATCGGCGCGCGATTACCTGGACGGCAGGGGACTCGTCGGTCCGGTATTGAGGCGCTTCCGCATTGGCTATGCGCCGAACCAGCGCGGATCGCTGCGTAAGGCGCTAAACGCCAAAGGCATTCATGACGACAAGTTGGTTGCAGCCGGACTGCTAAAGCGTGCCGATGATGGCAGTCTGCGCGACTATTTCTTTGACCGTGTGATGATTCCCATCACCGACCGCCGTGGTCGCATCATAGCCTTTGGTGGACGTGCACTGGGGGATTCGCCTGCAAAGTATCTCAACTCTCCCGACGGTGACCTGTTTCATAAGGGCAGGATTCTTTATAACCTCGCGGGCGCCCGACAGGCCTTGAGCGCGCGCAGCGGTGTAGAAGCGGCGCGTCTGGTCGTGGTCGAGGGTTACATGGATGTCATCGCCCTGGCCGAGAACGGATTTCCGGCCGCTGTAGCGCCGCTGGGAACGGCCGTGACGGAAGATCAAATACGCGAACTCTGGCGTCTGGCCGACACACCGTTACTCTGTTTGGATGGGGATGCCGCTGGACTGCGGGCAGCCAGTCGGGCCGCTGAGCGCGCCCTACCGTTGCTGCGGCCCGGACGTTCTTTGCGTTTTGCATTTCTTCCCTCCGGCGAAGACCCGGACAGTTTGGTGCGGACCCAGGGTCCCGCTGCCTTGGCAAGCATTCTGGATAAGGCCATCCCCTTGGACGAACTCTTGTGGCGCCAGGCGTTGGACGGACGAGCCCTGACCACACCTGAAGAACGCGCCGCTCTTCGCGAAGCCTTGCGGCATCTTTCGTCCAGTATTTCGGATAACGATGTGCGTGAAGCCTATGCGCAGGAGTTTCGCAAACGGTTGGAACACTTGTTCAATCCGCAAACGCAATCGACGGCGCGGGATCGTCGCCAGGGCGGTTTCGGCCGGAGCTACGGCCACGGGCTTGGCCCGGGCGACAAGCGCAGGAGAGGGCGGCATGCAGCGTCGATGCTTGGATCGGGCGCGCAGGCAGCGACCTTGTTGCGCCAACCACCCGAGTTACTTCGGCGGCGCAGCGAGGAACTGCTGCTCGCCACCTTGATCAATCATCCGGCCTTGATCGAAGACCGCGCCGAACAGTTGGCCGAGGCGCCGCTGGGCAGTCCTGATCTGATCCGTCTGCGCGCAGCCCTTTTGGACAGCCAAGCAAGCCACCCAGGACTTGACAGAGAGGCGCTTCAATGCCACCTCTGCGAAGCGGGTTATTCCGGTCTTTTGGAACGATTATTGAGCCGAGACGTTTATGTGCATGGCAGTTTTGCCCGGCCGGAGGCCGCCTTGGATCAGGCTGGAAGCGGTTGGCAGGACGTATTTGCTCATGTTCAGAGCGAACGTTTGCAGCGCGAACGCGATGAAGCCGAGAGGCGGTGGGCGGAAGAACCAACGGAAGAGAATCTTGCGCAGTTGAGCGCCTCGCGGTCGGGTGATGGCGTATAGAGGTAATCGGGCGGCAGGCAACAGCGGAGCGCTCATGGCTCTCGTACAAATGTACGAATTGGGAAAGTCGGGTTAATTCAGCATGGCAAAGCAGGCAAACGAGAAAGACGCAACCGAGAACCGTGAGGAAGGTGCTGATGGCCCACTGGGCGATGTCACTGCCGCCGCGGTCAAGAAAATGGTGGCGCGCGCGAAGGAGCGCGGCTTCATCACCTACGACGAGCTCAATCAGGTTCTGCCTCCGGACCAGGTTTCTTCCGAGCAGATCGAGGACGTTATGTCCCTGTTATCTGAAATGGGCGTGACCGTTATCGAGAGCGAAGACAACGAAGACAGCGAATCCTCCGACAACGAGGAGGAAGCGAGCAGCAGCCGCGCCGGTGGGAACGTAGACGACGAGGATATCGGCCGGACCGACGATCCTGTGCGCATGTACCTGCGCGAGATGGGCTCGGTGGAGCTCCTGTCCCGCGAAGGCGAAATCGCGATTGCCAAGCGTATCGAAGCCGGTCGCGAGAAGATGATCGGCGGAATCTGCGAAAGCCCTCTGACGATCGAAGCCCTGCTATATTGGCGTGAAGCTCTTCAGAACGGCGACATCCTGCTGCGTGACATTATCGACCTGGACGCAACCTATGGCGCCGGTCCGGATGCGCCGGAAGCGAATGCAAACGACCCGGAAGCGAATGCAAACGACAATGAGTCGGACGATGCCGAGGATGCCGATGACTCGTCCCTGAGCGCCGAGGAGACTGACGGCGAGGACGAAAGCGCCTCGTCCGGCAACGGCAAGCTCAATGGCGTGCGAACCAAGAGCGACGACGACGATTCCGATTCCGACGATAAGGAAGAGGGCGCCGAAACAAGCGAAGGCGACGACGAAGAAGAGGAAGAGGAAAGCAACCTCTCTCTTGCCGCCATGGAAGCGGCACTGCTGCCGCAGGTTGTCGAGAATTTCGATCAGATTTCCGCGACCTACAAGAAGATCTCCAAGGTTCAGGAAAAACGGCTGGACCTCTTGTCCCAGGGCGAGAAGGTGCCGCCGGCAACCGAAAAGCGGTACGAGAAGCTCAAGGACGAGCTGGTTGAGTTAATGGACCAGGTCCATCTGAACAACGCACGTATCGACCAGTTACTCGAGCAGCTATATGGCATCAACAAGCGTCTGATGAATCTCGAAGGCGAGCTGTTGCGCCATGCCGAGAAGTCAAAGGTCGATCGTGCAGACTTCCTCAAGCACTACTATGGCAAGGAACTCGATCCTAATTGGCTAGAGGAAGTCGCCACCCTGAAAGGGAAGGGCTGGAAGGACTTCGCCACCAACAACCCTGACAAAATCACGTCCATTCGCCATGAGATCGCTATCGTCGCCGCCGAAAGCGGTCTGCCGATTTCTGAGTTCCGCCGGATCGTCAACACGGTGCGAACCGGGGAAAAGGAGGCCAGCAAGGCCAAGACCGAGATGGTCGAGGCCAACCTGCGCCTGGTTATCTCTATCGCCAAGAAATACACGAACCGAGGGCTGCAGTTCCTGGACCTTATTCAGGAAGGCAACATCGGCCTCATGAAGGCGGTCGATAAATTCGAGTATCGCCGTGGTTACAAGTTCTCCACCTATGCGACTTGGTGGATCAGGCAGGCGATAACCCGCTCCATCGCCGATCAGGCACGCACGATCCGTATCCCGGTTCATATGATCGAGACGATCAACAAGCTGGTTCGTACAAGCCGTCAGATGTTGCACGAAATTGGCCGCGAGCCGACGCCCGAGGAATTGGCCGAGCGCCTTGTCATGCCGCTGGAGAAGGTGCGCAAGGTGATGAAGATCGCCAAGGAGCCGATCTCCCTGGAAACGCCGATCGGCGACGAGGAAGATTCACATTTGGGCGATTTCATCGAAGACAAGAACGCTGTCATTCCCTTGGATGCCGCGATCCAATCCAATTTGCGCAACACCACGACCAGGGTGCTTGCGACGCTCACCCCGCGTGAAGAGCGGGTCTTGCGCATGCGCTTTGGTATCGGCATGAACACCGACCACACCCTGGAGGAAGTCGGCCAGCAGTTCTCGGTGACACGCGAACGTATCCGACAGATCGAGGCCAAGGCCTTGCGCAAGCTGAAGCATCCCAGCCGTAGTCGGAAACTGCGTAGCTTCCTTGACACCTGATCGGTTGGCGTAGGGCGGAAACGGACCCGATGGAACTGACCCTGCTTGGTACTGGCTGTCCTTCCGCCCACCTGGAGCGCTATGGCCCTGCCGCCTTGGTTCACCATGCCGGGCAGACGATCCTGGTTGACTGCGGATCGGGCGTCACTCAGCGTCTCATCGCCGCCGGCAGCTCGGGCCGGGATGTGGATGCTCTCTTTCTGACTCATCTTCACAGCGACCATATCGTCGATCTTTACCAACTCATCATTTCCTCCTGGCACCAGGGGCGGGAGTGGCCGCAACGGATCTTTGGCCCGCCGGGGACCAAGCGCTACGTCGATGGTCTGATGAAGCTGTGGGAGCCGGAACGGACCTTGCGTATCGCTCACGAAGAAAGAGACTCCACCGAAGGCTTGGAGGTGGAGGTTATTGAACTTTCACCCGGCGAGGTTCACCAGTTCGGTGGACTTTCGGTCGAGGTCGTCGAGGTCGACCACAAGCCTGTGCGCCACGCCTTCGGCTTCATCTTTGCCGGCGGCGGACGCCGGTTGGCAATATCGGGGGATACCAGGCGCTGTCAGACACTTATTGATGCGGCACGGGGTGTCGACCTCCTGCTGCACGAGGTATTTATTCATTACGAGTTGCCGGTCATCCCAGGTCTGCGAACCGAACGGACCGTATCCAACGTTGCCTCCTACCACACGCTTTCCAGCGACGTCGGCAAGATCGCCGGCGAGGCTGGTGTCGGGTGTCTGGTCTTGACCCATTTCGTGCCGCCGTCTTGCGACCGGGATGCTGTTCTCGATCAGGTGAAAGCGGATTTTTCAGGGCCTGTCATTGTGGGCGAAGACCTTATGAGCTTTGACTTACAGGCCGGTGTCCTGTCCTACGGGCAGGCGCGTATGAGCTTTCCGCTGATCACGCGCACTTGACGCTGCCGCCTGCCTGCGCCAAGAAGGCGCAGTTCAATCCCTGGGGAAGGGCCCGTAGTTCAGTGGTCAGAACGCGCCGCTCATAACGGTGTTGTCGCAGGTTCGAATCCTGCCGGGCCCACCACCTTCCCTCCCTGCCTTATCTCGCCACGGACGACAGTGATTGGGCGTGCGGAATTTCGGGAGATGCATGTTCCCGCACTTCTTAGGGCGCGATGTTGGCGTTCGCTCTGAAGAAGTTGGTCGGATCATAGGTCCTTTTGATTTCCCTCAGCCTACCCAGATTCTCACCAAATGCCGCGATCACCGTCGTGTCCTCATCGGCACCGATGTAATTCAGATATGTGCCGCCCGCCGCGAATGGCGCGAGTGCATCATGAGCCGCTTTGGCCCACGCAATCTGGGCCTTATCATCTGCAGGGCGAGTCCATAGAGGTAAAAGGGCGATCAAGTAGTCTTGGCCTCTTTGCGCGAAGGCGTTCTCTCCCATCGCCTTTGATTTTGTCGCGCCGGTGCAGTGCTCTATCAGGATACCTGAGCCGGGTACCGTCATGCCCTTGGACTGTTCCACAATCGTATCGATGGCATCGTCGGTCAGGTCGCTGAGGTAGGCAGACTTCCAGTAGTTCCGGCTTCCGGGGCCGTAGGCGGCGTCCAACATCGACTGCATCGCGGTGAACGGCATTTCATGAAGGTCAACGACTAGCGGTTCGTCGATCTCGGTTAGCGCCTTTATCGCTTGCCTTCCAACTTCCTTATCGTCTCCGATCCAACAAGGCACCAGTGCGGTTAATGGCGTTCCGTCGGGTCCCCAGAGAAGGGCGGCGTAAACTGTAAGCTCATCGGGCGCATCGCGGATAATATCTCTATAGCCTCGCAGGATCTTGGGCGCCGCTGCGCGGGGATAGGCGATCATTCCACCAAGTACGGTGGAAAGCGGATAAGCCCTGTAGAGGAACGATGTAACGATCCCGAAGTTTCCGCTGCCGCCACAAATACCCCAGTAAAGATCTGGGTTCTGTCCTGCGCTTGCGGTCTTGATAGAGCCATCGGCGGTGACAACTTCCGCCTCGATGACGTTGTCGCAAGTTGGGCCGTACTTTCTGGCAAGCCATCCAAACCCGCCCCCGGTCGTAAGGCCGCCAATCCCCGTCATGGAAACGACGCCAAGTGGTACAGCCAGGCCGTGAACATGCGTCTCTCTATCTACGTCCCCGAGAAGCGCGCCTCCCTGGGCCCGGACAGTTCTGCTGGTCGGGTCCACATAGATCGCACGCATTCTGGACAGGTCGATCACCAGACCGTCGTCACAGACGGCGCGGCCGCCAACATTATGGCCGCCGCCTCGCACGGATACTAAAATGTCATGCTTGCTTGCGAACTTGATGGCCGCCGAAACATCTGCTGTTCCATGGCAACGTAAAATGGCGCCGGGGTGTTTATCGATCAAAGCGTTCCAAATTCGACGGGCAGTTTCATACTGCTCGCTACCGGGAACAATCAGATCTCCACGAACAAGGGACTTTAACTCGTCGATGGCCTCCGTTGGCACGGCGTCACCATCACGAGTCTTCAATCGTGTGGTAGACATATCGCCCTCCATTAGGGGGTTCCTCCCAGTGAGATTATACACACTTTTGCCGATTGACGGCTAACCGCCGAGATTTCAAGCCGGCACTAGTTAACAGCCGGGTCGTTGCCGTTCCGGAGTTTTCCCCTTCTCAGGGAATTCTTAGCGGCATCGGCCCATAAAGAATCAATGCTGGCTCCACCACTGTTTCCTGCATACAACTGAATTTGGACCGCAGTCATGTCAGGTCGATCTCCGTCCAGACTGGCTTGTGGTCGGAAGCGGTTTCTGCCTCATCGATCCACATACTTCTGACATTGCCGACGAGCTCGGCGCTGACGAAACAGTAGTCGAGCCGTCTTTTCCGCAGCCGTCCTTCGGCATCCTTGCCTTCATGGCTGGTGAACGTCGAGGGATTTTGTCCCGTTGCCACCGCTGAATCGACGAAACCGCCCACGTAGGACGCGCCAGGATGATAGGGGTTGTTGCCCGTCACTCGCTCATACTCCGGGCTTCCAGGCTCGCTGTTGAAGTCGCCCATCCAGATTGCCGCCGTCGGGCAATCGGGCTCCGGTTCGCAATTGGTCCAGTTGCGGTGCGTTTCGTCATCCCTACCGCTCCAAGGCCCGCCTTCAAGGCCTACGCGCCGGTGCCGGGCCAGAAGAAACTCAAGTTGCTCCATGCGTTCCTCGGAGCCGACATGAGCCAGATGAAGGGAGAGGATGCGCAATGGGCCGCCTGGCGTTTGAACCAAGCCCTCCAAAGCCGGGTTCTGGGTGTTCAGAGGATGAAGCATCTTGCGCATCGGCAGCAGATGCAGCCGCGACCAAGCGATCGGATAACGTGACAGCAGCATCGTTCCGAACTGCCGCCTGCGGTTGACGATTTGACCGTCCTTGCCGCGCTTACTGGCATCCATGTCGAAGGCCGGGCCGTAAACCCAATAAAAATCCGGGAGTAGGCTGGAAAGAATCGCAGGTTGATCGTCCTCGTTCGTTCGTTCCCAAAAACGCTCGACCTCCTGAAGCGCGATAATGTCCGCGCCAGCGACAACCTTTGCGGCGCGTGCAAGCTCATAGCGCCCGTCCTCACCAAATCCGTACTGAATGTTGTAACTGACGAGTTTCATGAAATGAGCCCCGGCCGATGGCTTCCGCATGTTGTCGGATGCTAGACGAGAATGCCGGCTGGGTTCTACCGGTATTCCCAGCATTGTTGCCTGTCCGGTTGCTCCCTGGCTAAGCTGCCGACGCAGCAACGGGGAAGGAAGCGCCATGTATGCGACCGTCGAAGAGCTTAAGGAGTTTCTCACACGCCATCCTGAGGTCACGCATCTGGACGCCTTCGTGATTGATCTGTGCGGACAGGCTATCGGCAAGCGCTTGCCGCGTGCGCAAATGGAGCGCCTTTACCGTTCGGGTACACCAATCTGCGCCGCCATGCAGTTGGTCGACGTGCTGGGCAACACCGCCGATCCCATGGGCCATGGCTTTTCCGACGGCGACCCGGATGGAATCGCCCGACCGTTACCCGGTGGAATTCAGATTGTGCCCTGGACCGGCGGCAGTTACGCGCAGGTCCTGTGTGAGTTGACTCGCGCCAGGGATGGAGAACCCTTCTGGTACGATCCGCGCCGGGTTTTGCAGGGCGTCGCGGAGCGCTATTCGGAGTTAGGATTGACGCCGGTCGTGGCCTTGGAACTGGAGTTTTATCTGATTGATCTGGACCGGGGCGAGAATGGCGCGCCTTTACCCGCTCATTCGCCCTTGACCGGTGCGCCCGAAGCGCAGGGCAAAGTCTTATCATTGGCCAAACTGGACGAGTTTCAGCCGATCCTGGAGGCTATCGAACAGTCCTGCCTGACTCAGAATCTGCCCGTTACCACGATGATTAGCGAGTATGGCGCCGGGCAATTCGAAATTAATCTGGAACACCAGAGCGACCCGTTGCTGGCCGCCGATCACGCCGCCCTGCTGCGGCGCGCGGTGCAGGGGACTGTCCGCGAGCTCGGTTATGATGCAACCTTCTTGTCAAAGCCCTTCCCAGGTCAGTCGGGCAGCGGCCTGCACTTGCATGTCAGCCTGTTGGACGAGGCGGGACACAACGTCTTTGACCCGGAGCGATCCGATGGCGAAACGCGGCTCGGGCAGGCTGTAGCCGGTCTGCAGGCGACGATGCACGAGGCCATGGCTATCTTCGCACCCAACATCAATGTCTACCGCCGGTTCAAGCCAGATGAGTTCACGCCCGTGACCAGGGATTGGGGCGAGAACAACCGCTCAGTCGCCTTTCGCCTGCCGGCGTCCGACGGCGCAAGCCGCCGTCTGGAGCACCGGATTGCCGGGGCGGAGGCCAATCCCTATCTCGTCACCGCCGCTGTGCTGGCCGGCATCCACCATGGCCTGATGGCCAAGCTTGATCCGGGTGAGAAACACAGCGGCAATGCCGGTTCCGAGGTCGACGCGAGCTTACCGCTCAGGTTCTGGGATGCTCTGGCGGCACTCGCGCAGGCCACGGTCTTGCCAGGGTACCTGGGCGCGGATTACCTGAAAATTTATCACGAGGTTAAGAGCGCGGAGTTGGAAGCCTTTTTCGAGGAGCCGTCTCCCCGCGAGTTTGCCTGGTATCTATAATTCCGCACTCATGTCAGGCGCGAGCAATGTCCACGAAGGTCTCGTTGAAACAGGCGCCTCTTTCTATATCGGTCCTGATGTCGCTGGGAATCAGGGCGTTGATCGTCTGACCCGAAGCCCCTGCCGCCATCCAGGTTCCTTTTGGACTGTAGAGTACGCCCGGGCGTACGGCGTCCGTTACCCGCGCAACCAGCAAGGTTTCTCCGCGCGCATTCCACAGCCGGACCAGATCACCGTCCGAAACCCCTTTCGTAGTGGCATCCGCCGGATTGATCTCGATACGCTCGCGCCCTCGCGAGGCGTCACAACCACCGAAGGTGGCGTTAGTGCGCTTCGAGGAAGACGGTGAAATCAGGTTGAAAGGCAGATCGCGCGGCACCGCTTCGAAGCGAGGGATGCCGTAACCGTAGCGCCGCTCCAGGTCCTCCGAAAAAAGCTCGATCTTGCCGGATTTCGTCGCAGGTTGAACGGTCTTGCAAAGGATCAGTTCTTCACCCTCCGGCGTCGTCATCTCCAGCGCCCGATCAAGGGGAATCTGGCTCGGCCGGAACCCGCCCAGACGAGGGTCTGTCGCGTCGAAGGCGGCATCCATTAACGCGTCGTCGCTGTCCTGGAACAGAGGATCGTCAAAGCCAAAACGGGCGGCCAGCCGCCGGAAAATCTCTGTGTTCGGCAGCGATTGGCCAACCGGCGGAATGACCGCTTCGGCCCGCTGCAGATAGTTTTGGCCGTAAGCGCCGTAGACGTCGGCATACTCGAAATGGCTGGCCGCAGGCAAAACCACGTCTGCAAAAGCCATGCTATCCGTCATCACGATATCGGCGCCGACGACGAAGAGGTCGTCGCGCATCAGGGCGCGCTTCAAGCGGTTCTGGTCCGGGTGCGTGCAGACCGGGTTATGGTTGTAAATGAAAAGAGCGCTGACCGGCGGATCGAGGTCGCGGTCCAATAGCTTGTCGGTTACATCGACGATGTTGAAGGTTCGCGTGCCCGGGGGCACCAAATCCGGTCGCTGCAGTCGATCAGTCGTCTTTGGCGAGGCGAGTCCGGGCTTGGCGATAACGCCCGCGCCACGGCGGCCGTGATTACCGGTCAGCGCTTGCAGAGCCATGGCGGCGCGCAAGGATGAGCCACCGCTGTGTCCACGCTCTATGCCGTTGCCAAGCGACACCGCGACCCGCTGCGCGGTGGCATAGTGCTCGGCAAAGCTGTGGAACTGCTCTTTCGAAAGTCCACAGAGCTCGACGACGCTATCGGCGTCATACTTTCGCGCCTCAGTCATGTAGGGTTCGAAGCCGCTTACCCAGCGGCTGATGAAATCCTGGTCCAGTGCGCCACGGCGTTCCAGTTCAGCCGCCAGGGCCTGAGCCAGCACCACATCGCTGCCGGGTGTTATTTGCAGGAAAAGGTCTGCCTGCTCGGCGATGCGGGTGCGCTTTGGGTCGATGATCACCAGCTTGGCGCCCTGAGCCCGCGCCTCCTTGATGACCTTCGCCATATGCAGGTTTGATACTGTGATGTTGTTGCCCCAAACCACGATGAGGTCGGCTTCGCGCGCTTGTTCCGGGGGCATGCCGGGGCAAGGGCCATAAAGGCTGAGATAGGCCGTGCCACGCACCGCGCCACACAGAGGCCCTCGGTCGAGGAGGGTCGCCCCGAGTTTATGGAAGAACCGCCGGTCCATGGAGCCGCCGGCCAACTCGCCGTGCGGTCCGGCATAGTTGAACGGCAGGACGGACTGCGGGCCGTGCTGCGCTATGGCTTTTGATAAGCCGGTATGAACGAGGTCGAGTGCCTCGTCCCAAGACACGGGCTCAAAGCGCCCGCTACCGCGTGGCCCGACCCGTTTGAGAGGCTGCGTCAGCCGCCCCTTACCATGGACGAACTCAGGATAGGAGCGGGTGACTTTGTTGCAGATGACGCCGTCGGTATAGGGGTTGGCGTTTGATCCACGCACCGCGGTCACCCGGTTTTCGGCAATGGTCACCGAAAGGCTGCAGGTGTCGGGACAATCCAGCGGGCAGACGCTGGGTTTCAGGATGCTGGGTTTCAGGATGCTGGGGCTCAGGGTGCTGGGCGTTTCGTTTGTGGCCATTTCGGTCGGTCCGCATCATCAGGTTTTCTGTGAGGTCCAGAATTCACTCAAAGGGGCGGCGAGGGGAAGGGCCAATTCTTCAGTTTCTCCAGGCACCACTGGAGCCTTATCGGTAGCGCAGGGTAACTTGCTATAGGATCGCTTGGCTGGCAGCCTATGGGAAGGATTCGACAGGGGAGGGAGAAGACCATGAATGCCGCTGGGACTGGACGAACCGTGTTGGCTGCGGGCAGGGATTGCCGTGGCGTGCCACTGTCCTGCGGCAGTCCGTCGGCAATCGAAGGTCTGGAGCGCGCGCTGGAGTGTGCGCTGTCTTTCCGTGGGGATGCGATCGCGGAAATTGATGCCGTGCTGGCCGACCATCCGGACTTCATCATGGGGCACCTTTTCAAGGCAAGTTGGCTGACCCAGGCCATGGAGACCCGTGTCTATGACGAGATGTTGGCGGCCATCAGCGCGGCTGAGCGGCTTTCCGACGGCGCGAACGATCGCGAGTTGGGTTACCTTGCTGCCTTGAAGGCTTGGGCGCGCGGCGATTTCTACGGGGCCACGCAGTGTTGGGAGGAAGTTCTGACACACTTCCCGCGCGATCTGCTGGCCCTGCAGCTTGTGCACTTGACGCATGTACTGTTGGGGGATGTAACCGGCCAGCGTGACAGCGTCGCCCGGGTCTTCAACCTCTGGGACGAAAGCATGCCCGGCTACGAGTTCGTGCTGGGATTCTATTCCTTCGGGCTGGAGGAGAATCGCGACTTCTTCGAAGCCGAGGAAATGGGCCGCCGGGCGCTCGCCATGCGGCCGGACCATCCCTACGCGGTGCATGCCGTCGCCCACGTCATGGAAATGCGCGGCCGTCAGCCCGGCGGCATTCGGTTCATGAAGGATCACGTCGATCTTTGGAGCACGTCCAATTTTTCCAATCATCTCTGGTGGCACACGTCGCTCTATCACCTCGATCTCCAGGACCACCCTCGCGTTCTTGAGATATACGACAATCACCTGCAATCGGCGGCGCATGAGGGCGATCGCTACGAGGAACTCGATGCCTCTGCTCTGCTATGGCGCTTGAAGCTGCTCGGCGTCGAGACCGGAGACCGCTGGCGGGCCCTCGCAGATCGCTGGGAGCCCGCCGCCCAGGACACCCTTTATGCTTTCAACGACGTGCACGCCATGATGACCTTCGTATCAGATGGTCGCCGCGAGGCGCAGGCCGCCTTGCTGGGTGCGAACGAGCGCTACGTGGAAACCGCAAACGACGCTAACGTCGCCATGACCCGCGAGATTGGCATGCCCTTCTGCCTTGCCATGCAGGATTTCCAGGACGAGCGTTATGGTGATTGCGTCGACCACCTGTTGCCGGTGCGCTACAAAACCCATCGCCTCGGTGGCAGTTATGCACAGCGCGACGTAATCGGTTGGACGCTGTTGGAAGCTGCGCTCCGCGCCCGGCGGTTCGATCTCGCCTTGGCGCTGGCGAACGAGCGCAGCGCCATGAAACCGACCAGCCCTTTGAACTGGCGCTATGTCGCGCGGGCGTTCCAAGGGTTAGGCGACGACAGCAACGCAAAACGCGCCGAAGCGCGCGCCCATTCCCTGATGGCCGCCTGACCCCTTTCCTGATTCTCCCGACCGCAGAAGAGAGGCCGCGAGTACTTTTGCTTGCTTGATGAAACAATAATAATTGACAATATAAATATATTACGCTATTTATATGGTTAATCATACAAGAAGATTGGCGATAAACCACAAAGA
>NZ_JACHXA010000010.1 GCF_014191775.1 Limibacillus halophilus | reverse complement strand
CGGACCAAAGCATTAACGCGGGGTGGAGCAGCCCGGTAGCTCGTCAGGCTCATAACCTGAAGGTCGTAGGTTCAAATCCTACCCCCGCAACCAATAATATCAAGGGCTTAGGCCGGTTCAGAAATGAGCCGGCTTTTCTCTTGTGGGCATGGTGTAGCCATTTGCCGGTGGCCCAGCAGGTCTGCGATCTGTCTCTGTGTTAGTCCAGCCCTATTCGCCAGGCTGCCAACGGTGTGCCGTAGGTCGTGCAATCTAACATCGCTCAGGCCAAGCGGCGTCACGGATCCTCCTCAATATCTTCTGGATCCTTCCAATCGGGCCGCCAGTGGTGCCGGGAAATTGAGCCTGCACACGGGGGCGGCACAGGTCTCCTCTCAACCGACGTTCTTTTGACAATACCGCCTTGTCCGCTTCAATGCGATTTGCTCTGACACTGCCTTTTTGGCTGTTCCGGTAACTTTGAGTGCGCGGTACTCCGAAGCTGCAGAATTTGCATACCGGCTGCCATTGCTGGTCCAATACCCAAGGCAAAGAAAACCGTGCCCAGGCCGAGCGTGCCACCCAAAGCCCAGCCGATCGCAACGACCGTCAACTCAAGACAGGTGCGCACGAGTGCGATGGGTTGATGTGTGACAGACTGAAGCCCGGTCATAAGGCCGTCTCTGGGGCCTGGACCCAAGTTCGCGATCAGGTAGATGGCCCCGCCGAATCCGGTCACCAGCACCCCCGCCAGAGCCAGCACCGCGTTTGCGGCGTAGGATTCAAATGTTGGCAGAAAGGGTAGCACAAATTCCAACACCAACGCTATTATGATTGCGTTGAGGACCGTTCCAATCCCGGGTGTCTGTTTGAGCGGAATCCATGAAATTAAAACGCATACGCTGGTGACAAAGGTCGCTAATCCCAGGCTCCAACCTGTTACATGGGTCACGCCCTGGGCGAACACGGTCCAGGGGCTCACGCCGACACCCGCGGCGACCAGTAATGCTTCTCCCAGACCAAATACCAACAAGCCAACGATGAGGAACGCGAGCGATATCAATGGCGGCCTCATGGTAAAAGCCTTTGGCGAACTCCATCGGAGAATTGGGACTGATTTGACCGAAAGAAATTTCAAAGCCAGATCCACGAAAAAGCGTTAGCGATTGGGGGTTGTGACCGTGTGGATGGTACACAGAAAGCTTGGCACTTACACGGCATTTACAGAGCACGCGCGCGAACGATGACGATCTCCAATTAGCTCCGCTCCCATCGTCGAAAGGGCAGGTGTGAGCTTTCTACTTGGTTGTTCGGCCAGCGGCCGCATTCCTTGCAATCAGCAGCCCTTACTTCCCTGAGTGCGGCGCCATACAATCGGAATCTATCCGTGACAATGAGTGTGCGCGGGCTAGGCGATGGCACAAGTTCTCTCAACCAAAACTCTTCTGACAATACCGGGTAAACGGTCGGTGGTTTCAGGCCCCCGCAACCAACAATATCAAGGGTTTAGCCAAACAAGGCTAAGCCCTTTTTCTATGCTGGGAAGCAAATAGGAAGCAGGCGGAGAGGCGGATAATTCACCGAAAAATCGAAGTGTTCAAATTCCGCCCACGAAACTAACGACAGTCTATCTTTGTGAGAGAACCCTTTAGAGTTCTCCGCAGAATGGGCGCACAGAATCGGTGTATATGATGATTCCCACTATCTGTACACTTTTAGAAATTGGCCAGTTTCAGAGCCAGACCTTCCGCTGCCTTGTGGGCGTTTGTGACAGAATCTCTGTGCCGGTCGTCGTTAAACTCTTGATACTCGGCGTTAATCTCGTGGAATGTTTCAACGCCCAAATAATGGCTCAATGTCTGTATATGAGGGCCTAAGTGATTCATTTTTTCGCGGATACCACCAATTCCGAAACCAAACTCACCGCTGGAAGTTATCAATACCAGTATTTTACCTGACATAATGGGTTCTAGCGGAAAGTCTCCACGAGCCAAGTCAAAGGAGAATGTCTTGTGGATGCGGATCACTTGATCAAACCAGGCCTTCAAGGTGGCAGGCATGCCGTAATTGTACATGGATGATGACATGACAATGATGTCAGCCTGCTCTACCTCACTGATCAATGTATCTGACAATGAAAGCAAAGCCTTTTGATTGTCGGTTTTGGCGTTATCTGGCGTAAAAACAGCGGCAATCCAGTCTTGACTGATAAAGTCAGGTGGGTTGTCGCCCACATCCCTATAGATGATTTTATCTTCATTATTAAATGTACGCCATGTCTCTATAAATGTGGCCGCAATTGATTTTGATATCGAGTTGTATGCTGGTACTGGATTGTCTGTTTTTCTTGCACTGGCATCTATGTGAAGCAGAGTTTTCATCTGGTGTCCTTTCATGGGCCTATTGACTGTTGAAAGAAATGTGGCCCTTGAAAGGGTATTTGACGAATGACGAATTCTTAGTTATGGATGAAAAAAATTCACCTAGACTGAGGTGTTTAATGTACTCGAAGCTGCCATCCCTTAATGTTCTTAGAACTTTTGATGCTGCTGCAAGACTGAAAAGCTTCAAAAAAGCAGCTGACGAGTTACATGTGACGCCAACGGCGGTCTCTCACCAAATCAAGACATTGGAGGAGGGGCTTGGGACTCGTTTGTTTGAGCGCCAGATCCGCGCTGTCAAGCTAACCAGAGACGGGGAATTACTTTCAGATACTACATTCAACGTCTTTCGGCAGATCAACGAGACCGTCAACGATATCGTCGGCTCAAAAGAGATGCTGACTATTAGTACAACATCTTCATTTGCCTCCATGTGGCTGGTGCCAAACCTAGAAAAATTTTACGAGGCAAATCCTGGTATTGATGTTTCCATTCAAACAGGAGAGCAAAAAATTGATGTCATGCGTGACCGTCGCATTGATCTTGCGATCAGCTATGGGCAGTACGATCCCGCGCAGCCTCACGCATCAAAACTAGTTACTGAAAAATTTGGAATGTACGCTACTCCAGCATACCTTGATAAATTCACTAACCTAAATGACGCTCAACTTCTGGAAACTGAGTGGGTGAACAAATCATTGCCGCCTATTGCCTGGGAAGCGCTTATCAATCAACAAGGACGCGAGGAAAGTCAAGCTAACTACACTGTAAGGCGGTTTGACCAGGAACATCACGTCATTCAGGCCGCTTTGGCGGGTCAGGGAATTGCCCTTGTAAGCTCGATACTGGTCCGAAACGCCGTGAAAGAACAATGGCTTGTTCCTTTTTCTAACAATGCCTTACAGGGTGAATTTATAGGTTTGACATATTACCTTGTCGTGCCCCCCCGTAATCAACGCAACAAAAACGTCGTGGCCTTTACTGAGTGGTTGTTTCCAGAAATCCAGAAGAGCCTCTTCTGACTGATATTGCTTTAGATTGTCGTTGCTTGCGTGCCCCCGCAACCAAACAAAAAAGCCCCCGGGAAGAACCCCGGGGGCTTTCTGATTCCAGCGGGATGTCTGTCAGGCGGCTCGAGTAGCACACCTTTTCACCTAGTCATGGTGGGAGTCGCCTGCGGCGCAGAAATCTATGGCCTTGCTCCCGGCCCACAAGAAGGTCTTGCGGACCATCAACAGCGCATCGCCATCCTTGTAGTGAAGCGTCGGGTGTGGAACGAGGGGGCGGCGATCCACGACAGTGAAGCCGCGTCTGGCATAGAATGCGCGTGCCGTGTCGTTCCGCTCGAAGCAGATGAGCGAGATCCTGGGCAGGGCCCTTGTAATAGCGAGCGCCTCCGCGCAGTCCATCAACGCATCGCCAACGCCCTGCTGCCTGTGGCGTGGATAGACGGCAAGCCCCGAGATGTAGAGCGATCCCGGATCTTCGAGTTCCGAGTAGGGGCGCAGCACCGGATCGGGGTCCGCTTCGCCCCCCGCACGATCGGGCATTGGAAAGGCGTGGAGCATGCCGATGACCTCCGGCCCGGAGGTCGCGATCAGGCAGTTCTGATATGAAAAGAGGACACCCTCTCGCGCGTAGCGGGCTGCGCCGGTCTCTTCCATTGACTGGCCGGGAGAGGTATTGCCGCCCCAGATGTAGGCGGCAAGCCCGTCGGAGGCTATCAGGAACAACCGGGCGATTTCAGTTGCGTCCCCGCTATGTGCCCAGCGGATATCGAAACCGGCGCCTGCCATAGGGGCTATGCGCGCCATTTTCCAGCCTCGGTGCGTTTGAGTTTGCCATGCACCGCGGGCTCGATCTGGTGGCGCAACAGCCCGATGTCGCGCAGCAAGTGGTCGTTCAACTCCGTGACATGCGCGATGGTCCGCCGGTCGTGATACCTGCGCGATGCATCGCGGCACGCTTTGAATAGCCAGTTGGCTGCGCGCAGCCTTCTCCCAACGGACTTCCCTACGCCGGGTGCAATGATTTCCGTCATGTCTTTCGTCTCCGTTCAATGTGATCGCCAGACCATGGGCATTCCGGCCAGGCGGTGGCGATGGCCCGCGCCAGCAAGACCGGCGCGGGCTCTGACCGGCCCTGCCGGTCTGGCTGCCCCGGAAGGGCTCGCCACCTGTCTTTACGCGGCCACCTTGCAGGCGAGGCAGACTTGCTCGATGTGCCGGTGATCGGTGCCACAGCATCCGCCCATGACCCGAAGCTGCGGCAACTTCCGAAAGAGCGCGCCGTAAAGATGGCCGAATTCTTCGGGATTGCCGGCATCCAGTTCCTCGGCCTCATCCAGTTCGGCATGGCTCATGCGGCTGGCGTTGGCACGGATGCCGCCGATGCGCGACACCCAATCACCGGCCAAAACGCCCGCAAAGTGATCGGGATGCGCGCAGTTGATCATGTAGAAAACCGGTGCGCCGCCGGTCGCGGCATCGGTTTCGGCGATGGCGTCGGCAACAGACTGGCCATTCGGCAGGCGGCCGTCGGTTTCGGTCGTGAAGCTGACCACGACGGGCAGGCCGTTTCCCTGGGCCGAGCGAACGATCCCGATGGCTTCGCCAGGGTGGGTCATTGTAACGGCTGAAACCATCTCGATACCTTCATCGGCCATCCAGCCGATCTGGTGCGCATGGACCGCCTCGGCGGCGTCGGGTGTGTAGAGCCGGTCGGGAGCATAGCCGTCACCCGCCGGACCTACCGCACCGTTGATGACCATCGGAACGCCGCTATGCCGCGCGCGGGTCGCATAAGCAAAGCGCACCGCCTCGCGGGTCGCCGCCTCGATATCAGCAAGAGACCGGCCGACGATGTCAGGCCAGTACGCCCCGGAGCGCCAGGTCGCCGTATCCAGGACGAAGCCGGTGCCCGCGCGACGGGCAATGTCGATGTAGCGATCATAGTATCGCGCCAGGGTCGCACGACCTTCCGTGGTATCGAAGACGTGGAACGAGGCGAAGTGGGGCAGGTCGAGCCCGTAAGAAAAAATCAGGTCGGTTTCCATTCCGCCGTCCGCCACCCAGGGCTGATCGGATGCGATAAAGGTTCTGAAATTAGCTGCGTAGTTCATTGCTGTCCTCCATTACTACTGGCGCGGCAGTTGTACTGGCGCGGTACTATCCTTGAACAGAGAACGCGTGGTATACTTACAGGATATTGCTATTTATTGTTTAATATCATTATGTTGGATAGGAGGTGCTTGTACCGCACGCTCCACGATGCGACGGAAACCTGACCAAGGGTTCAGTTTGAAATGCACAGGCCGAGCCAACGAGAGCAGATCATGGACATCGCGCAGGAGTCGATCCTAGCAAAGGGGTTCGACGCGACGTCCATTGAGGAGATCGTGGCGGCAGCGGATGTGACGCGTAGCGGGTTCTTCTATCATTTTTCCGATAAGAACGCATTGGCACTGGCGCTGATCGAGCGGCACATCGAAATCGAGGACCAGATATTCGACAATCTCTGGGCCCGCGCGTGGGAGTTGTCGGATGACCCGCTCCAACGCGTGCTGATCGGTTTCAAGCTTTTGGCTGAGCTTCTGGAAGACATGCAGACCGGGCATCCAGGCTGTCTCGTGGCCACGGCGGCATACCAGGATCGCCTGTTCAACCAGGCGGTCCGCGACGCCAATCGGCGTGCTGTCCTGGGTTGGCGCCAACGGTTCCGGGAGATGTTCGAGCAGATCGCGGAAAAGTATCCGCCCCAGGACGAGGTGGGTTTCGACGCGCTCGCCGATTTCGTCAGCACAGTCGTCGAAGGCGGTATCGTCATGGCCAAGGCGCTGGGCGAGCCAAGAATGACCGCAGGGCAGATCCTTTTGCTGCGTCAGTATGTCAAGCTGCTGTTCACGCCAAGGGACTGAAACCTGGTGCGAACAGCTTTAACCGCTGCCGGTGGATTCACGCCCCGCGACCAGCGACAAAAGCCTCCCGGATGCCGAGGCCGCCATCCCTGCCGTACAGGTGCTAGTCCCGCGCTACGTTCCTGAAGGCAGCGGAGAGGGCGGCAAGCGCAGCGCGGGATCGGTCATTCCTATCCCTCGCATGCAGCAGGATCGGCAGGCGCGGTAGATCCGGAAGGCCCAGCTTCTGCCCGACCTCGACCGCGTCGGACGGCAGCATGCGCCGCGCCATTGCGGCAATACCAAGTCCGGCCATGACGGCTGCCGACACAGCGGCGACGCCGCCGCCGACAAAGACCTCCATCCAGGCCACGCCGGCCGTATCGAGGTGCTCGCACGCCATGTTGCGAACCCCGCAAGGCGGCGGCATGGTGGCAAGCGGCAGCGGTTCGTCCGCTCGGGGTTGCCAATTCGGCGCTGCAAACCAGCCGATTTTCTCCTCGGCGATAACCTCCCCGTCGCTCCGCCCAGCGTGCAGGCGCGCGATCACCGCGTCCAGCTCACGCCGGTCGAAAGCCTGCAACAGGTCGCTCGAAGATCCAATCCGGATCTCGATCAGCAGCTGGGAGTCCTGTAGGTTCATGCGTGCAATCAGCTCGGGCAGTTCCGGTCCCGCGACGTGATCGCTGATACCGATGGTCAGGCGTTGCCGGGCGGCGGCGAAAGCGGCGAAGGCGCGGTCGTGAGCCTCCAGGAGCTCTCGGGCGTGCTGGAGGAAGGTAGCGCCCTGCGCCGACAGCTCGACGTGCCGCGGCGTCCGTTCGATGAGCCGGCAGCCGAGCCTCTCTTCCAACCGCTTCAGTTTCAGGCTGACCGCAGCCTGCGTCGTCATCATGGTCTCGGCGGTGCGCGTGAAGCTGCCGAGCTCGGCGATGTGCACGAAGGTCCGGACCGCGTCCAGGTCGAGGGGACGTTCAGTCATAATCAGACATTATCATTGATATCACAAGAAATAGCATTTCAAAATAATCAGTCGAAAGCTATCTAAACGCAAGTGAAACTGGAAAGGACACATCCCATGCCGTTCTGTCAGATCTCATTGCGCGCCGGAAAGCCGGAGGCCGACCGGCAGGCGATCCTCGACAACCTCTACAAGGCCTTTCGCGAAACGCTTGGCGTGCCGGAAGGCGACCAATTCATGACCATGACGGAGCATGATGCGGCCAACTTCCGCTATGGCAACGCTTTCGGTGTCACCCGCAGCGACGATCTCGTCTACATCGCGATCACCGTCTTCGACACGCGTACCCCGGAGCAGAAGAAAGCGCTTTACAAGCGAATTGCCGAGCTGCTTGGCGAGAGCCCCGGCATCCGGCCGGAAGACCTCTTCATCGTGCTGACCGGCTCGGCAAAGGAGAACTGGTCGTTCGGCCACGGTGTCGCGCAGTTCGCGTGAGGCGAGGGGGTGGATTCCTGAAGGGGCACTGCGTCGATACCGCCACCGGTGGACTCTGGTCTAGGATCTGGTGGTTTCTGGGCGGTGCCATCCTCCGCTCTCGGAGAAACCCCGCCCTCGTTTAGGCTGACGCGACTTCGTCACGGGGCTGGTCCAGACTCTTTGGGTCTGCAACTATGGTGAACTAAACACGAGGGCAAATCCGACGGGCGCTCGCACCATCGGCTGCGCGGCTAACTCCCGGGACAATTGGAGCAAAAGGCGGCGGTCTGACCGCCTCAACGGCAATCGTTATGGCCGAGGCGGCTCCGGGCACGCGTGTTTTGGCCGTCGATCACTTCAAGCTCGTAGCTGAACCCGGTACTGTCGTCGGGCTGGCCGCGGTGCTTAGCGGCCGAATCGACATTCGCGGACGGATCGTCGCAACCTTTATAACCGGCGGCAATGTTGATGCTTCCCGCTTCCAAGCTTTGATCGCATGAATAGAGGAAAGCCTGACAGCGCCGGGTGAGGAGCGCGTGATAGCACACAACCTCGCGGACTCCCTTCCTATCGGAAAGCCCGTGTGTTTCGCCCCTCTTGCAGGTCAATGCCCTCGATCTTCGCTTCGGCGGCGAGCAGGCTGATGTACTGCCCGACCGCCTGGGTCCAAGACGCGATCTGCAAATATTCGGCAATCTGTTCCCGGACCATCTCGAAAGGCATCTGGCGGCCGGGAATCTTGCGCTCCAGCAACACGACGTGGGCGCCGAAGTTCGTTCGGACGGGAACGGGACAGAGCTGACCCTCCTCCAGGTTGAAGAGGAAGGTTTCAAACTCAGGAACGGTTTGTCCCTTCGTGATCTGCCCAAGGCTACCGCCGGTCGCCGCCGATGGGCAGGCGGAGAACTCGCGGGCCAGATCGGC
Organism: Limibacillus halophilus; assembly: GCF_014191775.1. Lineage (NCBI taxonomy): Bacteria > Pseudomonadati > Pseudomonadota > Alphaproteobacteria > Rhodospirillales > Rhodovibrionaceae > Limibacillus > Limibacillus halophilus. Next base: position 148,547 of record NZ_JACHXA010000010.1, on the reverse strand, counting down.
GAAGCGCTCGGGGCGGGCCTGCAGTTCGGCAATCAAAATCTCGGCCTGTCCGACGGCTGCGTTATAGGCATCCTGTTCGGCAGGGCGGGCCGGAAGCAGTATGTGGCTGGCTTCATAGAGGTCCTCGGAACGGAACTTCGCCTGATTGTTCTCAAAGTAACGCTGCAGATGGCTTTCCTCGATCTCCGGCGTTGATATCTCTTGCTCCAGCAACGCGGTTACCTGGCTGTCCTCCGTTGTTTCGATGCGCCCCTTTTCGTCTCGCTCGGGGCTTGCTTCCACACCCAGGCGCTGCGCTTCTTTAATCAAGAGTTCGCGAACCACCAGCGCTCGAGCGGCGGCCTCCAGGGCCAGCTTGGCGTCCGGTGCGGGATGGTTGGCGGCCTCGCGACGGATCGCCGCCGGGTCGATCACCACGCCGTTGACCGTAATCGCCGGCATGGCTTGCTCTTCCGGCGTCATCGGCTGTGGCGCTTTTATGGATGTCTCACTCATCGCTGGAGCCTTTCCACTAGGTGCTTTGTGTTTCCGGATTGGCCTGCGGCATTTCTCCCACGCACGACTTGGTAGCCGGGGCGCCATAGATAGCGGAGCGGGGCACTCAGCATGTGGACCAGACGCGTAAAGGGAAATACCAGGAAGATCGTCAGGCCCAGGAAGAGATGCAGCTTGAAGATCGGATGCACAGTAAGGATGGCGTCGGCTGCCCCCGTGCGGAAGGTAAAGATTCCCTGCGCCCAGGTCATGAAGCGCACCATTTCTCCACCATCCAGATGTTGCATCGAGATGGGGATGGTAAGCAGGCCCAGCAGGAGCTGTAGGTATAGCAGTGCCAGGATCGCGATATCGCCAAAGCTCGACGTTCGGCGAATACGGGGGTCGAACAGCCGGCGGTGCAGAAGGAGCGATGCGCCCGCCAGGGCCATGAGTCCTGCAACGCCGCCTACGACAATCGCCAAGATCTGTTTCGCGCCGTGCGATATGCCCAGCGCATCGAATATCTGAATCGGCGTGAGGAGACCAACCAAGTGCCCAAAGAACACGATCAGGACGCCGACATGAAACAGTACGGAGCCCCAGATCAATTGCTTTCGCCGCAATAACTGGCTGGAGCCGGAACGCCAAGTGTAGGGTTCTCGCTCATATCTCACGATCGAGCCGACGGCCAGAACCGACAGGGCGATGTAGGGGTAGATACCGAAAACCAAGGTATTCAGATACTCATGCATCGACCGACCCTCCGGTTCCTGTGCCGCGCATCGTGGTGACCGCCGCTTCCTCACGCGTCGCCGCCCGAAGGCGATCGCCGATGCGTTCGGCCGGACAAGCCTGTTTGCCGCTGCCGCCGCCAAAGCGCACGGCCTCCTCTTCCCATATCCGATCCAGGGCTTCGAAGTCGTTTGGGTCATCTTCCTCCAGGGTCAACAGGGCCTCGACGACCGTCGGGTCAAGTTTTGCGGCGGCTAGCGCCCGGATCGCGTCGAACAGGTCGGCATAGACGCTGTCGCGCCGTTTCAGCCGCTGGCCAAGCGCGGCGATGATCTGCAGTGGCTGGGCCAGAAAGTCCTGCGCTTCTGTCGCGGGAAGGGTCGACAGAAACTCCAGGAACAAGGGCAGGTGGTCCGGTAGTTCTTTTGTCCCCATCGCCAATCCGCGATCTTCGTAGACCTTGAGGAGATCGACCATCGCCTGACCGCGATCCCGGCTTTCGCCATGGACGTGTTCGAAAAGATGGAGCGAGAGCGAGCGGGTCTGATCGAACAGAAAGACGTAGCGCTCCTGCGAGTCCCAAAGGTCGCGTTCGGCGAGGTCATCCATGAAGCGATGGAGAAGTTGCCGTCCCTTCGCAGGCAGCAGATTTTCCTGCTCTACCACCGAACGCATATCCGCGAGTGCGGACAGAATCTCCGCCGTGGGGTAGGAGAGCAGAAGCGATAGCACCTTATAGGTCCTGGTCATCAGAACACCTCCGTCGGCGTCGAAACGCTCTTTTTGCGTTTCGGGGAAAAGAGATCGGCGTCCGAAGACCCACCCGAGCAGCCGTTGCCAAAGGAGAACCCGCAACCGCCGCGCAAGTCGTAAGCGTCTTCACTCACCTCACGATGGCTGGTCGGTATAACGAAGCGGTCCTCATAGTTGGCAATGGCCATGATCTCGTACATTTCATCGATCTGCCCGGGCGTCAGGCCGACCCGGTTGGCAACGGCGGTATCGATCACGCCGTCGATGGTTTTGGCGCGCATGTAGGCCCGCATCGCCAGCATGCGCTCCAGCGCCAGGATGACCGGCTCGTCCTTTCCGGCAGTCAAAAGATTGGAGAGATAGCGGACGGGAATGCGCAGGTTGCGCACGTCCGGCATTTCTCCATCCAGGCCGATCTTGCCGCCTTCCGCCGCCGCCTGGATGGGTGACAGGGGTGGCACGTACCAGACCATCGGCAGCGTTCGGTACTCCGGATGCAGCGGAAAGGCGACCTTCCAGTCCATGGCCATCTTGTAAACGGGTGAGCGTTTGGCCGCTTCTAGCCAGGCATCGGGAACGCCATCGGCGCGGGCCCTGGCTTGTATTTCGGGGTCGTTGGGGTCGAGGAATATGGCAAGCTGAGTCTCGTAAAGGTCCTGGGGGTCCTCCGCCGATGCGGCTTCCTCGATCCGGTCGGCGTCATAGAGCAGGACGCCCAGATAGCGGATGCGTCCAACACAGGTCTCCGAGCAGACCGTGGGTTGCCCGACCTCGATTCGCGGGTAGCAGAAGATGCACTTCTCCGATTTGCCGCTCGACCAATTGTAATAGATTTTCTTATAGGGACAGCCGGAGACGCACATCCGCCAGCCCCGGCATTTTTCCTGATCGATCAGGACAATACCGTCTTCCTCGCGTTTGTAGATTGCGCCCGACGGGCAGGCCGCTACACAGGTTGGATTGAGGCAATGCTCACAAAGCCGGGGCAGGTACATCATGAAGGTGTTTTCAAACTCGCCGTAGATCTCCTTCTCGATCCCCTCGAAGTTCGCGTCCTCGGAACGCTTGCTGAACTCGCCGCCCAGAATCTCCTCCCAGTTCGGACCCCACTCAATCTTCTCCATGCGCTCGCCGGATAAGAGGGAGCGTGGACGCGCCGTCGGTGTCGCCTTGCTCTCCGGTGCTTTCTGGAGATGCTCGTAATCGAAAGTGAAAGGTTCGTAGTAGTCGTCGATTTCCGGCAGGTCGGGATTGGCGAAGATTTTGGCTAGAACACGCCATTTGGCGCCCATCTTCGGGCGAATCTTGCCGTTGCGGCCACGTTCCCATCCACCATTCCAGCGTTTCTGGTTTTCCCAATCCTTGGGATACCCGATGCCGGGCTTCGTCTCGACGTTGTTGAACCAGGCGTATTCTACGCCTTCGCGGCTGGTCCAAACGTTCTTGCAGGTAACCGAACAGGTATGGCACCCGATGCACTTGTCGAGGTTCAGCACCATGCCGATCTGTGCGCGGATTTTCATTTTTGGACCTCCTGAGCGCCGCCAGCCGGTGAGTCCAGCCAATCGACTTTGTTCATTTTTCTGACGATGACGAACTCATCCCGATTGGAACCGACGGTGCCGTAATAGTTGAAGCCATAGGAAAGCTGGGCATAGCCGCCGATCATGTGTGTCGGCTTGAGCACAGCTCGGGTGACGGAATTGTGGATGCCGCCGCGATTCCCGGTGATCTCGGAGCCCGGCACGTTCACGATCTTCTCCTGTGCGTGATACATGAAGAGCGTGCCCTCCTTGATCCGCTGAGACACCACCGCTCTGGCGACCAAGGCGCCGTTGGCGTTGTAGGCCTCGACCCAGTCGTTATCGACGATGTCGGCGCGTTTTGCGTCGATTTCCGATAGCCAAACGATCGGTCCTCCTCGGGACAGGGTCAGCATCAGCAAGTTGTCCGTGTAGGTGGAATGGATGCCCCATTTCTGGTGCGGCGTTATGAAATTGAGGACTACCTGCGGATTGCCGTTTAGCTTGCTGTCGATGATCGGCTTGACCGACTTTGTGTCGATCGGCGGCCGATAGACGCAAAAACCCTCCCCGAAGGCGCGCATCCAGAGGTGATCCTGGTAGAGTTGCTGGCGTCCGGTTAGGGTCCGCCAAGGGATCAGTTCGTGGACATTGGTGTAGCCAGCGTTGTAGCAGACCTTTTCTGATTCCAAACCAGACCAGGTTGGCGACGAGATGATCTTGCGGGGTTGCGCCACCACGTCGCGGAAGCGAATTTTCTCATCTTCCTTCGGGATCGCCAGGTGAGCGTGTTCCCTACCTGTGGTCTTGGAGAGGGCTTCCCAGGCTTTGACAGCGACTTCACCATTGGTTTCCGGGGCCAGCATCAGAATGACTTCCGCCGCATCGATATCGGTTTCTATCCGCGGCAAGCCCTTGGATACACCTTCCTCGGTCACGGTGCCGTTGAGACTGCGAAGATTGCCGATCTCATGCTTGGTATCCCAAGCGATGCCCTTACCGCCGTTACCAATCTTTTCCATCAAGGGCCCAACAGCGGTGAACTGCTTGTAAAGGTTCGGATAATCGCGTGTCACCGTCGCGATCTGCGGCATCGTTTTGCCTGGAATCGGATCGGTCTCACCGCTTGCCCAATCTTGAACATCAAACGGTTGGGCCATTTCGGCGGGGGTATCGTGCTGGATCGGCACCAGAACCACATCGTCTTCGACACCCAGGACCTCCGGCGCAACCTCGGAGAAGGCCTTGGCGATGCCTTTATAGATTTCCCAGTCGCTGCGGGCTTCCCAGGCGGGGTCGGCCGCGGCCGTGAGGGGGTGAATGAAGGGATGCATGTCAGAGGTGTTGAGATCGTTCTTTTCGTACCAGGTGGCCGTCGGCAGCACGATGTCGGAGTACATGCAGGTCGTGGACATGCGGAAATCCAATGTGACCAGAAGGTCGAGCTTTCCTTCGGGCGCTTCCTCGTGCCACACCGCTTCTTGAGGCTTTTCAACACCGCTCTCGCCAAGATCCTTGCCCTGGACCCCGTGGGTGGTGCCGATAAGGTGTTTCAGGAAATACTCGTGCCCCTTTCCGGAGGATCCCAAAAGGTTTGATCGCCAAACGAATAGATTGCGCGGCCAATTCGCCGGATGATCCGGGTCCTCGCAGGACATCTTGAGGGTGCCGTCCTTGAGGCCCTGGACAACCAGTTCTTTTGCCGGCACACCGCTGCTCTTGGCCGATCGGCCGATGTCCAGCGGATTCGTGCGGAGTTGTGGCGCGGAGGGCAGCCAGCCCATGCGCTCGGCTCGGATGTTGTAGTCGATCAGCGCGCCGTCCCATGGCCCTTCCGGCGCAAGTGGTGAGAGAATCTCCTTCACGCCCAGGGTCTCGTAACGCCACTGGTCGCTATGTGCATAGAAAAAGGATGTCGAGTTCATCTGTCGTGGCGGGCGGTTCCAATCGAGAGCGAAGGCCAGTGGCAGCCAACCCGTTTGCGGACGCAGTTTTTCCTGTCCGACATAGTGTGACCAGCCGCCGCCGGATTGCCCCACGCAACCACACATCACGAGCATGTTGATGATGCCGCGGTAGTTCATGTCCATGTGGTACCAGTGGTTCAAACCGGCACCCAGGATGATCATGGACTTGCCTCGGGTCTTTTCGGCGTTGGTCGCGAACTCTCTCGCCACCGTTATGATTTGATCCGCCGGAACGCCCGTGATTCGTTCCGCCCAGGCCGGCGTATAAGGCTCGTTCTGGGCATAGTTCGTCGCTGTGTTTTCACCACCCAGGCCACGATCCAGTCCGTAGTTGGCGACGAAGAGATCGAAAACGGTTGCCGCAAGCACGCGCCCGTCCTTGGTTTCTACCTTCTTTACAGGCACGTTTCTGTGCAGGACTTCCGGATGGTCGCTGCCTTCGAAGTGATCGTGGTCCCGGCCCCCGAAATAGGGGAACGCGACCGTGGCGATTGTGTCGCGGCTATCGTCCAGGATGAAGGTCGTTTCCAATTCTACATCACGATCCTGGCCGTCTTTTTGCTCCAGATTCCACTTGCCCTCACCGCTCCAGCGATGGCCGACGGCACCGCGCGGCACCACGATTTCACCGGATACCTTATCGAAGGCGACGGTCTTCCACTCCTGGTTCTCCACCTCGCCCAGGTTGTCCGGGAAATCCGAAGCGCGCAGAAAGCGTTCAGGAACGTAAGCGCCGTTCTTTTCGACGAGCCGAACGAGCATCGGCATGTCGGTGTACTGACGGCAGTAGTTCTCGAAATACTCGGCTTGTCGGTCGAGATGGAATTCACGCAGGATGACGTGTCCCATAGCCATGGCCAAGGCGGCATCGGTCCCTGCCGTTGGATGGAGCCATAGGTCCGAGAACTTCGCGGCCTCGCTGTAATCGGGAGAGACAACGACCGACTTTGCGCCCTTGTAGCGCGCTTCGGTGTAGAAGTGCGCGTCGGGTGTACGTGTCTGGGGTACGTTGGAGCCCCAAAGGATGAGGAACCCGGAATTGTACCAATCTGCCGATTCCGGGACGTCGGTCTGTTCGCCCCAAGTTTGCGGCGATGCGGGCGGTAGATCGCAGTACCAGTCGTAAAAAGACATGCACACGCCGCCTAGCAGGGACAGATACCGGGAACCGGCGGCGTAGGAAACCATCGACATCGCGGGTATCGGAGAAAAACCTATCACGCGGTCGGGCCCGTAGGTGTTCACGGTGTAGGCGTTCGAAGCGGCGATAATCTCGTTGACTTCCGGCCAGCCCGCGCGGACGAAGCCGCCAAGACCGCGCTGCTTCACATAGGATTCGCGGGTGATAGGGTCTTCGACCAACGACGCCCAGGCCGCCACCGGCGCCATGGTGTTCCTGGCGGCGCGCCAGGCCTTGAGGAGGCGCGAGCGAATCAGCGGGTACTTCACCCTGTTACCGGAGTAAAGATACCAACTGTAGCTGGCGCCGCGCGAGCATCCGCGCGGCTCGTGATTGGGCAGGTCCGGTCTTGTACGGGGATAGTCGGTTTGCTGGGTTTCCCAGGTGACGATCCCGCCCTTGACGTAAATCTTCCACGAGCAGGAACCGGTGCAGTTAACACCGTGGGTCGACCGCACGATCTTGTCGTGCTGCCAGCGCTTGCGGTAGCTGTCTTCCCACCCACGGTCTTCCGAGGTCCTGGTGCCGTGTCCGTTCGAGAAGGCTTCGTTGCCGTTGGCTTTGAAGAACTGCAGTCTGTCCAGCAGATGGCTCATCGTGAAATTCCTATCGTGTAGTCGGGGAAGGGGAAGTATCGGCGGTGGCCCCGTTTCGCTCGATGTCGTGCAGCAGCCCGCCACGGCGCGTGTAAACGAACCAGGTGATGACCACGCAAGTGACGTAAAAGGCCATGAAACCCCAAAGCGCGAGGGATGGTCCGCCCGTAAGGGCGATTGAGCTGCCGTAAGCCTTGGGGATGAAGAATGCGCCGTAGGCGGCGATAGCCGAGGTGAAGCCTATGATCGCGGCAGACTCCTTCTCCGCCTGCCGGATGCGCTCCTGGGTCGACAGGCTTGGCATCAGGCGGCCCATCTCGCTCCTCATGATGACAGGGATCATCTGGAAGGTGGAAGCATTGCCGATGCCGGTTGCCAGGAAGAGCACCATGAACATCGCGAAGAACCCCCAGAACGCGCCTGGTTGATCCTTGATGCCCAAGAAGTAGAGCACGCCTGCTACCGCGGCGATCATCAGCAGGAAAACCCAAAGCGTGACCCGCGCACCGCCGAAACGGTCCGCGATCCAGCCGGTTGCGGCCCGTGAAAGAGCGCCGATCAGGGGGCCGAGGAACACGTACTGCAGGGAATCAACTTCCGGAAACTGCGTCCTGGCCAGCAAGGGAAATCCCGCTGAATAACCGATGAATGAACCGAAGGTTCCAGTGTAGAGCCAGCACATGATCCAGTTATGCCTGCGCGAAAAGATCACGGATTGCTCTTTGAAGGACGCCATGGCCGAGGCGATATCGTTCATGCCCAACCACGCAGCGACGGTGGCGACGATCAGGAAAGGCACCCAGATGAAGCCGGCGTTTTGCAGCCAAAGCCTTTCGGCATCGCTGGTCATCTGCGGCTCGCCGCCGATAACGCCGAACACGCCGGCCGTGATGACGATGGGCACGAGAAACTGCATGACACTGACACCGGCGTTCCCGAGCCCGGCGTTCAAAGCCAGCGCGTTGCCTTTCTGGCTTTTCGGGAAGAAGAAACTGATGTTCGCCATGGAGGAGGCGAAGTTTCCGCCGCCGAAGCCGCAAAGCAGAGCCAGAATCAGGAAAATCAGATAGGGCGTATCCGGGTTGCGCACGGCGTAGCCGATACCGAATGCCGGGATCAGGAGCGAGGCGGTGGTGAGTGTGGTCCAGAGCCTGCCGCCAAAAATCGGCACCATGAAGGAGTAGAAAATCCGCAGCGTGGCGCCGGAAACACCCGGTAGTGCCGCCAGCCAGAACAGCTGGTCCGTGGTGTAGGTGAAACCGACGGCGGGCAGTTTCGCGACGACGACGCTCCAGACCATCCAGATCGCAAACGACAGCAGGAGGCAGGGTATGGAAATCCATAGATTCCGTTGAGCGATGCGCCGTCCGGTGCTTTCCCAGAATGCCGCGTCGTCAGGCCGCCAGTCCTCGATGAGTGCGCTTGGTCCTTTAGCGTGCTCCGGTTTGTGTATGGGTTGCATTTCGGGAAGCTCTGGGAGCGAACCAAGCTCTTGCTCAAGGGCTGCCCGTTCCATCCGGCGAACTGCGAAGTGCATCCACAGCAAGGACACTGCGGCGACCGCGAAGAGCAGCATGAAACAGCTCGTCCAGATGCCCGTGAGGTCATTGACCACGCCGAAGGTTATGGGCAGCACGAAGCCGCCAAGACCGCCGATCATGCCGACGAGTCCCCCCACCGAACCGACGTGTTTGGGATAGTAGACCGGAATGTGCTTGTAGACGGCGGCCTTGCCCAGGGACATAAAGAAACCGAGGACGAAAATCGTGATGACGAAGGGGATCAGTCCCATCTCGGTGGAAAAGCTGATCGGCCCTTCGATGCCGTGGATGGTGTAGTCCGTCTTCGGATAGGACAGCATGAAGGTGCAGAGAATCGATATGCCAAAGGTCCAGTACATGACCTTGCGCGCGCCGTACCTGTCGGAAAGGTGCCCGCCGTAAGCGCGAAAAAGGCTGGCCGGCACCGAGTAGAAGGCTGCCAGGATACCCGCCGTCTTGATATCCAGGTCATAAACACCGACCAAATAACGCGGAAGCCATAACGCCAGCGCTACAAAAGCCCCGAAAACGAAGAAGTAATAAAGCGCGAAGCGCCAGACCTGCAGGTTTTTCAAAGGCTCCAGCGCCAGGAGGGTGCTCTGTGGCCGCTCATGCCTGGCGCGCCGCGCCGCCGTGACGGGGTCCTCCTTGGTGAAGAAGTAGAAAAGCGCGGCGGCAACCAAGAGCGCTACGGAATAGACCTGCGCCGTCGTCTCCCAGCCGAAAGCCACCAACAGAAATGGCGCGCCGAAATTGGTGATCGCCGCGCCCACGTTGCCGACACCGAATATACCCAGCGCGGTCCCTTGCTTTTCTTGAGGGTACCATTTGGTGACGTAGGCAACGCCTACGGCGAAGGCCCCGCCAGCCAATCCCACACCCAACGCCGCCAGCAGGAACATTGGATAGGTTTCGACCGATGACAGCAGCCAGGCGGCGGCGGCCGAACAGACCATGACCAAGACAAAGACAAGCCGCCCGCCATACTGGTCCGTCCAGATGCCAAGGAAAATGCGGCTCAAGGACCCTGTGAGTATCGGGGTGGCAACCAGCAGCCCAAACTCTGTCTCGGAAAGTCCGAGGTCTTGTTTGATACGCACGCCGATGATGGAAAAGAGCGTCCAAACTGCAAAGCAGACCGCAAAGGCAAAGGTGCTCATGCCGAGCGCGGTGACCTCCGGTCCAGTAGATCTTTTTGTGTGAACGTCTGACACTGCGCAGCCTCCTGCCGAGCCACATAAGCGGGATGAGCCTTTGTGGCTCGCTGTGCAGATTGCGTCGGTTATTGGAAGGGCGCTTTGACGTATATCAAAAACCAAAAAACTTATTTTTGGGGGTGTATGCAAGCAACGTAGCGCCAATTGTGCTGCGGTCCGCTAGGCCAGGAACCGGCCCGGTTCCTGGCCGCTCAAGGACTGGCGTTAGGTCGAGAGTCGATTCAGGGCCGGCAACAAACAAAGCCCACCAAACTGATCATCTGGCGGGCTTATTGCGGCCTGGAGGTCTTGCCCCGGGATTTCTTGCTTGGTTAGGGAAATGCGGCCCGGTCCTCAAGCTGGGATCAACCGGCAAGGCTCCGGGCCGCTCTAGTGTCTCTTACCGCTCACACCTAAGATAGCTCCCCGCTTAGTTTGAAAGCGCTTTATGCCGCTGCAGGGTCAGGTTGAACGCCGCTGATACAAACTCAGAACTCGTCGGAAAGCTTTTCCAGACAAGCCGTCGCAACGTATCGGTTGGCTTCACTCGAGCCCGGCATGGTGGCCCAACCTGCCTCCATCAAGATGCCCCGACGCTGATAGCTACTGGCTTCCTTGAGCTTCAAGAAAGTTTGGCTCGCGAGGGGGTCCATCTTGGACAGTTGAACGCAAACCGGCACCAAGGCGGTGACGACTTCTGCTTGTGCCATGTCCGAGGCCATTTTGTTGGCGGAACCTTCAGTCAACCAACCGCCCCAGGAAAATCCAACGATGGCGAGCGCAGTGGCGCCCGCGGCGGCGCCTACTAAACCTGGCTTAAGCCATTCAGGCATGTCCATTTTTCTATTCCTTATGATGTACAATAATTGAAAAGCATTGAGGTCTTGATATGGTAGTAAAAATGTAAAAAACAACCAGTTTTATCATAATATTTGTGATTAAATTATTTGTAGAAATAATGTAATAGAAAAAAGTGATGACGATACAAATATAAATAATATGATTTTTTAAAATAATTCCGGGATTTTTTGTTGGACTAATGTTGGGCGTCTGATCAGACTGTAAAGAAAACTGCTTTGAAACTGCCGCGGTAGCAAAGGCGGGCTTGTCCTTCCAGTTCGTGTTTTTCGCTAGCGAAGCGGTGATGCATTTGGGGTACACAAGAAAGGCGCGACGCATGAAATTGCGGTGCGGAATACACTATGCTCATCCGGTACGGATACGACATCACGGTTAATTGCCAGCAGGCCACCCCGATGGTCTGCCTGATGGCTGTGCATGATGATCGCGCCAAGGACATTCGGTCACCTGAAGTGGTCGTCACCAATCCGCACGTTCAGACTCGCACTTACCGAGATCTGTTTGGAAATATTTGTCGCCGATTCCTGGCGCCGGCAGGCGATTTTTCGATCTGGAGCGATGGCACGATAGAAGATGACGGTATCTGTGACCCGATCCGGTCAGAGGCGAAGGAAATACCGGTTGCAGATCTGCCTGACGGATGCCTGCTCTATTTGATGGGCAGTCGCTATTGCGAAACCGATAGACTTAGCCAAATCGCTTGGGATTTGTTTCAAAACGTCAGCCCGGGGTGGGCTCGTGTTCAGGCGATTTGTGATTTCGTGCATCAGCATATCGCGTTTGGATACCAAAACGCGCGCGCTACAAGAACCGCCCTCGACGCTTATCAAGAGCGGGTTGGTGTATGCCGAGATTATGCACACCTGGCGATCGCGCTCTGTAGATGCATGAACATTCCTGCGCGATATGTGAATGGATACCTCGGCGATATCGGCGTTCCCATAGTTGACCCGGCGGACTTCAGTGCGTGGATTGAAGTGTTTCTAGACGGACGCTGGATGGTCTTCGACCCTCGCAACAATGTGCCGCGCATCGGCAGGATCGTCGTGGCGCGTGGGCGCGATGCTGCCGACATCCCCCTGATCAACTCGTTCGGCCCGCATGTCATGAAATCATTCCGTGTTTGGACTTATGACATCACTGAATTGGCCGTAGAAGCGTGATCGTCTGGCAATGGGGGCAGCGTCGAGAAAGTCCGGCTCCTGTTGAACTTTCCGGGTTGTGTGGGATTGAGAAAATGCCTGCGGCGGCATGCCGCGTTACCCTATCTCCAGCTAAATACTGCAAGTCATTTCACGATTCCGGACGGCGAACGTCGACGCGCTATTAATAAAAACAGACTAAATACAAACTATTTATTTACATTAACAATCTGCTCATTAATAAATAACGCTCATTGAAAAAATAAAAATAACCACCATATAAGTATTTAGCAAGATATCATGCTTGTGTTTAACAGGAGATTTTTCACATGTCATTCAAGAACTTCTCAATGGCGCAAGATCACACGAAGAAACCGCAGGCAGATGGTCAATCCAAGGCCGCATCAAAGACCGAACAGTCGGCTAAGGCTTCGGACGCGGGCGCCTCGGCTGAGCCCGCCCCGGTTTCCAAATCATAACGGGCAGCCCAGACAACTTTTTTGTTTCCGCATTCTTCTAAGACCCCCTGTTTCGTGGGTGAGGTGAATGCGGAAACGGCTGTCTTTCTCGGCGGGCTGTTGACGTTCGATATTGGTTGGTGGGGTGCAGGCGGTGGCTTGTAAGTTTACGGGAGCACAAGATGATGAAATCCCAGCAGAATCTGGCGTTTGACAAAACGCCTCTTCGCAGCGAGCGGAGAAACCGAAAATGCCTGAGGTGTCGTACAGAATTTAACAGCGAATGGGTTGGCGAAAGAATTTGTACCCGCTGTAAGTCGTCCAATGCTTGGCGTTCGGGCGTTCCGGTAACTTTCCGGCCGTCTGGGAAGTGATGGCTTCGTCGTGAAGGACCAATGCCATTTGTCGGCACCTCTTTGATGTTCAAGATTCTACAAGAGTCCGGAAAAGTGCAATCTCGGCCTGTAGCTCTTCCTGCCCTCTGGTTACCAGTGGGACTGATCGCTCGGTAACAAAGGCTGCAGATTCTAGTGTTCTCCCGATTCTTCGGCTGATACAAAGCGGCTCCGGGATTAGGCCTCTAAGCTGGCGGCGTGGATAGCGTCGAGGGCGCAAGTATCAGGAAGCGAAGGATGCAGGTATGATTAGCAAGCGCGAGTTCTTCATTGATGGAAGGTGGGTTGCTCCCGCCAGGCCCCACGATTTGGAGGTCATCAACCCCTCGAATGAGGAACCCTGCGCGGTGATCTCGTTGGGCGGACAGTCGGATACGGACGCGGCAGTGGCCGCCGCCCGGCGCGCCTTTGCGAGCTGGTCCATGACCGCGAGGGAAGAGCGCTTGGCCTTGGTCGAGCGGATTCTTGAACTCTATAATGCGCGAACCGAAGAGATGGCACAGGCCATAAGTTTGGAGATGGGGGCGCCGATTGAACTTGCGCGAACCCAACAGGCGCCGGCGGGAAGCTGGCACATAAAGAACTTCCTGCGTGCCGCTAAGACCTTTTCGTTTGAGCGGATGCTGGGCGACCATGCCCCCAATGATCGCATCCTTTATGAGCCGATTGGCGTGTGCGGCTTGATCACTCCCTGGAACTGGCCAATGAACCAAGTCACGCTAAAGGTCATTCCTGCGCTGTTGACGGGCTGCACGATGGTCTTGAAGCCTTCCGAAATCGCGCCGTTGTCGTCATTGCTTTTTGCCGAGATCGTGGCGCAGGCGGGCGCTCCAGCGGGTGTATTCAACCTCGTGAACGGCGACGGTCCGGGCGTTGGCACCCAGCTCTCGACCCACCCGGACGTCGACATGATATCCTTCACCGGGTCGGCGCGCGCCGGCACGGCAATATCCAAGAATGCAGCCGATACGCTCAAGCGTGTACATCTGGAACTAGGTGGCAAGGGCGCGAATATAGTCTTCCCCGATGCCGACGAGAAAGCGGTCAAGCGCGGGGCGCTGCATTGCTTCAATAACAGCGGTCAATCCTGCAATGCGCCGACCCGCATGCTCGTCCAGCGTGATCACTACGACCAAGCGGTGGAGATCGCGCGTGCCGTTGCCGACGCCATGCCTGTCGGTCCGTCCAATGAGCAAGGTCGGCACATGGGCCCTGTGGTCAGCCAGATGCAATTCGACAAGATTCAAGGCCTGATTCAGAAGGGCATCGACGAAGGGGCGCGGCTCGTAGCCGGAGGGCCCGGTCGACCGGAAGGTTTCAACCGCGGTTACTTCGTCCGTCCAACGGTGTTCGCCGATGTGTCCAACGATATGACCATTGCTCGTGAGGAAATCTTTGGCCCGGTGCTGTCGATCCTGCCGTTCGAGACCGAGGAGGAGGCGATTGCCATCGCCAACGACACGACCTATGGCCTGACCAACTACGTGCAGAGCCAGAACAGCGAAACGCGGCAGCGGGTCGCCAGACGTTTGCGCTCGGGCATGGTCGAGATGAACGGTCAGCCACGCGGCGCGGGAAGCCCCTTTGGCGGTATGAAGGCGTCGGGCAATGGACGTGAAGGCGGCGTTTGGGGGCTCGAAGACTTCCTTGAGGTAAAGGCTGTTAGCGGCTGGTGAGTTGGTCGCCGACCTGAGTGAGAGCAGCGCTGCCCCGTTCGTCTAGGGGGCGACGAAGCAGTCGACCCCCTGTGCCCGAAGCGTATCGCAGCGTTCGCCCGCCAAGGCCGCACTCATGAAAGGCCCGGCACGAAGTCGATGGAAGACGCCACGACCTTCGATATCCCTGGTGTCGATGATAATCTCCAGATCACCAAACAGGCCCGGAAATGTCTCGGCTAGGCGTTTACCCTCTGCCTGGGCGACATTTTGATCGCGATAGGCACCTAGCTGAAACCAGTAGCCGGAACGCGCCGACTGCGTGTTGGGGACAGGAGCAGGCGAGGGGCCGTTAGTGCTCGCAGCCTCGTTGTTTGGTGTTTGCTTTGCGGGCGCGGTCGTTGCCACCGGGGGCGCGGCTTTGGGTGCTTTCGCGGACAGTTGGTCAGCGATCTGGTTAGCCGTTGCAGCCCGATCAGGTTGTCCGGCGGCCATGTAAGCCTCGGCCAGCGCGCGCATTGCCTCTGCGGATTGAGGCGCTTTGCGAACGGCTGATTCGCAGAACACCACGGCGAGTTGTGCCTCGTTCCGATCCAAGGCTTGTCTGCATTGTTCCAGCACCAGTTGTTCATAGCTGGTCTGTGCGGCCAGCGGTGGGGCGATGGCAATAGTAAGCAGGCAAATCCAGGATACTTTTATCAGCCGTTGTATCCTGGATTGCATCCTTGCCTCAGCCCTGATTCCAAATACTTACGATTAGTTGCGCCGCCTACCGCGCACCCTTTGGATTCTAGCACCGGACCACCGATCTCGGTAGGCCTTGGTTGGCGTCAGAAGCCTAACTCGACCCCGAACGTCAAGCGGGTGGCGTCTTGAAATTGACCGAACAGGCCGGAACGGTCGCCATAAAAGAGGTCCGCGCCTAACTTGAGAATCACATCAGAGCGCCATTCGTAGTTTAGGTCTGCCTGTAAGACGCCGTCGCCATCATTGAGGCTTTGAATAATCAACAAGCTGGCGCGGCCGCGATCGTTCAGAAACTGCTGGTCCAAGCGTAATGTTGCTTGACTTTCAACGCGGTCTCGAAGGAATCCCGTATCATATTCCGTCAGTAAGCTTTGAAAGAACTGAGTACTGATGAGTAAATCGGCGTCCACGCTGTAATCGAGGGCAGCGACATATCCCAGTTCCCCGGACCGGGCGATTCCGTCGCTGTCATCCGGATCATTCGACAGGAAGAATCTGTCGGTTGAATAGCCGAGTTCGCCCCGCAATGTGAAATCACCAAAGGCATTGGCAAATGTTCCGCCGACCAGATGGGTTCGTTCGTATCGCGGTGTGATCGTGATACCTCCAGCGTCTCGCGTCTGATAGAGGACCGCTTGGTCGTGATGGTGGTAAAGATAATTGAGGGTCAGGTCCCATCCGCCCAGGAACGCGGACACCCGACCTCCGATATCCGAATCGGCGACTGTGCGGTTTGGTCGGTTTGGCGGTTCAACAGTTACCGGAACACCCGGTGGTGCTGCTGGAACGACCAGCGGCGAGGTGAAGGCGAATGTCCCGTTTGCTTGGGGCGGTTGGTCGTACGTTTGGTCGGGAATCCAGATAAACTGACTCGCGATAGGACCAACAGGCGCTTCGATACTCAGGGTCCACAACGGTATGCGCCGGTCTTCGAAATCCGGCAGGATGAACTCTCGAAAGTCAAAAGGATTGACGATGTCGAGGACGCGCAAACCATCGGCTTGCCCCCAGACCGTTTGCTGCTTTCCAACCCGGAGCAAGCTGTTTCCGATACTGGTGTCGAGATATAGCTCCCGAAGCTCCAAGTCGTCGTAATCGCCCGTGAAGTAACGGCGCGACAGAGGCGAGCGATTGTCGTTGAGCGACGTTGGTCGGCCTGGTTCGAGTTTGTCGATCGGGTCGAACCGCAGGTGACCCAGCGCGGTCAGGCGAAGATTATCGTTGAAGTCGACTGTTAGCTCGGGTTTCAAGATAAAGTCCCACTTCTGCAACTTCCCGTCGCTAAGTTCCACGGCGGCGGCGCTCTCAAAAAGCCCGCGTAGCTCGATCTGTTTCACGCCGGTCTCCTGGGCTAGCAGGGTTGTGGCCGAAACGGTCGTCATAACGCAGACTACGAGCAAGAGAACGTGCCGAGGATACGGAGCGGATGCCTGCAATCCCGGCATGTTGCTAGAACCCTCTCTTGAGCAGGCTTTGCTCAAATCGTTGGTCGGCAACGGGGGAACTGTAGTCGACGTTGGAGAAAGCGAAGTTCGTGCGATGGCCGGTCTTATGATTCACGGCCTGTATTCTCAAGGCTGTCCAAATGCCATCAATCTGTTCGACCTGCGGCAAGGTGATCGTTTTCAGATGATTGCCGTTGGTATCCCAAAACTCCGTCTTGCGTGACATCCAGATCGTCGGATCCACCCTCCAGAGCACGCGGCTGTAGCCCAGCTCTTTTGCCACGTCTTCATCGACAGGCAATCCTTCGACAACAATGGTCGGGCTGCCTGCGACATCCTCCCAGCCAACGCTTTTGAAGGCGTAGTCGGAGAGTTCCAGCTTATTTTCCTTCTTGATCTCCTCGTATGTGAAGTCGGTGCCCAGGAAGTAGTCACCGCGATTGGAAGCGGATATGCGCCGAACCTTTCTGAGCGCTGGCAGGTAAAGCCACTGATCGTCGTCCACCTCCGCGTCAGGGTAGTCGTAGGTCAGAAAGGCCGTTCCTTTGATGTTGGTTGGGTTGACGTAGAAAATGACCGTCCGCTTTTCGGCCCCGTAGTACTTTCGGAAGGCTTTGGTCTCCTGCACACGCGTCGTGCCGGAGCGATCCGTGAGTTCCATTCTCAGGTCACGCGTGACCCAAGGGCCTTCGTTTCGAGCGACGACCTGCTCCATGACTTTCGTTCCGTCGGGCAGTTCCTCGGCGGCGGCATGAAGTGCGAGCACGCTGGCGAGGCTGCCGACCAGAAGCAGCAATCCAGTGCGCGCGATCTTACTGCGTACCCAGGCCGCCTGGTCGCTCGAGGTCGGTTGCCTTCCGAGGAACGACGGCCTGGCAAGCTTTACGATTGCGGGAAGCAGAGTCATCGAGGCCAGGAAGGCTGTCGAAACCGCAACTGCGACGAGAGAGCCGAAGCGCACCAGGGGTGGTACGTCACTTGTGATCAGAATGGCAAACCCGAGGGCGACTGCGGCAAAGTTGTAGAATAGCGCGCGGCCCGTTTCCGGGTATAGCTTCAGCAACGTCTGATCGGTCAACCCCTCCGCCTGCACAAGGGTTTTCAAACGGTCCAGCGAGTGAATGGCGAAGTCGATGCCAAGGCCAATGGCGATAGAGGCGAACATGGATGTGCCTACACCCAACCAGACGCCGCCGAAACCCATCACGGCATAGACGATCAGGACCGCAAGGCCTATCGGCAATATGCAAATTGCCGCGGCTACGAGAGATCGGAACACGATGGCTGCCATGGCGGTCACCGCCAGCAGCGCCAGGAGGACGCTGCTGGCGTGGTTGTCGGCGATGTTCTTGATCCAGTGGTAATTGACGTTGATGCGCCCTGTCACCGTGCCGACAATGCCGGGTGAATTGAACGAGTCGGTTAGGTATGCCTCAACCGCGTTTACCAGCAAGCGGTTGCTCGAGTGGACGCCGGTGCTCACATTCGCGCGGACAAGGGCGTTCTGATAGTTGGAATCCACTTCCTCCTCGAAGTCGGTGGGATCGGCGGAGGCGGAATAAAGTAGGAAGAGTTGGGAAATGAGGAGGGGATCGTCCGGCACCACATAGAATTCTTTGCGGTTTTCGTTCACCGCCCGATTCATCTGCTTGATGTAATCGACCAGTGATGTCGTGCCGCCGACCTGTGGCAGGGTTTCCAGGAATCGTTGCAGCTGCTCAATTTTCCTTAGATTTTCGGGACGATGCAGGCCCTCCGGATTGGGTGTTTCAACGACGATATCAAGGTAATAGGTGCCGTCCATCGACCGGTTGATGGCCTTGTCCGCCTGATAGATTGGTTCCGAGGGATGGAAGTTTTCGATCTGCTGGTCTTCAACAATGACCCGTGCTGCCCCCAGGGCGCCAGCGACGGCGACTACAACGCCGAGTGCGACAACTCTTTTCGGATTAGCCAGGACCAAGCGACCGAAGGCCAACATGAGACGGCTGGCGAAATCGCCCTGCCGTTGGGCTGATTTTGGGCGGAAGGGCCGGCTTATGCGCTGGCTGGGCCAGAGCGTCAGCGCGGCCGGAAGAAACGTCATCGAATAGACCCAGGCCACCGCGACACCCAACGCACCGAATAGACCGAAGGCGCGCATGGGCGGCATGTCCGATGCCGCCGCCAGGGCGAGGAATCCCGCAATGGTCGTCAAGGTCGTCAGGGTCACCGGGCGCCACATTGCCGCCATGGCTCGGGTGACGATCTCGCGTTTGGGTGCTGTCGGCTGCGCCCGCTGTTCCTCGTAGTACTGGCTCAGGATGTGGATCGAATCTGCAACGGCGATGCCAATCAGATTAACGATCAAGGCGTTGGTGATCACATAGAAGCGCACGCCGAAGGCGGCCATCGTGCCGAATGTAAAGGCCGCCGTCGCCAGTACGATAATGTTTGGCAGCAGCGCGCCTCTCACGCTCAGGAAGGTCACCACGAGGACAAGAGTGATGATTAGGCCGGCGAGTGGATTCAGGCGCTGCGCGTCACGGTCTATGTAGGTCGCCAAGTAGCCCGCGACGGCTCCTTCGCCTGCTACATAGACCTGATCTAAACCACCGAGAGGAGCGTCATCAAGAAGGTTAAGGATGACATCATAGGTTTCCTGGGCCTGCTCCTCATCGACCAATTCCACGACAATGAGCGTGGCCGTGCCATCTCGGGCGACAAGGTTTCCCCGATACAACGGGAAATCGTCAATGGCCGCACGAATCTCATCGGCGCGCGCTTGTGTTCCAAGAGGAGCGGCGAATCCTTCCGCATCTTCCTCGAAAAAATCCTCGACCAGCATCCCGTCGTCGGTGCCGACGATGTTACTCTCAGTCGCGATGCTAAACACCCTTTCGGGATCGACATTCGCGGTGCCTTCTATTTTCTCGGTGAGCCATGCCACCAGTTCAAGACTGGTGGGGTTGAAAACCCCGGTTTCTCCACGGTTGACCACAGCCAGCACGATAGGATCGCGCAAGCCGAAGGTTTCCTTGACTTTGTTTCGATAGATTAGCGCCGGGTTCTGTGGGTCAATGAAAGCATCGGCCCCGGTATCCTTGACGATCTTGGGAACGAACGCGCCCGCGGCAGCGATCGCCAGGAAGCTGAAAACAAGGATCGGCCACCGGAACCCAGTGATATGCCAGAATGTTTTTTGCAGGGTGCTTATCCGGGTCATTCGATCGTTCCTCACTTGTATCTACACATATCGAGATGTAACTACACATGTAGGCTTACAGCAGAACTGGCTTATGCGGTTGAGATAATCTCCGACAACAGTGCCTTTGCCTCGATCCAGCGGCCCTTGCCCAATTTGCGTACAAGTTGATCCTGGGCTTGTCGCCAAACAGGCAGGGCGGCGGCCAGTTTCTCCTCACCCAACGGTGTCAATTGCATGCTACGGGCCCGGCGATAGCCTTCAGGCCCAATGGTCGCCAGCCCCTGCTTCTCAAGCAGTTGCAGATTGCGTGTCAGCGTCGTGCGTTCCATGGCAAGCGATTCGGCGAGTTCGGATATCGAATCAGGGATGCCGTGTTTGATCGCGACCAACAGCGTAAACTGCGTGACCTTTAGGCCCAGAGGCCGTAGGGCCTCATCGTAGGTGCGGGTCACCTTACGGGCGGCCATACGGGTCCGCAACACGGCGCATTCCTGCTCGACCACCGCCACCGTCACTTCTTCCTTGGTCATTCGCTCGTCCTCTTTTATAGAAAATGTATCTACACATGTTATCTGATTTGTCAAGGAACGGCCGCGTTGTTGCTTCCCACTTTGGGAGCTATGCGTCCAACGGATTGGCAGCGTTCTAGAGTTGAAGGTTTGCCTGATCGGTAAGATATGCCAGACGCTTGCGGGCCCTTTCGACGGCATCCCTTTCCAAGTCGGCGAAAATGAGAGCAGGGCTATGTTTCGCGGTTGCGAGCTCCAACCCGTCGGGCCCGACAATCCGGCTGCCTCCAAAGTAGCGAAGATCTTTCTCTATGCCCGCGAAGTTGGCATAGGCCAGATAGATGCCGTTCTCGAAGGCGCGGGCCGGTATGACTTTCTCGGCGACCACCGACCATTCCTCTGCAAGTGCGGTGGGCGCCAGGATAAGCTCTGCGCCGGCCAGCGCTGCGGCGCGCGCGGTTTCGGGAAACTCAACGTCGTAACAGATCAACATAGCCACACGCCAACCCGCGAAAGTGCAAAGCGTCAAGCCGTGGTGGCTGTCGAAATAGAGCTTTTCATAAGCGCTCGGGAGGGCAAGCTTGCGGTGATTGGCAAGCAGATTGCCCTCGGCATCGACCAAGGCGACTGCATTGTAGAGCCTATCTCCGGCAGCTTCGGGATACCCGTAGGCGACCGCGACGCCCCAGCGCCGGGTTAGCTCTTGGACGCCTCGAAAAAAGGGGCCGTCGCTGGGCTCCGCGCGGTCGCGTATCGCCGCGCCCGCATTATAGCCGCACAGATAGAGTTCCGGACAAAGCAGTAGTTGCGTTTCTGTTTGAGCAGCCTGCTCGATTGCCGATTCGAGGCGTTCCAACTTTCGGGCCGGCGCATCGTAAGCCGCATCGGGTTGTAATACTGCGATCCGAAGGTTGTGCATGATCATCGGGCCTCAGACAACCAGTAGGCGGCGGGGGTAGTCGGTCAGGTAATCGCAGCCCGTTTCCGTCACGACCACGGAATCGCCAATGCGGCCCCCGCATGACCCATCGACGGAAATGCCGCCATCGACGGCGAAGGTCATGCCCGGTCGAAGGATTGTCTTGTCGCCTTCCTTCAACTCCGGGGCTTCCAGATAAGCCACCCCGATCGATCGCCCTGTGCGGTAACCGGTTTTATAGCCCCGCTGCCGGTAGACCTCGTTGGCTGCGAAAGCGATCTCCTCGGCAAGGACGCCGGGGCGGATTGCGGCGATGGCGGCCTGCTGTGCATCGATTGCGGCCTGTTGGACCCGTGCGGCCTCATCGCCCACCTCGCCAATGTGGAACATGCGGTCGAAGCCCAGCTTGTATTGTTTGAACTGGGCCATGTTGCAAAAACAGAAGTAGACCGGGTCGCCGCGGCGGTAGGTCTTTACGCTGGCGCGACGATGAACCATAGAGGTATCGCTACCGCTCTGCAGTATCTGCAGATTGTGGATCATCGGCGACACAAAGGCCTCCCAGCCCTTGGCAGTCAAAAACCCTGCGGCTGCGCGTGTCCCGGCGTTAATGACCGCCAGCGCGGACTCATACTCGGGCAAGCCTTCCTTCAGGGACCCTTCCGCCGCACGCATCATGTCTCCGGCGATACGGCCCGCCTGTCGCATGACGTCGATTTCCTCCGGTGCCTTGATCATGCGCTGTGCGCCCAGAATCTGAGAGATATCGTGCAAGGGCACACTGGGATAACGTTCGTCAAGGAAGGCGCGCACGACTGCTGGCAGGCTCATGCTCTCGACCCAAATTTTCTCCGGTGCGCTACCAAGGGTCTCGTTGAGCACCCGGGTCCAGTTGTTTTGGCCAAAATCCTCCCATGGCCGGATGTCGCTTACCCAAGTCATGGCCGAGACCATTTCGCTTTCCATCAGTGGCGTGATCACCGTGGGTTCGCCTTCGGGACGCAGGATCAGGAAAGTCGGACGGCCAAACTCGATACCCAAGTACCCCCAGAACCCCGCCAGATAGGCTATGGAGCTTTCATCGGTGAAAAGGGCGAGATTGATACCTGCTTCCTTCATGCGGCTTTGCAGTTCAACCGTCCGGCGTTTCGCGTGGTCAAGCATCCGCTATCCCTCCTGTTTCGCGCGGGGGCGGGATCGCAGTCACATTACGCGCTGCGTTTCCTCA
The DNA here is from genome assembly GCF_014191775.1 of Limibacillus halophilus. Classification (NCBI taxonomy): domain Bacteria; kingdom Pseudomonadati; phylum Pseudomonadota; class Alphaproteobacteria; order Rhodospirillales; family Rhodovibrionaceae; genus Limibacillus; species Limibacillus halophilus. The sequence goes on along the minus strand of NZ_JACHXA010000010.1, from coordinate 126,036 downwards.
GGTGATAGGATTTAGGCCGGGTTAGATTGTGGTAGCCAATCTCCGACAAGGCTCCGCCACGGCCGGTGTTTTTGCAACCTGTCCAGCAGAGCGCAGGGTCCAGATAGTCTGCCCGGTTCATCATCACGGTGCCGGTTTCGATCCTTGCCCCGATGCGCGCGGCGCGAACCGGGTCACTGGTCCAGAGCGACGCCGTAAGACCGAACTCACAGTCGTTCATCAGGGCTATGGCTTCCTCATCGTCTCTGACCCTCATGATCCCAACAACCGGGCCGAAGCTCTCGTCACGCATCACGCGCATGTCGTGAGTGACGTTCACCAGGACTTGAGGCATCAGATAGGTGCCGCCATCGTCCTCAGGAAAAAGCGTCGGGTCGACCAATGGCGTTGCTCCGGCCGCTATGGCCTCCGCCGTCTGCGCGCGAACCTCGGATGCGAAGCGCGCGTTGGCCATCGGCCCCAGGGTGGTTTCCTGCACCAGGGGATTGCCGAGTTTCAACTTCCTGGCCCAGGCCGCGGCCTTTTCGACGAAGGCATCATAAAGTGTATCGGTGACGTAGATGCGTTCGATACCACAGCAACACTGCCCTGCGTTGTAGAGCGCGCCATCCATCAAGACGTCGACGGCCCAGTCGAGGTTTGCGTCTTCCATGACATAGCCGGGATCCTTGCCGCCAAGTTCCAATCCCAGACCGGTGAAAGTACCCGCAGCAGCGCGCTCGATCGCGCGGCCGCCGCCGACGGAGCCGGTGAAGTTGATAAAGTTGAAGCTCCCCGCGGCAATCAGTGCTTCGGTTCCTTCGTGGTCAAGGAAAAGGTTGATGAAGAGGTCGTCCGGGAACCCGGATTCGGCAAAGGCACGGACGATCCGCTCTCCCACCAGCAACGTCTGGGTCGCATGCTTCAAGACGACGGCGTTTCCAGCGATCAGTGCGGGGACAATAGTATTGATGGCGGTTAGGTAGGGATAATTCCAAGGCGCGATGACCAATACGACCCCTTGCGGCTCCCGCTCAATCCTCCGTTCGAAGGTCTCGGATTCCTCGACGACCATGGGCGCCAGCGCGCGGGCCGCGATCTTCGCCATGTAGTCGGCTCGCTCGTTCACGCCACCGAACTCACCGCCATAACGCACCGGACGCCCCATCATATGGGCCAGTTCCGGGACGACCTCGTCGGACATGCTGTTCAATTGGCGAACCCCTGCCTGCACCAAGGCGATACGTTCCTCAAGCGGCCGTCCGGCCCAAGCTTTCTGGGCGGCGCGCGCGCGGGCAACGGACGCGGCGGCCTCTGCCGGTGAGGCGACGGGACGCTCCGCAAAAACCGAACCGTCGATCGGCGAGATGCATTTCAGGGTCTTGCTCATTGTCTTATGATTCCCGCTGTTGATGCTGTAATCCCGGGCGCTGGACGTGGAAGAAGGTCCGCGCACTTCTCCGCAGCCTATGCCGGATTGCGGGCTGGCGGCAAGGTAGGCTGCGGTGGCGCGCTGCGGTTAATTAGGCCGTCTCCTCATCGTCCAGCAGGAAGGCTTCGAACTGAAAAGGCTTGGTGGCGATAGCGCGCCAGTTCTGCACGACCTCCGGGTCGAAAACGGTCAGGAAGTGCTACCACCACTCAATCTCTTCGGTAACATCATCGAGCCATTGCGCATCGAGGTCTTCGTTATGGTGCCGAATTTCCTTGGTGCAGCGCTTCGCCAGCACCCGTGCCGTGTGCTTGAAGGCAGCGCATTTGTCGAAGAAGACCTTCGTGGTTCGCGCAAATTCCGCCCGCTCTTCCGGCGGCAGAGGGCGCCCTTTCCGGATTGAGGATATCAAGCGGGTGATTTGCTCTTTGGTAAAACGTTCATCCATTCGCTTTTCCAGCTACCAGAGTGGATCGGAAAATAGAGTAACGTTTCAAATGTTTCGCCAATGTAGTGATTTGTCGTGCAGTGAGGACATGCCAGCCGTCAGATTTAGATCCTTCATGGTGCCAGGTTGGCGGGTTATCCTCGGGGTCAGATAGTGTGGGAAAGCGCAATTGCAGGGAGTATCGGTGGCAATGGCTCTGAGTGATTCTGAGATGGAGACTTACAACAGGGATGGACTCGTAATTCCGAACTTCCGGTTATCCGAAGAAGCTCTTTTGCGCATCGGCGGGGCCTACGACCGCCTCTTGGAATCCCATAAGGATGATCCGAAATTTTCGCCCGATTTTATTCTGGGTCCTCACTTGCAGTCCGGTGGGTACGGCGTCAAAGGCGACCCCGAGTGGCTGCGCATCGCCACGCGGCCGGAGATACTGGACATGGTCGAACAGGTCATGGGCCCGGATATCATCCTTTGGGGCGTTACGATCTTTGGTAAACCGGCTGGGCAGGGTAAAGCCACGCCCTGGCATCAAGACGGCGACTACTACCCCATCGAGCCGCTGGAGACCTGCACGGTTTGGATATCCCTGGACGGGTCTTATCCGGAAAACGGCTGTATGCGCTTCATTCCCGGATCGCATCGGGAACGGAAGGTCTTCAAGCATCACTGGGAAGAACGACCGGACTACACACTGGCGCAGGTCATTGACGAGGATCAGGTGGACCTAGCTTCTGCCCGCGACATCGTCTTGGAGCCGGGGCAGGTTTCCCTGCACGATGTCTATCTGGTGCACGGCTCCAATGCGAACACCTCCGATCGTCGTCGCATGGGCCTGGTCCTACGCTTCATGCCGGGCAGTTCCTATTACAATCACGCCGGCGGCCAGTCGACCGAGCAGGCGGGATCGGCGCACGGCTACTCCAAGCGCGCTCTCTTTCTGGTGCGCGGCGAGGACCGCACGGGCCGCAACGACTTCACGCTTGGGCATTGAGCTGTCCGGTGCTTGATCCAGTCACCAACCCTCTGTTCGGCGACGGCTTACCCTCCGGCAAGGTAGCGCTGGAGTCAGGCCGAAAGCGCAGCCGAGAAGTTCAAGTGGGCGCCAGTGCCTTCCTCGATCACTATGGAGTCGATTGCGAGATAACCTATAAGCGCCAGGCAATTGCCGAGGGGCGCATCATGCAACATGCGCAGATCGGCTTCCGTGACCCGGCATTGAGCCGAGAGGCTTGGACCGCGATTGCGCGTGCGGTCGAAGCCGAAGGAGGACGGATCGACCGGTATGGCATTTGTCTCGATTGGTCGATGGGTTACCCGCTTGCCGAGCGCACGCATCGCGGCAAGGGCACAGGGCTGATACTGGAGGGTGCCGAGGCCTTTCGCGCCTTGACGGCGGCTGGTCCCGTTGCACCCCACTTCGGTGATTTCGTGATTGGGCTTCCCGCTGCGCTGGAGAACACCGCGTTCGCCTTGCAGGCCGGGGCGACGGCTATCGGTAACTTGGGTCAGTATTTTACCTTCCGCATGCCCGGTTGTACTGAGGATGTAGCGACCACCCAGGCGACCGTCGAAGCTTTGGCGCTCTGCGCCGCTCAACCTGTCCCAATCCTGATTCATTCCAATCTGGACGACGGCTTTGCCGCGCTCTTCACGGACCTGGCCTGCGCCTTCGGGGCGGTACTGCTGGAACGCTACATTGTCGAGGACCTGATCGGCGGTGTTATCGGTCACTGCTACGGTCATACTTTTTCCGATCCCCTGGCGCGTCTGGCCTTTCAAAGGGCGCTGGCGTGGGATCGCGACATTCCCGGCACGATGGTCTACGGCAACACGACGCTTTACCGCGAGGCCGTACCCGCTGCGATCAATCAGGCGAAGCTCGGCAGTTACCTGACGATTGATATGGTGGCTCAGGTCTTGCTGCCCAGCGGGCACGCGGTGACGCCCATACCCGTAACCGAAGCCGATCGCATTCCCGACATCGGCGAGGTGATCGACGCGCAACTTCATGCCGTCGGATTGGCGCCGCGCGCTGCCGCCCTCGCAGATCTATTCGATATTGCCGCCGCCGAGGCGCAAACGGCTTTACTGCTGGAGGCGGGCGGTCGATTCAAGCAGCGTGTTCTCGACGGGCTTCAAACCGCCGGTGTTGCCATCGACGATCCTTTGCACCTGTTGTTGGCACTCCGCCGGATTGGTGCGCGTCGCTTGGAGGAACTTTACGGCCCGGGTGAGGCGGATCCGGCGGTGTTGCGCGGCAGGCGGCCGGTGATCGAGGCTTCCCCGGTGCGTGAGTTGCGCGATCAGGCGGAGGCCGTGACGGCCTGTCTCAGCGATACCGAGCGGGACGCGCTTTCAGCGGCGAATCTGTGTGTCTGCATCGCCTCCAGCGATGTGCATGAGTACGGCAAGATGCTGTTGGCCGAGACGCTCCGGCGCAGCGGAATTCGGACCTCGGACGCCGGTGTGCATGCCGAGCCGGAGGCACTGGCCGCGCTTGCGGCGAAGGAAGGCGCGAGTGCGTTGGCCATCAGCACCTACAATGGTGTGGCGCTTGATTATCTGCGCAGCGTGAAGGCGGCATTTGAGGCCGCCGGGCTCTCGATTCCCATCTTTATCGGCGGCAAGCTGAATCAGATTCCCAAGGATAGCAATTCGGCCTTGCCGCAGGATGTGAGCGGCCAGCTCCGGACCCTGGGCGCCGTCCCCTGCCGACGGGTGGAGGACATGCTACGGACGTTGGCCAAGGGACTCTGATAGCGGATTGGGACCGCCCGCTGCCAACCTTGTTGGCGAGCCGGAAATCAGCCAGCGTGGTTCCTGGAGAAGAAAAAAGACAGGCTGCAAGGTTGGGTCGGTGATCTGGAAGGTGAATTGAGCGGCCGCGCCGGAATCGACACCGCCGTCGATAAAGCTGATCCGGTCAAGCGGTTCGTCGAGTTGGTGCCAGATATTGAAGCTGTCGGATTCAAGCTTGCGTTCCGAACCTGCCATTTGCCCAAACGAGAGACCGTCGCCATAGGGGCTGGGTGTGTTCTCCTCCTCACGCAGTTCCATATCGAATGCCGACCATGCGCGCTCCGTCCGGTTGATGACGACCTTGATCACTGACAGGTTCAAAGTTGAAGTCATACCGGATTTGCCCCTGTGCAAATCCAGCGTGTCACTGTCTGCGCGAATCACCAGGAGTACCGGTCCAAAGTCGGTTATCTCCTCGACAATCACCAGGGGGTCCAGCTTGTGTCCGCTTCCCGATACGGACAGCAAATTGAAACCGCCGCGTTCGTCGCTGAAGGTGAAGCCGGCGGCGCGAAAGCTTTCGCCTGCTGTACCCCTACCCGACGAGAGGAGGCCGCAAAACAGGAGCGTCATGACGGCAAGGCTTCTCATGGAATGCCCCCCGGTTTGGTTGCGCCATGCGGGCGCCTTTCTGTCCACCGGTTACTATGCACCGCGATGCCGCCTGCTGCCAGAGGCGTCGGTTCAAGGATCGATCATGTTTCTGTTGAGGAGTGTTTGGACGAAGGTCCATTCGTCGAGGCCGGGGGTGATGGCCGGGTGGTAAAGCAGCTTGAGGGCGGCTAGAGCCTTAGCCTGTTCCTCCGGGGTTACGGGGCCCTCCTTAAAGAAGAATGCCTCGGTCGGGTGCAGCCCCAGCGTCACCATCAGCGCGCGAAACAGGCAGTGTTCCACCGTCGGCTCCCCCAGGCGATGAAAGATGCCTATGCGGCCCTGATGCACCCGGTATTTTTCGGCGGGCGGCATTTCACCCTCTCCAGTCCAGGCATTCTCCGTGGCATGGAACGCTGGATGGGCGCTGCAGCCCTGCGCAACCATGCGCTCGCCGATCTTGCCCGACAGGAACGGATTCCAGGCGCCGCCGCGATGTTTTGGCTTCCACTCCTTCAAGGCGGAATAGACGCTGATCTCCGCATTGGTTTCGGGGTCCCCAGGCGGCGTATCGTCACCGATTGCCAGATAAGCTTCGGGCAGTGCAGGTACCGCTTCGCGGATATGGCTGTAGAAGTCCAGCACATAGGTGTTGCCAAATTCACCACTACCGGCTCCCCAAATCCCTACCGGTCGCCCATCGAAGCGCCGAGTGACGAGGCCAAACCGCTCCGGGTCGGTGAGGGGAATGTCGTCTTCTGTTCCCTCTTGAAAGAAGAAGCGCTTGAGATCGGCGCGGGTCAGGCGGGGCAGTGTCTGCACCCTGCCTGACCCGCTAGAGGTCTCTGCCCCAGAACCCTCAGGTCCCAAAACCTCAGGTCCCAGTATCGCGGGCCAGGGTGCAACCGGGGCCGGGGCCGGGTCGATCTCATCGGGCGGCAGGTAGCTGCCGTAACCATCGTCGGTGAAGTGCCTCCAGAAAAAGGGGATGTCATCGATGGTCACAAGGAACATGATGAAGAGCGTGCGGTAGATTCCCTTGCGGGTGGGGCGAAATATCTCCCAGAACAGGTGCATTCTAGCATTCCTACAAAAATACTATTTTCTTTGCAACTGGAGAGAGATGAGAACTTACTTCTTATTGATGATGATCTCCACCAGATCAGGAGAGACGCTGAGGATCTGTCCCAAGAGCTCCAGGTCCTCTAGATTACCCACGACGTCGATCGCCTTTTGTGGGTCCTCGCGCAGCAAACGCGGCAGGTCGTCCAGGCTGCCATCCGCCAGCATCTGCTGCAGGCCAGCGACCGTCCCATCGGTCAGCCCGCCGAAAACAGCCCCCTTTGCAAAACCGCCAGCGGCTCTCGTCACCATCCGTGGAACATTGGGAAAGGCCTTCGCACCCTCTAGCGCCCCGGTTGCTACACCGCCGATCAAACTCCCCTCTTTTATCGCCTCGCCGACCTGGAAGACCTGATCCAATACCTCCCGGCCATTGCGGGCCTCCACCAAGGCCGCCAAGCCGTGGCCGACTTCCAGTTGGATCAAGGTCTTGGACTTCTCCGTCAGGGTCTCCTGCGCTGTTGCGGCTTCTTTTGCAGCATCGCTTTGCTGGTCTTTCAGTTCGCGCAGTTCCTGACGTTCGCCCGCAGTCAGGGTCCCGTCAAACTTCTTCTGTCCCAAGGCGGCGATGGGTGCGGCCAGAGTATCTAGCGCCGCATTCTTCTCCTCCAGCGTTTTGGCCAGCTTGGGAAGGTCTGAGGCATCCTCACTTCGCTTGTTATAAAAGCCCTTTGCCGCGTCATTCAATTCTCCCCTGGTTTCGGCCTGCTGGCGTAACTCGCCCAGCCGCCCGGCGGCTTCTCCAGCCTTTGCCGGATCGCCGAAGGACGATTGTTCCAGGGTCCGCGCACCGGCGGCCACAAGCCCCTTGTTGAACTGCTCGTGGATCGGATCCTCTGCACCAAAAGCCGTTCTGGCCTGGGCCTGAGCCTCCTTCACGGAAGTATCACCCGTTTCAAACTGTTTCAGAATGTCGTCCCGAGCCATTACCCGGGCCTTACCCAGGTTGCGTTGAGCCTCCTCAATGTCCTTCGCTACGGCCTGTTGACGTTGGGGTCGCGTCGCAGGGTCGTCACGCTCCTCAGCCGACTGTTCCAGGATCGCGCGTTGGCGCTGGCGTTGGCGCTCCAAATCGGCCTGCGCCCGCTCTACGTCTTCGAGGTTACGGCGGGTTGCATCGTTGAAAGGTTGCAGGTTGCTCTCGCGTTCTCGCGCATCGGCCTGGGCTGGTGCCTCGTTGCGTGTGGCATCAAAGTCAGGGGACGATGACCGCGACGGCACGGAGGTTTCGCGGATTTGCTTCTCGCGGGCGAAGTCGGTTTCCATCTCGCCCAGGTCTTCCTCCATGATGGCCAGACCCTTGCGCTCCAGTCCGTCGTTGGAGGCCGCCCTGCGGCTGCGCAAGGCCGTCATGCCTTCGTCCAGGTGCTTGCCGGTGGCCGCGAACTCCGCCTCGTCGGTCTGGCTCAGCCCTTGCCGGAAGGCGGTCTTGCGGGCCAGGCGTTCGCGGCTGTTCGGGGTAAAGCGCGCGCCGGCGTCCTTGGCCAGGCCCGAGAGGATACCCCGCTGCGCGCCGCCCTCCCGCAGGCCCCGGCCCGGCGTCAGGTTAAGCGGGTTGCTGGAGCGCTCCTGACCCTCACCCTGAGGAGAGGCCGGATCGAAAAGCAAAGCCCCGCGGGGCCCGAAGGCAAAGCCGTCACGGGCCAGCGCCCGGCGCTGCTCTTCGCCGATGCGGTCCTGGGGCGCGCGGGCCTTGTCCAGCAACTGGCGGTTCATCTTGAGGGACAGATCGGCAGGGCTACCCTGTTCCGCACCCAGAGCGTCGCCGCGCTCGAGCGCCTGCATGACCTCGGGCGCGCGGCCCCGCGTGCCATCCGCCCGCTTGGGCTGCGCCAGCGCCTGGCCCAGGGTCTTCTCAGCCCGCTGCCGGCGCGTCTCCTCCTCCGCCATGAAGGCGGCCAGAAACTCTTTCATAGTCATACGATCCTTGTCGCTTGTCGGGGAAAGGCCGCAGTCCCAGCAGCCCGCATGGTATTACGGCCGACAAACTACAAGAAACAACGACAACAAAACCACAAGAAAAGTGTATTAACTTGTCACATCAACAACCACCCGCCCGAAAGCAGGGCAGGGAGAGCGGGTCGACAGTGTTGCTGCTGGAAAGGCTAGAGGCTCTGTAGATTACCAGCGCAGCCAGTCCTGGGCGTAGGTCGGATACAAGCCTTGCGAGGCACAAAAATCAGACAGCGCAGTGGGGGAGGGCGTCTTATCAGGCGTCAGGTCGAGCGCCTGCGCATGGATGCCCGATAGAATCCAGAGCGAGTCGAGTCCCGCGACCTGGGCTCCGGCGACATCCGTGCGCAGCGTATCACCGATGCAAAGAATGGGGTCGCCAGGTGCAAGGCCGAGCAAGCCCAGCGCGCGTTCATAGATGTCGGGGTGCGGCTTGCCGTGGTAACGAACTTCACCACCCAAGGTTTCGTAGTAGGCGGCCACCGCGCCGGCGCAGATTTCCCGCGTTGAACCGCGCAGGACCTCCAGGTCCGGGTTGGCGCAGATCATCGGCAAATTCAATGCGGCGCATCGCTGGGTGACCGCGGCGAACCGTTCTAGGGAATCCTCTGGCATGTGCGCGCCGGTGTGCAACACAAAGTCCGCTTCCTCAGGCGCTTCGACGAAACTGAGGTCCAGGCCCGCGCGCATTCCCGGATCCTGATCGGGCCCCATGTGAAAGCAGCGATTACCCAGGTTCACATACCAGGAATCCGGCCTCTCTTTCAGGTGCCGCCAGGTTTCCTCGCCCGAAGACAGGAGTTCGTCGTACACACTGCCATCAATGCCCATGGCCGCGCAGCTTTCCCGCACGGCGCAATTGCGGCGCGGGGCGTTGGAGAGGATCAAGAGTTTCCCGCCACCAGCGCGGTAGCGCCGCGCCGCCTCGACGGCTCCTGGAAGCGCCGCAACACCATTGTGCAGCACACCGAACAGATCGACGATCAGGCCCTTGTAACGCTTGGCCAAGGGCTCAAAGCCGGTCATCAGTGGAATGTTGCTGTTCATACAGGGATCCCGATACTCGGATGGCGAGGCAAGGTGGAGAGGAATTAGCCCGGAAGCGCCTAGGCCTCAAGTGCGCAGTTGCCAAAAGCGCCTTGGTTGCCGGATTTCTTGCTAGGAACGGCTCCTGGATTTCTTGGAGCGCCGGGCTGCGGCCAAGGCGCTTTCGGCCCAGGCCGTGAAACGGTCGAAATCCTTCATGACCGTCGCTGGCGGACTCCAATAGGACATGGCGACGGCCTTGCCTTTGGCGTTATAGGTGAATTGCTTGGCCTTTGCCTGTCGGAAGGTTGCTTCGTTTTCAGCGTCGGCTTTCAGATAGAGGTCGCCGTCCGCAACCAGAGCGAACATGATACCGTCGAGAAAAATGCCCCAACCGCCGAACATCCGCCGCGGCGCCACGGGACCCAATGGCATCAGCATGGCCTGATAGCTGGCAATGTATGGCGGTTCTTTGCGGCGCGTATCGTTCATCATTGGCAGCATAGTGTGGGTGCCGGAATATGAAAGCCTGAATGGCGCCCCCGCGATCGGCAATCTACCTGCAAAGCAGGACCGGCCTCAGGACTCTTCGATTTCCTGCCGCAGAATTTCAAGCTCCAGCCAGCGTTCCTCGGCCTGCTCGAGAGCGCCGCGTTTTGCTTCCAGTGCTTTTGCGATTTTCTCGAAAGCTTCCGGGTCGCGCTGAAACAGCTGAGGATCGGCAAGTTTTTTCTCGAGTGCCGCACTTTCAGCCAGCAGGTTTTCAATGTTGCCGGGCAGGGTTTCAAGCGCGTGCTTTTCCTTGAAGGATAATTTCCGCTTTGCGGTCAGGCGCGCTTTGGGTGTCGCTTCCGGCGCTTCCTTTGCGGGTTTGGCCGCTGTTGCCACCAAACCTAGGCGTCCCGGAAGCGCTGTACCGCGCTGGTTCAGCATATCCGAATAGCCACCGGCGTACTCGGTCCATAACCCTTTGCCTTCGGCAGCTATGACGGAGGTGGCGACACGGTCCAGGAAGTCGCGATCATGACTGACCAGGATAACCGTACCCTCGTAGTCGGCCAGAAGCTCTTGCAGCAGATCCAACGTTTCCAAATCCAAGTCGTTGGTCGGTTCGTCAAGCACCAGAAGATTGGCCGGCTGGGCGAAAGCGCGGGCGAGCATCAACCGTCCGCGTTCGCCGCCCGACAGACGCGATATAGGGGTGCGTGCCTGCTCCGGCGAAAAGAGAAAATCTTTCATGTAGCTCATGACATGCCGTGATTGGCCGCCGACCCACACGCTATCGCCGCGACCACCAGTCAACGCCTCGGTCAGGGTCCAGTTCGGGTCCAGGCTTTCCCGTTTTTGGTCAAGCGTCACCATTTGCAGGGTCACGCCCAGTTTCACGCGGCCGGCGTCCGGCACCAGGGAGCCGGTCAAGAGGCGGAGCAGTGTGGTTTTCCCCGCACCGTTCGGCCCGACGATTCCGATCCGGTCGCCGCGCAGAATCCGGGTTGAGAAGTTTTCGATAAGAGGGCGCTTACTATAGGCCTTCGACAGGCCTTCGGCTTCGATCACCAGCTTGCTGGATCCACCCGCCTTCTCCAGGGTAACCCGCATTTTGCCGGGTGCCTTGCGCTGCTCCCTGCGTTGCCGCCGCAGATCTTGCAGGGCGCGCAGGCGGCCTTGATTGCGCTTACGTCTTGCGGTCACGCCGTAACGCAGCCAATCGGCCTCGGCGACCAGTTTTCGATCCAGCTTGTGCCGCTCCGCCGCTTCTTGCTCAAGCACGTCGTCGCGCCAGGACTCAAAGTCGCCAAAACCCTTATTCAGCAACCGCGCTTGGCCTCTGTCTATCCAAACAGTGCTGCGCGACAACGCTTCGAGGAAACGTCGGTCGTGGCTGATCAGCACGAGCGCCGAGCTGCTGCTCTGCAGCTCGCTTTCCAACCACTCGATGGTTGGCAAATCCAGATGATTTGTCGGCTCGTCGAGCAGCAGAATATCGGGCGCCGGCGCCAGCACCTTTGCAAGGGCCGCACGGCGTGCTTCCCCGCCGGAAAGCGTCGCGGGGTCTTCGTCTCCGGTGAGCCCAAGGTGTTCCAGCAAGTAGCGCGCCCGGTAAGGGTCGGCGACCTCGTCGAGTCCGTCTTCCACGTAGGCCAGGGTCGTCTTGAAGCCTGATAACTCCGGCTCTTGAGGCAGGTACCGGAGTGTCACGCCTTTTTGCAGGACCCGGTCGCCGCGATCCGCTTCGATCATTCCGGCTGCGATCTTCAGCAAGGTCGACTTGCCGCTGCCGTTACGGCCAACCAGGCACAGCCGCTCACCCATACCGACGGTCAAGTCGGCACCCTCCAGCAGCGCCGGACCGCCGAAGCTTAGATGAATATTCTGCAGGGTGAGTAATGGAGCCGCCATGACGTGCGAAGGTGTAGAGTGCCGACGCCGCTGCCGCAAGGGGTCAAGTGCCGACCTCCAGCCAGGTTCCCATTCCGGCAGCGTGGTGTTCGAGCATGTGACAGTGGAACAGCCACTTGCCCGGGTTGTCCGCCACAAAGCCGATCTTGAGACGCTCGCCCGGGAACATCAGCACCGTATCCATCCAGTCCTGATGACGCGCTGGTTCGCGATCGATTTCCAGCACTTGGAAGTGATGGCCATGAAGATGCATCGCATGGGGAAAGCGCGTGTCGTTAAACATGTCGATTGCAACGCTCCGGCCTCGCTCGACACGCAGCAGCGGGTCGTGCATGTCGCTCATGTCGCCTGCAACCCCGTTGAATGTCCAAATCTTACCAAAGGACATTAACTCTCTTGGCGTCATTTCCTGTCCTTGGAACCGTCCGCTTTCCATTCTGCCCATAGCGCCGCCTTCCATCAGCAGACCCTGTTCGACCATGTTGGCATGATCCAAAGGCGGTCGTTGCGGCGCCTCGAGCGCACCTTCGGGACGGCCCGCGATGCGGTCGCGCCCTTCGGTTTGGTCATACTCGAAAACCGCGGCCTCAACGGGATCTCCACCGCTCACGGCGTTCAACACCAACCTGCTTCCGGGCTCGCCCGTCAGATCGACGATGAGGTCGGCGCGTTGACCCGGTGCCAGCTTGAGCGGCCCGTCCAACCGCCGCGGCGTGACGGGCTGTCCGTCCAGCGCAATCAAGGTCGATTCGGCGGGCGATAAGTCGAGGTCGAAAATGCGCGCATTCGCGGCGTTGAGGAGACGCAGCCGTAAGCGGTCGCCGGCGCTTACGTTGAACTTGGCGAGCGATTTCCCGTTGACGGTGAGCCAGTTGCCCATGCGCCCGGCATGCGACAAGTCCATCATCGAGCCGAACGAATCCTCGTGGATTTGCCCGTCGTCGGCTATGCGCCAATCGTCGATTGCCAAGGTCAGATCATGATCGACTGCCGGAGGGTTCTCTTCCTCAACCACCAACGTGCCGTAAAGGCCGCGCGCGACCTGTTCCCAGGAGCGGTTGTGGCTGTGATACCAATAGGTGCCGCTGTCCGGCACGACAAACTCATAATCGAAGGAGTCGCCGGGCTCGACCGCGGCCTGTGTCAATCCTGCGACGCCGTCCATGGCATTGGGGACACGCAGGCCGTGCCAGTGAATGCTCGTCGGCTGTTCCAGTCCGTTCTGCAGGCGGATTTTTGCGCGCTCGCCTTTGCGAAACCGCAAAGGGAGACCGGGGACCGTCCCCTCATAGGCCCAAACGGCGGTCATGGGGTCATCAGGCTTGCCGTCCAGCAGCATCGCCTCTGCGGGAGCCGCTCGCAGCCGTGTCCAACCGCCTTCGTCGCTTCGGGCAACGCCGGGCAACAACAGTCCGCCGGTGGTAAGCGCCGCAGTCTGTAAAAATTGCCGCCGGGTGATAGTCATAGTCACTCCCAGATCGCTAGATTGCGTGTTCCATCATATAGCGGTTTTCGGTTTGAGTATCGATAGTTGGCTGCTTGGCTGCGACAAAGCGGCCACTGGTAAGACGGCTTGTTGGCAATTAGATGGGCAGGTGATGCTCAACCGCCGAATGTCTGGTAATCTACACGAACCAAGAGGGAGGTTCCCAGTATGGACGGCTTGATGGACAGCTTGTTCGATCCCGTGATGTTGGCACGGATACAGTTCGCCTTCACGATTTCCTTTCACATCATATTCCCGGCGTTCACGATCGGTTTGGCAAGCTACCTGGCGGTTCTTGAAGGTCTCTGGTTGTGGAAAAAGGACAGCGTATTTCTGGACCTGTTTGATTTTTGGAAAAAGGTCTTCGCGATCGTGTTTGGAATGGGCGTCGTCTCCGGGATCGTGATGAGCTACGAGTTCGGTACCAACTGGAGCGTCTTCTCTGATAAAGCAGGTCCCGTTATTGGCCCGTTGATGGGGTATGAGGTTCTTTCCGCCTTTTTCTTGGAAGCGGGGTTCCTGGGTGTGATGCTCTTCGGGAAGGAACGTGTCGGGCCCGGATTACACTTTTTCGCCACTCTGATGGTTGCAGTCGGCACCCTGTTCTCGGCTTTCTGGATTCTCTCGGTCAATAGTTGGATGCAGACGCCGGCAGGATACGGGATGAACGATGTCGGGCAGTTCATCCCGGTTGATTGGTGGGCTGTGGTGTTCAATCCCTCCTTCCCCTATCGGCTGGTGCATATGGTTCTGGCCGCCTATCTGACGACCGCATTCGCCGTGGGGGCCGTGGGGGCGTGGCATCTTCTGCACGACAGGGATAATCGTCCCGCACTGATCATGTTCTCCATGGCCATGTGGATGGCGGCCTTGGTGGCGCCCTTGCAGATCGTCGCCGGCGACCTCCATGGTCTCAACACGTTGGAGCACCAACCAGCCAAGATAGCTGCGATGGAAGGCCATTACGAAACGCGACAAGGCGCACCCTTGATCTTGTTCGGCCTGCCGGACGACGAGGCCGAAGTCACGCGCTACGCGGTCGAGATTCCAAAACTCGGAAGTTACATCCTGACCCATGACTGGGACGGTGAATTGAAGGGCCTCAAGTCCTGGCCCAAGGAGGATCGGCCTCCGGCTGCGCTCGTATTCTGGAGCTTCCGGATCATGGTCGGCTTGGGCTTCGCGATGGTGCTGATTGGCTTCTGGAGCCTGATACACCGTCGCTGGGGCGGCGGCTTGGCCAATGCGCGGCTGCTGCTGCGGGCGAGCGTCCTAATGGGGCCGGCCGGTTTCGTGGCCATCCTCGCGGGCTGGATCACGACGGAAGTCGGGCGTCAGCCTTTCACCATTTATGGGTTGCTGCGTACGGCTGAGTCGGTTTCACCGCTGGAAGCGCCAGCGCTGCTGGGATCCTTGCTGTTGTTCTTCGTGGTTTATACGACGGTGTTCGGAGCCGGCATTTACTACGTCCTGAAAGTCATGGCCAAAGGGCCGAGCCGCGAGAGCGAAGACGAGATGCAGGTGCCGACACGGGCGGCAGGTATCATGCCAGGGGCGTGGCAGGCCTCTAAATCACACGGTCACCCGGGCCAAGGGTGAGGGAGGAAGCAAGATGGAAGTCGATCTCGCATTCATCTGGGCCGGACTGATTGCTTTTGCCGTTCTGGCCTACGTGATCCTGGATGGGTTTGATCTAGGCGTTGGTATTTTGTTTCCCTTCATCAAGGGCGAGGGCAGCCGAGACCTGATGATGAACAGTGTGGCGCCGGTGTGGGACGGGAATGAAACTTGGCTGGTACTGGGCGGCGGCGGGTTGCTGGCTGTTTTTCCCTTGGCCTACTCCGTGATTCTTCCTGCGCTCTACGCCCCGATCATTGCAATGCTGGCGGGGTTGATTTTCCGGGGCGTCGCGTTCGAGTTTCGCTGGCGTGCCTCAAAAAGCCGTTGGCTGTGGGATGCGGCCTTCTTCGGGGGCTCACTGTTGGCAACGCTCGCACAAGGCGTTGCCTTGGGCGCTCTGGTGCAGGGAATCGAGATCGAGGGCCGTGCTTATGCAGGGGGTTGGTGGGATTGGCTGACACCCTTCAGTATCTTGACTGGCATAGCGCTTGTGGTCGGTTACATCCTCTTGGGTTCAACTTGGCTGGTCATGAAAACCGAGGGCTTCGTTCGTTCTACAGCGCGGCGCTATGCCTATTGGTCGGCGTATGGAACGCTGGGCTTGATCGGGGCGGTCAGTCTTTGGACGCCATTCCTGAATCCGACTTATCTCGATCGCTGGTTCAGCGGACCCACGACGGCCTTCACGGTTATCGTGCCGTCTTTGGTCCTGGCTTCCGCATTCTTCCTTTTCCGTGGGCTACGCGAGGGCCAGGACGCCTTACCGTTCCTCTCGGCGCTTGCCTTTTTCATTCTATGCTTTGCGGGCATAGGGATTAGCTTCTATCCCTACATGGTGCCGCCAAGCCTGACGATCTGGCAGGCTGCGGCGCCTGACGACAGCCTGAGTTTCCTGCTGGTGGGATCGGTCGTGCTCTTGCCATTGATTCTGCTCTACAGCGGCTACAGTTACTGGGTCTTCCGCGGCAAAGTCGATCCGTCGGAAGGTTACCATTGAGGGGCACCAAATCCAGCTTGGTGAAGAAGCTGCTGTGGTTTGCCGCCTACTGGATTATCGGGGTGCTTGCGGTTGGTGCACTCGCCTATGGACTGCGCGCCGTCATCAACGCCTGAAATAATATCCTGACATCGTAAACAGTTAGGGTTTTTGCGCCATGAGGGCGCTATAGGCACCATAAGTCGTGACCAGGAAGGGCACGCAAAAGGTCAGGCAAAGCTTGATCCAGTCGATGGGCTGTGTGGTGAACAGACTGTCGCCCTGGTTGATAACATTCAGAAGCGATCCGACAATGAATGTGACGATCAGGGAGCGTCGCAGGATGGCGCCTGTGAGAACCTGTCCGAGAATTGATTTTGGTCTGTTCGGCATAGCGTTTTCTTGCCTAGCTTTCCTAGATCATGCCAAAACAAACGAAAGATCGGCAAGAATCAAGCGCCACAAAAGACGCTTGCATGCTGGGGGGCATAACAGTGGTGCAATCCGAATCAAGCAAGGTCGTGGCTAATAGCCAGCCCATTTGCGGGTGGAGCGAATATCTCATCGGTCACCACAGAGACGGCCTGTTGGTCGTCATTCTGCTCTGTCTGATCGCCTATGGCTTCGTCATGTTCAACATGACCCTGGCGGGAGATGACTGGTCCGCCGTCTGGAAAGAAGGCAACCAGTACGATGTCGTCGTGTCGCTCGGACGATGGCTGCAACGCTACATCTGGATGGTGTTCGCCGACAAACTCTTCGCGCCGGCCTTCACGTTGAGTTTTATGGTCGCATTGTGGCTGGTGGGCGGGTTGTTGGCGCTGCGTTTTCTGGTGGTGGATGATCGCTTCGCGGGGTTTGCTTTCCTGGGTTTGTTCGTCTTGACGCCTTTTTGGGCCGAGATGGTCAATTTCAAGAACAATCATCCCAACGCGGGCCTTGCAACCTTGCTGGCATTGGCGAGCGGTCTGCTCGCCTGGCGGATGGTGCAAGGTCAACCCCTAGGCCTGCTGAAAGCCCTGTCCCTGGGCCTAGCGTCAAGTTTATGCCTGGCGCTTTCGGCCTCCGGGTACCAGGCGATGGCGCCAATGGCGCCAATGATTTTTCTCCTTGGCTGGATGCGTGCGTTGCTGCGCAACGGTTTCGACGAGGTCGCACCAACTATCTTCGTCAAACGTTTGGCCCTTATGGTCGTGATCTTCGGGTGCGGGATATTCCTCTACGGTCTGTCCGTCTACGTGACGCAGACGGCCTACGGTCTCGGACAAATGGCCAAGGGCTATGCACTATCCGGGTCTTTGGTGAGTTCGACGGGCGAATTGCAAATGACCCTGGCGCGCTTCCTGGCCTATTTCGAGCAGTTTTTGTTCTTGCCACAACACTTAGTCCCCCAGTTCGCCAAGTGGCTCTTTCTCGGCCTGCTGGCGGTCTATCCCTTGGCGCTCATCCATCGCGGTTCGAAACAGAAACCGTTGAATGCGGTCTGGTACATCGGGGTCGGATTATTATTGGCCTGCGGATTTTTGGTTCTGCCTTGGCTGCTGGGGATCATGCGTACGCCCAACAGCTACCGCTACAACGGGATCGTGTCCTTAGCGCTGGCTTATGCGGGCTTCGCCTTGCTTGCGCTGGAAGGTGCGCCACGGCTGCTGACCGGGGGGCTGATTGGGGGGTTGATGAAGGGCCTTGCTCTGACGCTCATACTGATCTTCGTGTTTCAGCACAATGCGGCGAGTTTCGTCACCTACAACCTGAACCGCCGGGACTGGTCGATCGCCACGCGCATGATAGAGCGGATCGAAGCCATGAGCGACTTGGAGGCGGTTACGGAAAACGGTGCCAAACCCCTGATTGTTTACCCTGTCGGGCGCCTTCCGACTGCGAGTGAACGACCCTATGCAATGCCCGCCCACGCGGGACCCATGGACAGTAGCATCGTTGAATGCGGTGTTTTGAATTGCCACCCCA
Source organism: Limibacillus halophilus (assembly GCF_014191775.1). NCBI lineage: Bacteria > Pseudomonadati > Pseudomonadota > Alphaproteobacteria > Rhodospirillales > Rhodovibrionaceae > Limibacillus > Limibacillus halophilus. The sequence continues at coordinate 108,236 of NZ_JACHXA010000010.1, read as the reverse complement.
CTCGCCTGTACAATCTGCTGCAACTCAGTGCATCCAACACGATCCGCTTTGACCGGCCTACCGGTCGGCTGCGAGACAAGGAAGTGCGCCGACTGTTCCGAGACCCTCTCTCGGCCATGCAACCCTGGCCACACCCGACCAGCATCAAGCTGTTACCGGAAGGAATACTGATCGTCCTGCTGGGGGACGATGGCCCTTAAAGCGCTGCGGCCTCACGGTCCGTCAATCGCAGGCAGCTTGTGACCCAGTCACGATCCAGGTAACAACCTTCCAGGTTACGGCGGCCGGCATTCGCGTCGTAGGCTTCCCGACCGTGCAGGACGCGGACATTGTCGAAGATCACCATCTCGCCGGGTGCCAGCCTCGGGCGCAGTTGATAGCGGCGATCCCGGATCAGGCTCCAGAGCTTTGCATAGGCACGGTACCAGGCCGCCATGCTCTCCACCGGTGCACAAGTTTGATTGCGCAGCCAGTTGTTGAAGCGTAAGCGCCGTATTCTTCCCTGGCGGTCCAGTTCGACGACCGGCGCTAGATGGCGCAGATCACAGGTTTCATCCTGGAAGCGAAACTCGACAGGAACTTCGGAGAGCAATGTGAAGGCTTCCGGGTCCTGGAGCCTCAGGGCCTCGGTTACGGTCATGGCGTTGACGAAAATGGAACGACCGCCGCCCGTGCTATTCTCGATGCAGAAAAGCGCCTGAAAATCCGGCGGGCAGGCCCAGTTAACCAGATCCGCGTGCGGTTCCAGGCCCAAGGACGTGTAAGCGCTTGAATTGGGCTTTGGCTTCGAAAACACCTCGAACAGCGTGCCGAAGTTGGTCTCCTTGGGGTTTTGAACACGGTTGACGATTTCGAATAGTCGTCCCGATTCCGCCGGGGCTTCCGTAACGATGGCTATGCCGGTCTCCAGCAAACCCTTTAGCCAACGGGCAAGCCCTTCCGAACCCATCATCACCTCGGCGAAAGGAAACCTTGGTATCTCCATGTCGGCAGCCCACTCGACCGGTGGCTGGTCGCGTTCGGCCAAGGCCCAGGCATCGTAAGCCTTGGCCCGGAGCCAGCCAGCATCGAAGCTTGAGGTGTGTCCGTCGGCAAAGGTCGCTTCGAGGTGCCCGCCGGGCAGGATCGTCGCGGCCCTCAAGCTTGGCTGTTCAGCGTCCAGAAGCAAAAAGGTCCGCTCCTGGGTCGCGGGGTGGCGGCAGGTAGCGCAGGCGCAGTTATCGCGCAGCCAGACAGCGTGGAACTGGCTTTCCCGGTGGTCATCCCACAGCGCTTTGACGGCATCGTCGGTGGCCTCAAGGCCAACTAGCCTCGAAACCAATGGATAGGGCGCGGGGTCGGCCATGTCCGGGCGCGGAGCGTTGCGCGCTTGGAGGCTCGAACCGGCTTGGCTTGCTGGGGCGATCATCGTTTCCGAGGTCCTTGTGGGTTGGGGCGCAAAGCTAGCCATGAAGATGCGGTGCTTGGCCTGGCGCAAGCAAATGACTAATCTTTGGCCTAAGAATAAGTTAAACTAAGGCTAGGCTTTGTCATGAGTATTACCTTACCCCCCTTGATCTGGTTACGGGCCTTCGACGCGGCCGCGCGCAATGGCAGCTTTGTCGGTGCGGCGCAGGAGCTGGGCGTGACACCTTCTGCAGTCAGTCAACAGGTGCGCTTGCTTGAGGAGCGCTTGGGACGGCCGCTTTTCAAGCGGCTGCCGCGCGGTATCAATCTGACCGAGGCGGGCGAGGCCTATAGGCCGGTCGTCCAGCAGGCCTTCGAGAGCTTGCTACGCGGTACGGACGCGCTCTTCGGTCGGCGGGAAAAAGAGGGCGTGCAGTTGCGCGCTACGGCGTCTTTTCAAGCCCACTGGTTGCTGCCAAGGATTACGAGTTTCTTGGATCGGCATCCGGCCGTGCCGCTCCGCATTCTGACCACCTTATGGGCCTCTGACTTTGATCAGGCCGCTATCGATCTTGAGATTCGCTATGGCGACGGCCGATGGCCCGGTAACGAGGTGTTTCGCCTCACCGAGGACTATCTTGAGCCTTTTGCGAACCCGGCTTTGGCAATGGCGGCCAAAGAACGGGACAAAGGCGAATGGCTATCCCAGCAACGGCTCATTGAAGTTATCGGATACCGGGAGGGTTGGCAGGAGTGGTCGGCAGCCCAATCCAAGATTGAGCTCTCTTCGGCGAATGCGGCGCCGGCTGTATTGGAAGTCGATACCGTGGCTACCGCTTTCGCATTGTGCGAGGCGGGGCAGGGTGTTGCTCTGCTACGGCGCTGGATGGCCGCGGCGGCCGTCCAGTCCGGCCGCCTGGAAGCTTTGGGCATTGGAAAGGCAATCCTGGCCAGCGATTCCTTTTATCTGCTTGTTCCTCAAGGTCGGCGACTCTCGGCTTCGGCGCGGATACTGCGCGATTGGATCCTGGAGGAGACCGCCGGGCATGCGTAGTCGCATCAGTATGGTGAAAATTCTTGCATCGACAGAAATTTTCATGAAAAAATCTAAAAAAATTTCATGTGGCAGGGAGCCGCGCTTTGGACAAAGCGACCTTCGAGGCGGAAAAGGGTGGCGTCGGCGCGGATTTGCGCGCCTTGCGGCGGGCCCGCGGCCTCACGCTCCAGGATATTGCCTCAAAGCTAGGGCGCTCGGTTGGCTGGGTTAGCCAGGTCGAACGGGGCTTGTCGGAACCTTCGATCGCCGACCTCCGGCACATTGCGGCCCTTTTTGGACTACCGCTCGGTTTCTTTTTCCAGAACGACGCGGCGCCGCAGGAAGAACGCGGTTACATCGTGCGCGCCCAGTCGCGCCGTGTTCTGGGCGACCGCAAGGATGGGTTGCTAGAGGAATTGCTGTCGCCTGACCTGGGGGGCAGCTTCGAGATTTTCCGGAGCGTGTTCGAACCTGGATCCGCATTGCCGGAACCGGCGCTGCGTCCCACCGAGGAAGCCGGCTATTTGGTTGCTGGCCGGCTCGATTTGTGGATCGGCGAACGCTCATTCCACCTCAATCCCGGCGACAGTTTCCGATTCAAGGGGGAAACGCATCGCTGGGCAAATCCCCATGATGAACCGGCGGTGGTGATCTGGGTGATCGCTCCGCCGGTGTACTGATCAAAGAAGAGGAAAAAGCGACCATGGCCCAACTTCCATCCCATGCCCGTGTCGTGATCATCGGTGGCGGTGTCGTTGGCTGCTCCAGCCTATACCACATAGCCAAGATGGGTTGGAGTGACTGCGTGCTGCTGGAGAAGAACGAGTTGACCTCCGGTTCGACCTGGCACGCTGCCGGCAACTGTCCAAGCTTCTCCGGTTCCTGGTCTATCATGAAGATGCAGCGCTATTCGACCGCGCTCTACACCCGTCTCGCCGACGAGGTGGACTATCCGATGAACTACCACAATACAGGTTCGATCCGGCTGGCCCACAGCAAGGACCGCATGGAGGAGTTTCAACACGTGGTCGGCATGGCGCGCCACCAGGGCATCGACTTCGATATGATGACGACCGAAGAGATGCGCGCCGCCCACCCTTTTCTTGAAACCCACGATATTCTCGGTGGCGTCTGGGATCCCACCGATGGCGATATCGACCCGGCCCAGCTTACCCAGGCCTTTGCTAAGGGCGCGCGCGATCTGGGTGCCAAGATTATCCGCTTTGCGCCGGTTACGGATGTGCGCCGCCTCGCTTCGGGCGAGTGGGAAGTGATCACGGCGCAGGGCAGCATTCGCTGCGAGAAGGTTGTGAACGCAGCAGGTTACAGGGCCGCAGAGGTCGGTCGTTTCTTTGGGCGCGACGTTCCCAGCGTCGCGATGGCGCATCAGTATCTTGTCACAGAGTCGGTGCCGGAACTGGCTGCGCTCAATGGGAAAGTGCCATTGCTGCGCGATCCCGATATTTCCTATTACCTGCGTCAGGAACGCGACGGCTTGATCCTGGGTCCCTACGAGTGGCAAGCGACGCCGCATTGGGTCAACGAGAACGATCCGATGCCCGAGGATTTTTCCTTCCAGCTTTATCCGGACGACTTGGAGCGATTGGAATTCTATATCGAGGATGCCTGCCGCCGCGTGCCGATCCTGGGCAAGGCAGGCATACAGAAAGTCATCAACGGCCCGATACCTTACACACCGGACGGCAATCCGCTGGTCGGACCCATGCCCGGCGTGCCCAACGCCTTCGAAGCTTGCGTCTTCTCCTTTGGCATCACTCAGGGCGGTGGCGCGGGCAAGGTCCTGGCGGAGTGGGTCGTCGAGGGCGAGACCGAATGGGATATGTGGTCGATCGACCCAAGACGGTTCACCGGCTACGTTACCAAAGAATATACCCGCGCCAAGGCCGTAGAGCTTTATCAACGTGAATATGCCATCGGTTATCCCAACGAGGAACGGCCCGCGGGACGCCCCGCCAAGACCTCACCCCTCTATGAAACGCTCCGGGCCAAGGGTGCCGTCTTCGGTGCGCGGGCCGGATGGGAACGCGCCTGCTGGTTCCCGAGAGCCGGTAAGGACGAAGCCGAAAACCAACTCTCCTTTCACCGGACTAATTGGTTCGATGCCGTCGGCGAGGAATGCAAGGCCGTGCAGGAGGCGGTTGGCATTCTCGATCTCCCTGGCTTTGCACGCTTCGAGGTTTCCGGCGACGGTGCCGCCGCTTGGCTGGAAGATCTGATCACCGGCGCGTTGCCCAAACCCGGGCGGATCGGGCTGGTCTACTTTGCAACCAAATCCGGTCGCATCCTGACCGAAATGACGGTAACGCGTTTTGCCGAGGATCACTTCTGGCTGATGACGGCGTCAGGGGCTGAATGGCATGACCGGGACTGGCTGCTGGCGCACTTGCCGGCTGATTCCGGTATCAAGATCGATAACGTGACGGCGGCTTGGGGCACTCTGGTTTTGACGGGTCCCAAGAGCCGCGCCGTGCTGACCCAGGTTTGCGAGAACGACCTTTCCAGCGAGAACTTCCCTTGGTTAAGCCACCAGCCGATCGTGATCGGGATGGCTCGTGGGCGCGCGATCCGGGTCAGTTACGCCGGCGAGTTGGGCTGGGAAATTCACCTGCCGAACGAGTACATGGTCGGCGTTTACCAAGCGCTCTGGACGGCAGGTGAGGCCGAAGGCATCCGTGACTTTGGCATCTATGCTCTGAACGCAATGCGATTGGAGAAGTGTTACCGATCCTGGAAGGAAGACCTTTCCACGGACTTCTCTCCGCTGGCGGGTGCGCTGGACCGTTTCGTCAAGCTCGACAAGGCAGCGTTCGTCGGGCGCGACGCCCTGCTCCAGGAAAAGCAGAAGGGGCCAAGCGAGCGTTTCGTGCCGCTGATCGTCGATGCTGGGACTGCGGATGCGCCCTATCTGGCGACGATCTGGAAGGATGGCGAGCGGGTCGGGCTCGTTACTTCGGGCGGCTACGGGCACCGTATCGGCAAGTCGATTGCGCTTTCCTATGTGCGCCGTGATTTGGCGGTCGAAGGCACCGCCCTGGAAGTCGATATTTTTGGCGAGCGTTTTTCAGCCGTGGTCGGGAGCGAACCGCTCTACGACCCGAGCAATAGTCGATTGAAGAGTTAGGAGAGATTTCGAATGAACGATTTTCCCGGGTCAGCGCGAGCGGTCATTATCGGTGGCGGCGTGATTGGCTGTTCCGTTGCCTATCACCTGGCCAAGCTCGGTTGGCGGGACGTCATACTGTTGGAACGCAAACAACTCACCAGTGGGACCACCTGGCACGCGGCGGGGCTGATCGGGCAGCTTCGCGCATCCTACAACATGACCCAGCTAGCCAAGTATACCGCCGAATTGTATGCCACCTTGGAAGAGGAAACAGAGGTTGCGACCGGGCTTCGCCAGCGCGGCTCGCTAGCCCTGGCTTTGAGCGATGATCGTTTCGAGGAGCTAAAGCGCGGCGCATCAATGGCGGCGACCTTTGGTTTGCGGGCGGACGTCCTGTCACCGGAGCAATGTCTTGAAAAGCACCCATACATAAATCTCGATGGGGTGAAGGGCGGTGTCTTCCTGCCGACCGACGGGCAGGGCGATCCGGCCAACATCGCGCTGGCACTGGCCAAGGGTGCGCGCAACCGGGGGGTCAGGATTTTCGAGAATACCAAAGTGACCGCCATCCACCAGGAGGCCGGGCGCGTTACCGGCGTTTCGACCGACAAGGGCGAGGTCCGTGCTGAGTATGTCGTGAACTGCGCCGGCATGTGGGGCCGCGAAGTTGGCCGCATGGCGGGGGTGAATGTGCCGTTGCAGGCGTGCGAGCACTTCTACATCGTCACCGAACCGGTGCCCGGCCTGCCATCGACATTGCCGGTTCTGCGGGTCCCGGACGAATGCGCCTATTACAAAGAAGACGCGGGCAAGATTTTGCTGGGTGCGTTCGAGCCTGTCTCAAAGCCTTGGGCGCTGGACGGCATCCCCGAAGATTTCTGCTTCGATCAGCTGCCCGAGGATTTCGAACACTTCGAGCCGATTCTCGAAAAGGCGGTGAACCGCTTTCCGGTTCTGGAATCGACCGGTATCCATACGTTCTTCAATGGCCCGGAAAGTTTCACGCCGGATGACCGCTATCTGTTGGGCGAAGCGCCGGAGTTGAATAATTTCTTCGTGGCGGCGGGGTTCAATTCCATCGGGATTCAATCGGCGGGCGGCGCGGGAAAAGCACTGGCCGAGTGGATGAATGCAGGCGAACCTCCCTTTGACCTCTGGGATGTCGATATCCGCCGAATGCAGCCCTTCCAGGGCAACAGGCGGTATCTCAAGGAGCGGGTCACGGAGACGCTGGGGTTGCTTTATGCCGATCACTATCCTTACCGCCAGTATGCCTCTGCGCGGGGCGTGCGCACCTCGCCCTTGCATGAGCGTTTAGCTGCGCGCGGCGCCTGTTTCGGCGAAGCAAGCGGCTGGGAGCGGGCCAACTGGTTCCTGCCGCCCGACGAGATCGAGAAGGGCCGCAAAGCCGAATACACTTACAGCTGGAAACGGCAAAACTGGTTTGCTTATGCCGCAGAGGAGCACAAGGCCGTCCGCAGCGCAGTTGGGCTGTTCGATATGTCTTCCTTTGGCAAGATACGGGTCGAAGGCCGCGACGCAGAGGCGGTTTTGCAGCGTCTTTCCGGCAACGACGTAGCGGTTGAGCCCGGCGGCATCGTTTATACGCAGTGGCTCAACCGGCATGGCGGTATTGAGGCGGACGTGACCATTACGCGCCTGGATGAAACCAGCTTCCTAGTGGTCACGCCGGGCGCGACATTGCAGCGCGATATGGCTTGGTTGAAGCGCAATATCCCGGACGAGGCGCATTGCGTGGCGGTCGATGTTACGGCGGGGGAGGCGGTAATCTGCGTTATGGGTCCCAAGGCCAGGGACTTGTTGCAACCCCTGACACCGCAATCCCTTTCCAACGAAGATTTCCCATTTGGGACCATGCAGCAGATCGAGATCGGGCTCGGGATCGCACGCGCTCACCGAATTTCCTATGTCGGTGAGTTGGGGTGGGAGCTTTACGTCTCCAGTGAGATGGCCGGTCATGTGTTCGACAGCATAGCTCAGGCAGGGCCGTCGCAAGGACTTCGGCTCTGCGGTCTCCATGTGCTGGACTCCTGCCGTATCGAAAAGGCTTTCCGTCACTTCGGCCACGACATAACCGACGAGGATCATGTGCTGGAAGCGGGCCTGGGATTCGCGGTCAAAACAGACAAGCCGACGTCCTGCTTCGGCGACTTCCTAGGGCGTGAGGCGGTGCTTGCGAAAAAGCAGACAGGGGTTGGCCGCCGGATGCTGCAGTTCAAGCTAACCGACCCCGAGCCCTTGCTATTCCATAACGAGCCGATCCTGCGTGACGGCAAGATCGTAGGCCGCTTGACCTCCGGCAACTATGGGCACTGGCTGGGTGGGGCCATCGGGCTGGGCTATGTGCCTTGTGTGGAGGGCGAAAGTGCAGCCGATCAACTGGCCTCGCACTACGAGATCGAGGTCGCCGGCGTTCGGTACCCGGCTGAAGCCTCGCTCAAACCACTCTACGATCCCAAGGCGGATCGTACCCGACTATGAACAGGAAGCATTGAAAACCTCAGCAAGAAGGAAATCGGGCCATGACGGAAGAAACAGCAGTCCGCGAAGGCCGAAGGAAAGGTGGTCGAGAGGCCCGGAGGGCGGCACGCGCTGCACCTCTTCCCGACGATTTGAAGCCGATCCGAGCCGGGCTCGAAGGCGGTGTGTATCGCCCGCTGTCCGATGACCAGGTACGGCGCGTCCATGAGGCGGCCCTGGATGCGTTGGAGCAGATCGGTCTAGCCGATGCAATTCCCTCTTGTATCGAGTACTGCACCGCCGCGGGTGCGATTCTGGGTGACGACGGGCGGTTGAGATTTCCCAGAGCCATGGTTGAGGACATGGTTGCGAAGGCATGGCGCAATAGACCGCTGTACGGTCGCGACCCGCTGTACGACCTCCATCCGCAGGGCAAGAAAGTGCATTTCGGAACCGCAGGTGCGGCGACGATGATGGTGGATGTCGAGCAGCGTATCTACCGCAACGCCACGGTTCAGGACCTTTATGATGCCGCGCGGTTGGTCCAGCAGCTGGACAACATCCACTTCTTTCAGCGCCCGCTCACGCCCTGCGACGTGAATACCCTGGAAGAGCTGGACATCAACACGCTTTATGCCTCCATCGCCGGAACCACCAAGCACGTCGGTTGCAGCTTCACGCTGGGCGAGAACATGCCCAAGGTGTTCGACCTTCTGCATGCGGTTGCCGGCGGCGAAGCGGCTTGGAGAGACCGGCCTTTCGTATCCAACTCGAACTGCTTTGTCGTTCCGCCGATGAAGTTTGCCGAGGATGCTTGCCGCGTTCTCGAAGCTTGTGTTCACGGCGGCATGCCCGTTCTGTTGCTGTCGGCAGGCCAAGCGGGTGCGACGGCGCCGCCTGCCCTGGCCGGCGCGGTAATGCAGGCCACCGCGGAAGTCCTGGCTGGCATTTGCTACGTCAATGCGATTCAGCCCGGGGCTCCGGCGATTTTCGGAACCTGGCCTTTCGTATCCGACTTGCGAACTGGCGCGATGTCCGGTGGCTCGGGCGAGCAGGCATTATTGTCAGCCGCCTGTGCGCAGATGGCGCAGTTCTATGATTTGCCGGGCGGGGCGGCGGCGGGCATGGCCGATTCGAAGCTTCCCGACCTTCAGGCGGGCTATGAAAAGGCGATCTCGAACGTGATGGCCGGGCTGGCCGGGCTCAATATGGTTTATGAGTCGGCGGGCATGCACGCATCGCTTCTCGGTTTCTGCCTGGAGAGTTTGTTGTTGGATAATGACATGCTGGGACAGTGCCTGCGTTGCGTGCGTGGAATCGAGGTGACCGAGGATTCCCTGTCGCTTGAAGTGATGCGGCAGGTCTGCACCGAAGGGCCGGGTCATTACCTGGGGCATTCCTCGACGCTGGAGTTGATGCAGCGAGATTACGTCTATCCGGAGCTCGGCGATCGCACCAGCCCCAAGGAATGGGTGGAGAAAGGTCGTCCCGACGTGGTCGAGACCGCGACTGCAGTCAAGAAGGAGCGCCTTGCCAGCTTTTTCCCGCGGCATGTCTCCAGCGAACTGGATAAAGAGTTACGCCAGCGCTTGCCAATCCTATTGGCTCGGCAGGGGATGGGTTTGGACTAGCGGAGTGTTTTCTTCATGTGAACGCAGACGCCCCCCGTGATGGTGTCCTCGCGTCTGACCTATTTTTGCCTTGCCAGCGAGGATCACCATCGTGCTGTTTTGCTATCCCAGTGCCGCCGACTTTGGCACTGAGATACCTCAGTGATCGGAGATCGGCGCGTCGCTGAACAGGCGCTCTTTCATCTCGCTGTCGAAGGTCTCGTTGTTCCGCCGAATCCATTCCAGCACCATCATCGCGTGCTCGATTTCTTCGTTAGCATTGTGGATCAGGATGGCCTTGAGCTCCGGATCATCGCAGGCATCGGCACGTTGCTGATACCAATCGACCGCCTCCAACTCCTCCATCAGGGAGACGATGGCACGGTGCATGTTGATGGTTTTCTTGCTGAGCTTCTCAATCGGCTCGTGAAGGCCTTCACTGGACATTTAGTAATCCTCTCCAAATCTTCCTCAAAGGGTGTCACAACAAAAGCTATCAAATAGATTTGCTGGTTCAAGGGGTATGGTGATTACCGAGAATGGAAGGCCGGCAAATTTCTGGGGCCTATAGTTTCGTAAGGACAGTGCGATAGGGTTGAGGGCATGACATCTTCCAACAGCAAAGCGCGGCTTTGGATCAAGATTACGCTGCCGGGCGGTGGTCAGCTTGGCCCCGGCAAGATTGCGCTATTGAAGGCGCTCGATGAGCATTTCTCGATTGCCGCGGCAGCCCGCGCGCTGAATATGTCTTATAGCCGTGCCTGGCGGCTGGTCGACGAGTTGAACAGTTGCTTCGCGTTTTTGGTCGTGGAAACGCATGTGGGCGGAAAGCAGCGCGGCGGCGCGCGCCTGACGACGGAAGGGCATGACCTCGTTCGTCGGTTCGAAAGTCTTGTGGCTGCCGCCCAGGCGGCGACGGCAGAAGAGCTAAACGCCTTTGGCTCCGCCTCGACGCTGGCTGGAAAGAAGGAATAAAAGAAGTGGAAAAGGCCCTTCATTGGACCGAAAGGTTATTCCATGCCGCCGTTGGTGAGGAGGATGCGCGGCTCTGCAAGGATATTAGCGAGGCGGCCTGCCACGACCAGCCGCGTAGTTTCGTTATCCAGACGGCGGCCATGGGCCTCAGCAAAATCGGCGACGGCCTTGCCGATTCCAAGGTGGTGTTACCCTGGTTGCTCGGCGCGCTGGGTGCTCCGGCCTTTTTCGTAGGGCTTCTGGTGCCGATCCGCGAGTCTCTGTCTCTCTTGCCGCAGTTGCTGGTCGGCGGGTTGATTCGCAGCTTTCCACGGCGCAAGCACTTTTGGGCCTTTGCCAGTGCCGTGGAAGGTCTCTGCATCCTCGCCATGGCAATGGCCGGCATGGCGGGGCTTGAGGGTTTTTCCGCCGGTGTCGCAGTCATTGCTTTGCTTGCGGTCTTCAGCCTGGCGCGTGGCGTCGCGTCCGTTGCAGCCAAGGACGTGCTCGGCAAGACGGTGGCTAAGGCGAAACGAGGCCGCTTGTCGGGCTATGCAGAGTCCATCGCCGGTGCGGTCACGGGACTGGTGGGCATCTATTTGACGCTCGTGCCTGAGGTTCAACGCAGCGATGGCCTGCTGTTCGCTATTATTGCCGCCGCCGGGGTTTCTTGGCTGTTGGGGGCGGTCACCTTCTTGACGCTGGACGAAGAGGAGGGCGCTACCGAAGGTGGGCGCGACTTGAAGTCGGTGTTGACGGGACAGATCGATCTGTTGTTTGCGGATGCCGAGTTGCGGCGCTTCCTGTGGGCGCGCTCGCTCCTTTTGAGTACTGCGTTTGCAGGCCCAATATATGTCGCTTTCGCGCAGCAGGGTACTGACGGATCGCTCGCCACTCTTGGATTGCTAGTCGTTGCGACCGGCCTTGCGGGAACTCTCAGTTCGGCGGTTTGGGGCGGCTTATCCGATCGATCAAGCCGCCGAACCATGACCTATGCAGCCGTCGGTGCCGGGCTTCTTGGCGCGGTCGTTCTAGCCATCCACGCTGCCTTGCCGCAGGTTCTGGGCAGCCTCTGGCTTCATGGCGCGGTACTGTTTGTGCTCGGCGTGTCGCATTCCGGTGTCAGGATCGGTCGCAAGACACAGTTGATCGATATGACGACCGCCGAAACCCGGGCCCAGTATGTTGCTCTCAGCAACAGCCTTATCGGCGTGGTCCTGCTTGGCAGCGGCGTTGTGATCGGGCTGGTAATGTCTTGGAGTCTCTTGATGGCGCTCGCGATTTTAACCCTGGGAGCCTTTGCGGCAGCATTCGCCTGCTGGAGGCTTGAAGAAGCTCAGCAGGACTGAATGCACCGCATTTGTTGCTGTTTACCACGTGCCGGTGTTGGGCATTGAAGTCCAGGGTTCGCGCAGTTCCAGCGCTTCACCGGCCTGCAACAGTTCAATGGAGATGCCATCAGGTGAGCGAATGAAAGCCATGCGACCGTCGCGGGGCGGGCGATTGATGGTAACGCCGCTATCCATCAGTTTCTGGCAGGTGGCATAGATATCATCGATCTCGTAGGCCAAGTGGCCGAAGTTGCGGCCGCCGTCGTAAGCCTCGGGGTCCCAGTTGTAGGTCAGTTCCACGACCGGGGCGGAATGGGCTTTTGCATTTTCCTTATCGTGGGAAGCGGCAAGGAACACCAGCGTGAAACGTCCCTTGTCGTTGTCGTAGCGCCGAACTTCGGTCATGCCGAGTTTAGTGCAATAAAAGTCGAGCGACTTTTCGAGGTCGGTCACGCGGACCATGGTGTGCAGATACCTCATCGTTTGGATAATTCCTTCTCGTCGATGCCGGAATGGCGGTTGCTTCAAGCTAAAGTGGCGAGTGCTATTGAGTTTGGCAACCGGGTATCCGGCAATTGGGTGGAAGGGGGCTGGCATCCGGCGCCGGGAGGCGATAGCCTCCCGATATCATGAAACAAAAACCTGACCCCAACGGATTCTACCAGCTTTGGCCTACCTTGCTTTTGCGTCGGGAAATTCCCCAAGCGGAGATGGCGAATAAGGTGCTCGCTGCGGAAATCGAGAGTCTGGAAAGCGCACGCAAGGATCTGACGACGGATTACTTGGCGGAGAACTTCCTCGATCGCGACCACCCGGCGATTGGCTGGCTGCGCGAGTGCATAAACAAGAGCGCCATCGACTATCTGCGCCAAGCGGGAATCGACTACCGAGTGGACTGGGCGATGCAGGGTTGGGCAAACGTGAACCGCTTCGGGGATTATCACGATCTCCACAATCACCCGCATGCATGGTTGAGCGGCACCTACTATGTTGCGATCCCAGAGAAGTACGAAGATCTGCCGGGGCGCAAGGACCGCCGGCCCGGTGCCATTTCATTCTATGATCCGAGACCGCAAGCGAACATGACGGCAATCCGAAACGATCCGCAGATCGAGGCCGAATTCACGGTCCAGCCAAAAGCCGGAACGATCATGATTTGGCCCGCTTTCCTGCATCATTTCGTACACCCGAACCTGTCTCGTGAGCAGCGAATTTCTGTGTCGTTCAACCTCGTGTTGAAATGGTCGGACAGCTATTTGCCCACACAAAATTGACCGGCGCGACAGCTTTGGTTGCTTAGAGGGGTCGCTACGTCTTATTCTGTCTGCAATTGCATATTGTGGATTGAGTGGAGCATTCTATGAGGCCACTGAGAAAATTTTGGATCGGCGTTGCCTTGGCGCTGCCGCTTCTCGCGGCTCATCTTGCCTCGGCGCAAGGTCATCCTTGTGATCGGCGTGATGAGGGCTTGACGCTGATCGGATGGGTCGCTGGCAACAGCTATGACAGCTACCTTTGGCCGCAGGTAAGGCAGTATGCCGGTGTAACCGGGCACGATTACTTGAGCCTTGCTTCAGCGGGTTGCAGCGGTGGCGATCAGGAAGCCGAGGCGAAAGCAAGCTACAGACTTTATCAGAAAGCTTTTGCAAGCGGTCGGGCAGATCCATTCGATCAGGCGGAATCGCTCAGCCGTTTGCGCCAAGCGCAGGATATAACCCAGGAGTTGCGGCAGATGAACCGGTAATCACCGGATCCTTGCCGGCATCCCAATCGGGGGCCGATTGCCACGACTTCTCATCGGCTTCAACATGCGTAAGAACAGGGAGAAAGCGACATGCGTTTATTCTTTGCGGTTCTGGGCCTGGCTGCCCTGTTGCCTTTAGGGGCCGCGGATGCGCAGGTGGGACAAGTCCTCCAGTGCAACGAGGAAACCACCGGCGGTATCGAGTTCAAGGACGGCTCCAGTTCAGTTCTGCCGTTTCAGGGCGATGGCTTTGCGATGGAGTTTATTTCCGAGGTGGAGATGGTCATGACCCATCCCAAGCGCCCCGGCTCTCAAACGCTTGGCAAGCAGGAAAGCTTTGTTTGCGCCAAACCCTACAAGGATCTGCAGCCAATGCTTTATGTCTGCACCTTGGGCGCTGAAATGGTCGCATACGATAGTATGAAAAAGACCTTCACCTGGGGTTACCTCTTTTCAGAGAACATTTCGACATACGGCGCGCCAAACAGCTTTGTCGCCGTCGGCCGTTGCAGCGCTTCCTAAGTTACTCGGCGTTTCAACGAGAGGGCGTGGTCAGCAACAGGCAGTCCTGACCACGCTCGCGGAGTGCCAGACAGAGCGTTTGTGCACGATCACGACTGTCGAAAGCGCCGACCTTCACACGATAGAGGGTTGGAGCGGCGGTACGACGAACCACCTCGATAAAGACAGGGGCCTCCTGGAACAGATCGCTGTAGCGCCAGATGAGTTGCTCTTTGCGCAACTCCGCATCGTTGCGATCTCCGGTCGCCAGGAGTTGCAGCCTATATTGGCCGGATCGCCGCCCGGGTAACGGAAGCGATACTGTCTGGAAGGTCGCTGTGGAGGTCTGGGGCGCCGCGGGTTTTGCAAGCGGTAGAGATACCGACGACCCCGGCCCTGGTCCTGGTACGGCGGAGGTCTGGGGTGATGGGTCGCCCGAATCGCTTTTGGGGTCGGCGAGGCGCAGTGAGCTTCTCTCTGATAAATGGGGATCGGGGTTCGGGCTGAAGGCTTCCTCCGGCGCGGCATCGTCGGGGGATTGCCGGGTCAAGGGAACGGCATCCGGCAGAAAGTCTGAACTGATCCGTGAAGGCGCCGTACTACTGCCCGTCGGTTCGGAGCCAGCCAACCCCGGCGACGTACTTTCCGATTCAACATTTTCGCCAGCGCCCGGAAGCGCTTGCTGTGTGGTTGGTGTCGATTGCTGAGGTTCCGGGACTTGGTCTTGTGGGGCTTCCAAAGCGGCGGTCTCCGGAACGTCGATGGGAGCGGAGTCGGTTGTGCCATCGCTGTTCGTTGACGACGAAACCGCTGGGATTGGCGCGGTCGGGGCCGCAGGCGGAACGATCCGCTCGATAATCTGGCGAGAAGCAGGGTCGAAAGGTATCACTAGCGTTTCGGCCGAAAAACGGGAGTTTTTCGTACCTGCAAATCCTTTTTTGCTCGTCGTGTTTTCCGGGATTTCAACGGTCGGGGACGGTTCCGCTGTCTCTGTTTCCGGAGTTTCTGTCACCGCCGGATGCTGGGGGGACGGCGCTGTGATAAATGGCGTAGTCGCGGTCAGGTTATCGTCGCTCTGAGCGTCCTCGCCTGGGAGGCTGGTAGGCAGTTCAGTGGAGGTCTCAGCAACGGGCTCCACGGGAGAGAGATTTTCCGGTGCCAGAATGGCAATTTGCGGACCGTCGCGGTTGAGATTCAGGAGAAACAGGAAAATCAGAACAACCGAAATCGCTGTTACCACTGCGGAAAGGACTAAAAGCCGCAAAGTGCGCCGACTGGTTATCGACTCGCGTCCATCAGGCTGCGTACGCAAATCAAGAAGGGCATCGGGCAGGGTGTCATCGAAGCGCTTGTTCTTCAGGACCATGCCGTCTGCGGGAAGCGGCCGGCCGTCTGCGCCACCGGGTCTGAATCTGCCGGAACCAATGGTTCCCGCGGCCGTTGGTCTGGGGCTAAAGCGTGCGGTCGGCGCATCGATCGGCGGCAAGCGGTCGCGTTCGTCCAGATCGTCCCGGCGCCGGTCATCAGGTTCGCTCGACGCCAGTTCAGGCGGCCCGTCAAGCGTATCCGTGTGACCGCGTAGCGCTATATCCCATGCGTCCAAATCCGAATCTTCGTCGTCCCAAACTTCGGAATCCGGATCGTCGGAATCCTGGCTGCTTAACATGTCAGAACGCGGGCCATCGGGGTGGCGGCTGTCGGGACGAAAATCCTCATCAACGTTGAAAATGGTGTTATGCCGGGCAGAGGCCGATTCATCGGCGTGGGCCTGCGGCTCCGGCGCAAAAATATCGCCGGTTTCCGTGATGTCAAAATCGTGTTCGGCCGGTGATGCCTGCCCGGCGGGCGGCTCATTCCAGGATTCCGGCACCCAGTTTGCCGAAGTCCACTGCTCTTCGGCCGGATCGTCGCGGACCCAATCGACCAAGTCCGGTTCATCCAATGAAGAACCGGGTTCCGTCTTGGATGAAATGCTTTGGGATGGTTCAAGCTGCGTGTCCGAGGCGTCCGGTAAGGGGGTGCCTTGCGGGATCGGTGCGCTCAAAAATCTACGGCCAAGGGGGGTCAGCTTACAGATACCCAAAGCCGCAACACCGGGCGTCCAGGGCTCTACCAATCCATACTCAAGAGAAACCTGAATCAACGCCTTGGGAATGCGCTCCCCGTTTGCGTCGTACAGCGGCAGCTTTCCGCCAGGCTGCTTCTCGCCCGCCTGCAACCAATCCAGCAATCGTGCTGAAAGATCATCATGTTGCGCTGGTTCATCGGTCATCAATTAGCCGCCCGGCCTTCCTGGTTCGGAGGTATGTGTAAATTATTCTGCATTTTAATACAAAAGCTGCGAGTCGTTCTGCCTGTGGATGATGGGAATTGGGGGGATAAACGGAAAATAGATCTCCAGATCACGTATTTCACAAGATCGTGTGGCGCGGTGGACGGGTCCGTGGTTACAGTGGTTATCTAACTAGAGCTACAAAAGCGGAGAGGATCAAAAACACTTGTTTGGGGCAGATGGGGCTGCACTGCAAAACGCAGGTGGCGACGCAATTCTTTCGGTCAGCGGCCTGCAGAAAGCCTTTGGTGGCGTGCAAGCGCTTTCCGGTATGGATTTAGAGGTGCGACGCGGCACAGTGACGGGTTTGATCGGCCCCAATGGGGCTGGCAAGTCAACGCTGTTCAACTGCATGTCGGGCGTAATCCCGCCGGATTCCGGCGAGGTCCATGCGTTCGGGCGGAACATCACCGGATGGCCATCGCATCGTTTAGCGCCCTTGGGAGTCGTTCGCACCTTCCAGCTGAGCCGGGAACTCGGCCGTTTAACCTGCCTGGAAAATCTAATGCTGGCGCCCCTCGCGCAGCTCGGCGAGCGTTTGCTCCCCATTTTTCTGCAACCGGGTGCAGTGGCGCGGGAGGAAAGGGCGCTTTATGCAAAGGCGTGTGAGGTTCTTGAGTTTGCGCGCCTTGCGGACCTCCGCGACGAGTATGCGGAGAACCTCTCGGGTGGTCAGAAGAAGCTCTTGGAACTTGCGCGGGCCTTGATGCTGGATTGCGAGCTGATCCTGCTGGACGAACCCGGAGCGGGAGTAAACCCGGCACTGATGAAAACCCTGGAGGAGATCATCATCACCCTTAACCGGGACCAGGGCCGGACTTTCCTGATCGTCGAACATGACATGGATATCATCGCCCGCCTATGCGACCCGGTCATCGTCATGACCGAAGGGCGCAAGCTGACCGAGGGCCCCTTTGACCTGGTGCGCCGAGATCCAACGGTGATCGAAGCTTATCTTGGGGGAGTGGCATGACCGGGCCTCTGTTGGCGGTAGAGGGGCTCTGCGCCGGCTATGGAAAAGGCGACATCATCAAGGATGTCACTTTCGAGCTATCGGCCGGGAGCATCACAACAATTATCGGGCCGAATGGCGCGGGGAAATCGACGCTGATTAAGACGCTGGCAGGTGTTGTACGTCCTCGCATCGGAAGTGTACGCGTCGATGGTGATGATCTGACGGGGATGGTTGCGAACAGAATGGCCGCGCACGGCGTCGCTTATGTGCCGCAGGAGGCTAACGTCTTTCGTACCCTCACAGTGCAAGAAAACCTGGAGATGGGTGCATGGACTGCGACGGATACGCGTCACGAACGAATGGAGCACGTCTTTGAGCTATTCCCGGTGTTGCAGGAGCGATCTGCCGTACGTGCGGGCAATCTCTCCGGCGGACAGCGGCAAATGGCGGCCTTCGGCATGGCTATGATGGTCGCGCCAAGACTCTTGCTTCTGGATGAGCCTTCCGCGGGGCTCAGTCCGAAGATGGTTGGCCAGATGTTTGAAACGGTCCGGCGTGTCAACGAGACCGGCGTAGGTGTGCTGATGGTCGAACAAAATGCAATCCAGGGTCTTGGTATTGCCGATCGCGGCATCGTCATGGCCGCCGGCGAAATCAAGCTGAACCTTCCGGCAAGCGAGTTGCTGGACAATGCCGAGGTGGGAGAACTCTACCTCGGCACCCGGCAATAGAGGGGGCGGGCCGATGGGGCAGGTTTTGATCAACGCGTTGGTGAATGCCGCATTGATAGGTCCGCCGGCGGTGGCCTTCAGCATGCTTTTTGGCATCTTGCGGTTTCCAAACTTCGCGATCGGCGGATATATCACCGTCGGCGCGTTCGCGGTTTTCGCCTTCAATGTGACACTGGGCTTACCGCTCGTGCTGGCGACTTTGCTGGGTATGGCGGTGACCGGAGCATTGGTGTGGTTGAGCGATGAGATCGTGTTCAAGCCGATGCGCGAGCATTCGCCGATTACCCTGTTGATCGTCTCCATTGCGCTGACATTAATTCTGGAACAGGGCGTGCGGTTATTCTGGGGTGCGGATGTGCGCGGATTCGACCTGCCGCTTACGCGTCCGATGAAATTCGCGGGGATGCGCATCACCGTCGAACAGGTTTGGATCATCGGTCTGGCTTTGGCTGTAGCTAGTCTGACCCACGCAATCCTTCGCTACACGCGTATAGGCAAAGCCATGCGGGCGACATCCGATAACTTCATGCTCGCGCAGGTGCGCGGCATCAACACCGGCCGCGTCATCGCTTTCACCTGGCTGTATTGCGGCGCGCTTTTCGGGTTGACCGGCACTCTGGGGGGACTCGATCTGGTGATCGAGCCTCTATTGGGCTGGAACCTTACAATTCCGATCTTTGCGGCAGCGATCCTCGGCGGCATCGGCTCTGCCTACGGCGCGATGCTGGGAGCGTTGTTGGTAGGAATTGCCGAAGAACTGACCGTTCTGGTTCTGCCCAGTACCTACAAGGTCGGTGTCGGTTTTATCATCATTGCATTGCTCTTGCTGTTGCGGCCTCAGGGGCTGTTCGGCGAGGCGCAGATCAAGAAATGAGGGAGAGGCAGCCGTCATGACCTTCTACTTCGTTTCCATCGCCACCTATGTCGGTTTCTTTATGATCATGGCCCTTGCTCTGAACCTGCAGTGGGGCATGACCGGCATGGTGAATTTCGGTGTCGCCGGATTCTACGCCATCGGCGCTTACACCAGCGGGCTTCTTAGCGTGAAGGCAGGGTGGCCGGTTGAATGGGCCATGCTTGCAGCGCCCGTCATGGGCTTGATCTGGGGCGCGGCCGTCGCGCTGTTGTCGATCCGACTGCGCGAGGATTTCCTGGCGATTGTAACGCTGGGGTTTGGCGAGATCGTCCGCTTGTTCGTTCTCAACGAGGATTGGCTGACGGAGGGACCGCGCGGCCTGCGTATCGATGCCCGCCCGTTGGGCGGAATGCTTGATCGTGACCAATACGCTTATTTCTACCTCGCTCTGGTTGCCGTCACCGTACTGATCATATTCCTGATTAGCGAACGCATCCGCCGCAGCCCTTATGGACGGGTCCTGCGCGCCATTCGCGAGGATGATGTGGTTGCCGGGGTCTTGGGAAAGGTAGTGCTGCGATACCGGATCCAGGTATTCGCCCTGGGTGGCGCCTTTATGGGGCTGGGCGGGGCGCTTTATGCCCACTACGTCCAGAACATCAGCCCGGATGTATTCATGCCCATGGTCGCTATTTTCATATGGATGTCGGTGATCGTTGGTGGGGCCGGTAACAACAAGGGGCTGCTGATCGGCGCGGGCGTGGTCATGGCCCTGCTTGAGGGCACGCGATTTCTCGGCGATTTCATGATCTGGTTGGACGCGGAGAAGCTATCAGCGCTGCGAATCATTCTGATCGGCGTTCTGTTGATTGTCGTACTCCGCTTGCGCCCCCGCGGTCTCATGCCAGAGGAGAAATTTCGATATAACCCTTGAAAAAACTGTAATTAACAAAAAAATAAACATGACATAGTGTGAAAATCCTAGCGACACGAGAACGAGGAAACCGGTGGGCTACCCGCCAGGAAATGGGGACAGAGGAGAACGAAAATGAACAAGCTGATCACGCGCCGCAGGGCGCTTCAAGGAACGGCGGCGGCCTTTGCCGCAACGGCAATTGCGCCAAAGTTGGTCCTTGGCGCGGACCCAATAAATGTCGGAAGCCTGACACCCAATACCGGTGGCGGCGGCCCCTTCGGCCCTAATATCGCGGCGGCGCACCGCCGGGTGGTTGAAGAGGTGAATGCAGCGGGCGGGGTCTTGGGGCGCGAGGTGCAGCTGACCCAGGAGAATTCGGAGACGAACCCTGAAACCGCGGTCCGGGCGGCCGACAAGCTGATCAACGTCAACCAGGTTATCGGAATTCTGGGAACGTGGTCGTCTTCGGTGACACTGGGCATCATGCCGAAGTGCCAGGAAGCTGGTGTAATTCAGATGTGCACGTCGTCCTCGGCAGACATTCCGGCCAAGGACGAGAAGGGTCTGGTGTTCAATTTCCAGGCGCTTTCGCCGGTCTGGGGCGATGCCATTGCCGACCTGGCGCTGCGGCGCGGCTTCAAGACCTTTTCCCTAATGGCGCTGAACAACGACTTCACCGGGTCGATGATCGATGCCTTCGCCGCCAAGGTAAAGGCGAAGGGCGCCCAGGTAATCAACGAGCCTTTCTTCTACAACGGTGGGCAATCGTCTTACCGTACGGAGGTGGAGCAATTGATCGCCGGCGATCCGGAAGCCGTCTTCATCCCTGCCTACGTCACCGACTTTACGGCGGTCTATAAGGAAATCTTCCGTTCCGGGTACGAGGGTCAGGTGATCTCCGTGTCGATTGCGACGGGCGACAAGTTCAAGGAGGCCGTGGGCGAGGCCGCCAACGGCCTGTTGCATGGTGTGCCGGTTCCCCCTATCGGCAGCAAGGCCTATGCGATGTACCTTCAGGAAGCGGGCCTGGAAGATACCGGCGAAGTGCAACACCCATTCGGCACCGCCGGGCGCGACCAGATGTCATCGTTGCTGTTGGCCGTCGAAAAGGCCGGTTCCACGGATACGGCAAAGGTCGCCAAGGCAATCTGGGAGGTAACGACCGGGCCCGGCAAGAAGGAAGTCTTCAGCGTTCTGGAAGGCTTGGAGGCCATTCGCGCCGGTGAAGAGATTAACTATTCCGGTGCCAGCTCGTCGGTCGAGTTCGACAACGAGGGCATGGTGCTGGGTAGGGACTTCCAGCTTACCGAGGTTCAGGACGGCAAGGATGTCGTCGTGGAGCGTTTGGAGTTTAAAGGCTGAGATATCGGCGATCGGGTTGGGGGCGGTGACTTGTTCGCCGCCGCCGCCGTCGCCATAGTAATATGAAGGTTTGCATCAAGGAGAGTTGAGATCATGGCGAGGGTACGCGATATTGAAATTCATGAGGTTCCCGAGGACGTTCGCGGAATCTACAAGCGCTTCTCGGAGGAGTATGGCCCCTTCCTCAATCAAGTGAAGGTGTTTGCGCACCGGGCTCCGGTCCTCAAGCACATTCAGGGTCTGCTGCTCGACCTTAAGGATGAGCAGATCCTCGACAAGCGATACCTGGAGATTGCGCTGGTGGTGGTCTCCAAAATCAACGAGTGCACCTACTGCGTGGCCCACCATGCCCCCCGGCTTGTCGAGCAGGGTCTGGGCGCTGAGACGGTCGCGAACATCTTGGAGCCGGACTGCCCCGGGTTGAATGACGTCGATCGTCTGGTACGTGACTTTGCGGTTCAGGTGACCGAAAAGCCCCAGTACATGCGCGATGTGATCTTCGATGAGATGAAGAAGCATTTCACCGAAGAGCAGATCGTCGAATTGACGGTGAGGACCGCGCTCTGCGGCTTCTTTAACCGGGTGAACGACGCGCTGCAGATCGGCATGGAAGAAGGTGTAATCGAGGATTACCTGTCGCATGGTTCCTCGACGGAAGCCCTGCCGCAGCACGACGCGGCGGAGTAAGCGCCGGAAAGCCCGGCCAGGAGGCAGCAATGTACGGTTGGCGTGGACGGATCGGCTTGATGGTGCCGACCGGTAACACGGTCATGGAGCCAGAGTTCGCGAGACTGGCGCCGGAGGGCGTCTCGGTTCATGCCAACCGCGTTTACCTCAAGGAAGTTTCACCCGAGGCGCTTTTGGGAATGGAGACCGACGCCGCCCGTTCGGCGGAGCAACTTACCCAGTGCCGACTGGACGTGATGTGCTTTGGCTGCACCTCCGGCAGTTTCGTCGGCGGCGTGGGTTATGACGCCCGCCTGATAGACATCATCGAAAACGCCAGTGGTCTACCATCGACGACCACCTCGACCGCAGTGCTCAGGGCGCTGCGTCTTTTGGGGATTAGCAGGGTTGCCTTGGCTACGCCCTATACGGACGAAGTGACCGAGATCGAGAAACGCTGGCTCGAGGATAACGGGATCGAAGTCACGGCTTGGCAGGGGGGTGGCTTGGTCCAGACGGCCGACATTCAGGAATGCGCACCGGAAGTTTCCTATCGCCGTGCCAGGGCGGTCGACAATGATCGCGCTGAGGCGGTTTTCATCTCCTGTACCGGATTTCGCACGATCGAGAACCTTGCGAAACTGGAGGCGGATCTGGGGAAGCCGGTCATCTCCTCCAATCAGGCGAGTTTCGCCGAATGCCTGCGCCTGATGGGCGTGGGCCAGGTGCAGCCCGGGTTTGGCAGCTTGTTCGAGCGGGTATTCGCCGAAAGGAGTGACCGCGGCGGCGAAACCCCGTCAAAACAGGGAATCGCCGCCCAGTAACTTCCGCTTCCCTTAGCTGGCGAATTTCCGCTTCGCTTCGATCCGGCGACGATGAAGCACCGGCTCGGTGTAGCCGTTTGGCTGCGCCGTTCCCTTGAAGACGAGATCACAGGCTGCCTGAAAGGCGACGCTGCCGGCGAAGTCCTTGGCCATCGGCCGGTAGCTCGGGTCGCCCGCGTTCTGACTGTCGACGACGGCAGCCATGCGCCGTAGGGTTTCCATCACCTGATCCTCGCTGCAGATTCCGTGGTGCAGCCAGTTGGCGATGTGCTGGCTGGAAATTCGTAGCGTCGCACGGTCCTCCATCAGGCCCACATTGTTGATGTCGGGAACCTTCGAACAGCCAACGCCGGCATCGACCCAACGCACCACGTACCCCAGGATTCCCTGGGCGTTGTTGTCCAACTCCTGTTGTATCTCTTCGCTCGACCAGTTTGGGCGGTCGGCCAGGGGGATGGTGAGGATGTCGGCCAGTTTGGCCCGTTGACGTGATTTCAGCTTCTCCTGGCGTTCGGCAACGGAAACCTCGTGGTAATGGAGCGCATGGAGCGTGGCCGCCGTGGGCGACGGGACCCAGGCGGTGTTGGCGCCGGCTTTCGGGTGGCCGATCTTCTGAACCAGCATGTCAGCCATACGATCCGGCATGGCCCACATGCCCTTGCCGATCTGTGCGCGGCCCTGCAGGCCGCAGGCCAGACCGATATCCACATTCCAGTCCTCATAGGCCGAAATCCAGGCCGCTGATTTCATGTCGCCCTTTCGGATGACGGGACCGGCTTCCATCGACGTGTGGATTTCGTCGCCCGTCCGGTCGAGGAACCCGGTATTGATGAAGACGACGCGGGTTTTCGCGGCGCGGATGCACTCCTTGAGGTTGACGGTTGTGCGCCGTTCCTCGTCCATGATGCCCATCTTTAATGTCGACGGCGCCATGCCGAGCGCCTGTTCGACGCGTCCGAACAGTTCGTTGGCGAAGGCGACTTCCTCGGGGCCGTGCATCTTCGGCTTTACGATGTAAACCGAACCGGCGCGGCTGTTGGCGCGACGCTCTCTGATATCATGCAAGGCGATTAGAGACGTCATCATGCTGTCCAGGATGCCTTCCGGGATCTCATTGCCGTCCTTGTCAAATATAGCGCCGATGGTCATCAGATGCCCCACGTTGCGAACCAGCATCAGGCTTCGGCCAGGCAGCCGCAGTTCGCCGCCGCTAGCGGACTTGTACAGCCGGTCTTCGTTCAGGCGCCGCTCGATGGTCTTGCCGTTCTTCTCCAGGGTTTCCGTCAGGTCGCCCTTCATCAGCCCTAGCCAGTTGCGGTAAACCGCCACCTTGTCCGCCGCATCGACGGCTGCGATCGAATCCTCGCAGTCCATGATCGTGGTGAGGGCCGATTCCATGATCAGGTCCGCAACGCCCGCCGGGTCGGTCTTGCCGATAAAATGCGAGCGGTCGATAACCATTTCCACGTGCAGACCGTGATTAACCAGCAAGATAGCGGTCGGTGCGTCGGCCTCGCCGCGGAATCCGGCGAACTGGTTCGGGTCCTTGAGGCCGCTGCTGGCGCCTCCGGCAAGACTGACTGTCAGCTTGCCGTCAGTGATGCGGTAAGCAGTGGCGTCTTTGTGCGATCCGTTGGCCAGCGGCATGCGATGGTCCAAGAAATCACGCGCGAATGCAATAACCTTTTGGCCGCGCTTCGGATTGAACGCGCTGCCGCGCACCGCGCCATCAGTGTCGGGGATAGCGTCCGTGCCGTATAGCGCATCGTAGAGACTGCCCCAGCGGGCGTTGGCCGCATTGAGTGCGTAGCGGGCGTTCATCACCGGTACGACGAGCTGCGGCCCGGCAATCTTGGCAATCTCATCATCCACGTTGTCGGTCTCTACCGAGAAGTTATCGCCTTCAGGCAGCAGGTAGCCGATTTCCGAGAGAAAAGCCTTGTAGGCCTCGGCATCGTGGGGCTGGCCTTTGCGCTCCCGGTGCCATTGGTCGATGGCGGCTTGCAAGCTGTCACGCTTGTTCAAAAGTTCACGATTGCGAGGCGCGAGATCATGGACAATCCCATCCAGCGCGCTCCAGAAGGCGGCTTGTTCCACGCCTGTGCCCGGAAGAGCTTCCTGGTTGATGAAGTGGTAGAGTTCGTTGTCGACCTGTAAATCGCCGACGGGGAGGCGTTCGACCATAGAAGGGTCACTCCTGCTAACTAGAGAAAAACATCGGGTGTTCGTTTTTGTTTGCGGCAGAATTTAGTGTTTTATGCGCGAATTGAAAGCGGGAATGCTGTTGCTCGTCTCACCAAACCCATTAGGCGTTTGCCTTGAAAGCGCTTCTTTGGCACAAGAATAGAAGGGTTGGGAGCGTCAAGTCGAGCAGTGCAGCAGGTACGGCGCTGACCGGAATAAGGCGGCGAGGGAAGGAAGCTTCGTGCGAGGAACTGCGCTGATTACCGGGATCACGGGCCAGGATGGAGCCTATCTGGCCGCACACCTTCTGGGCTGTGGGTACAAGGTTTTCGGCACGCACCGGCGCACCAGTTCCACGAATTTCTGGCGTTTGAAGGAACTTGGGATCGACTGCCATCCGAATCTCAGCCTTGTCGAGCACGATGTTACCGACCCCGGGTCCAGCATCCGTTTGATCGAGCGCAGCGAACCCGATGAGGTCTATAACCTTGCCGCCCAGAGCTTTGTGGCGGTTTCCTTCGACCAACCCATTACGACGGCGCAGATCAACGCCTTGGGCGCACTTCATTTGCTGGAGGCGATTCGCAGCGTCAATCCGGGTATCCGCTTTTATCAGGCTTCATCCTCGGAACTGTTTGGCAAGGTGCAGGAAGTTCCTCAAAGTGAAACGACGCCATTCCATCCCCGCAGCCCTTATGCGGTATCTAAGCTTTTTGCCCATTGGGCCACGGTCAACTATCGCGAGTCCTACGGCTTGTTTGCGGCAAGCGGTATCCTTTTCAACCACGAGTCGCCATTGCGCGGCGAAGAGTTCGTCACGCGCAAAATCACGCAAGGCTTGGCACGTATTCGGCTGGGCCAGCAGGAATGCCTGGAGTTGGGCAACCTTGATGCGAAACGCGATTGGGGCTTTGCGGGAGAGTTTGTCGAGGGGATGCGCCTGATGCTCACTGCCGCCGAGCCGGACAGCTTTGTGTTGGCGACCGGGCGTTCGGAGACGGTCCGCAATTTCGTACGTCTGGCGAGCGAGGCGTTAGGAATGTCCCTGGAGTTTCGCGGTAGCGGATTGCAGGAAGTCGGTATCGACACCGCCACGGGCAATCGTGTCGTGCGCGTGGCCGAGAAGTTTTACCGCCCGGCGGAGGT
This sequence comes from Limibacillus halophilus, assembly GCF_014191775.1. NCBI lineage: Bacteria > Pseudomonadati > Pseudomonadota > Alphaproteobacteria > Rhodospirillales > Rhodovibrionaceae > Limibacillus > Limibacillus halophilus. The sequence goes on along the minus strand of NZ_JACHXA010000010.1, from coordinate 82,097 downwards.
CGATCTCTTGATCGGCGATCCTTCAAAGGCCAAGCGGGTTCTTGGGTGGGAGGCCAAAACGCCGTTAGAGGAATTGGCCCGAATGATGGTGACTCGCGATCTGGAGCGCTGCCAGGGGCGCACACAGTAATGTCACCGATCTTTCCGGTCATTCTGAGCGGCGGTGCGGGTACGCGCTTGTGGCCGCAGTCGCGTCAGGCCTACCCAAAGCAGTTCCTTTCGCTGACGTCCGGGCAAACCCTGTTGCAGCAAACCGCGGAGCGTTTGTTTGCGGTCGCGTCTACACCACCGCTTGTGATTTGCAATGAGGTGCATCGCTTCATCGTTGCCGAGCAGCTTCGGACGCTGCCGGCGGGGTCTGCAGAGATAATTCTGGAACCGGTTGGTCGAAACACTGCGCCGGCGATCACCCTGGCTGCCTTGGCGGCTACAAAGGATGGCGCCGACCCGATTGTGGTCATTTCACCGGCCGATCATGTGGTGATGAATTCGCAGGCCTTTGAAGTGGTAACCGGCCAGGCGGTTAGCCTGGCGGAAGACGGCTTTGTTGTTACTTTCGGGGTAACTCCTGATCGCCCTGAAACCGGCTATGGTTACATCAAGCCCGGTGAGCAGATTAATGGGAGCCCAGGTCATCGCATCGCCCATTTTGTGGAAAAGCCGAACGCGGACCGGGCTGCCGTCATGCTGTCCCAAGGCGGGTTTCTGTGGAACAGCGGTCTGTTCGTTTTCAAGGCTTCGGTCTTACTTTCAGAACTCGAGCACCTGGCGCCCGAGATACTGGCCGCCTGCCGACTTGCTTTGGACGGCGCCGAGCGCGACCTCGATTTTTTGCGGCTGGCCTCCGAGCCTTTCACGGCCTGTCCTGCCGGCTCCTTCGATGTCCTAGTGATGGAACAAACAGGCAAGGGAGCGGTGGTCGAACTTGATGCGGGCTGGACCGACATAGGTTCGTGGGATGCACTCTGGCAATTGCTGGACAAGGATGCGGACGGGAATGCCGGGCGGGGCGACGTGATTGCGTTGGAAAGCAAAAATTCCCTGGTTTGGTCGGAGAAAAGCCTGCTGGCAGTCTTCGGCGTCGAGAACCTGATAGTCGTCGAATCAGATGATTCAATTCTGGTCGCCGACCGTGGGCGGGCGCAGGAAATTCGCAAGGTCGTGGCCAGACTGGATGCCGAGGGCAGCACGCGGCATCAGGTTCATCGGCGGGTCTATCGCCCTTGGGGTAGTTTTGATGCTCTGGATTCCGGAGAGCGATTTCAGGTTAAGAGCATTGTCATCAAGCCAGGGCAGGGAACCTCGATGCAGTTGCACCATCACAGGGCCGAGCACTGGATCGTTGTGCGGGGCTGCGCCAAGGTGACCTGCGAGGATCGAGAGATTATCCTGGAGGAGAACCAATCGACCTATATTCCACGCGGTGCGAAACACCGGCTGGAGAATCCGGGAAAGGGCGACCTGGAGTTGATCGAAGTTCAAAGTGGCAGCTATCTGGGTGAAGACGACATCGTTCGATTCGATGATGTCTATGGGCGCGAGTAGGTTCCGGTTCCTCGCCAGATGGTACAATGATTGCTTGCACTTTGATCAGGCGGGCAGAACGCGTCAGTGTTCTCCGCCCATCCAGTCTTCGTCCTTGATGACAGCCGTGACACGCAGGCTACCATAAGCAACAAGTCCGATCAGGATGGCGACGGGCGTGCCGATTAAGGCATACCAATACCCTTTTAGGAGTAGCAGCAGAATGGTCCCCGCCGTCAAACAAGCTGCCAACAGGCAGGCATAGGGGTGGGACCCGGCAAAGGATTCTTTCTTCTGTAATGCCTGCGGCATTCGCTTGATGCTCCGTATGTTCGCTGTTGCCGCCTTGGTGCGACCTGTTGATCTTTGCCGACTAAAGTAAAAAAAACTTTAATTCTAGGCGATTACCGCAGATCGGATCGTACTGCGTCATAATTTTACGTGCACCGGCGGGAGAATCCGGTAGAAACCTGCTATAGACTACGACAGGAGGTGCTTTGTCATGCTGCAAAAATTGTTGGAGAACAATAAGATTTGGGCCGCTCGCAAAATCGAGCGCGATCCGGATTTCTTTCGCCGCCTGTCCCGACAACAAACCCCCAGGTTCCTATGGATCGGATGCAGTGACAGCCGCGTACCTGCCAACGAGATTGTGGGCATGGACCCAGGTGAGATTTTTGTTCACCGCAATGTCGCCAACCAAGTGCACCCGGTTGACCTCAATTGCAGCTCCGTCTTGCAGTTCGCCATTCACGGCTTGAAAACCAGCGAGATTATTCTTTGTGGCCACTACGGCTGCTCCGGGGTGCGCGCGGCCCTGGAGGGGAATGCGACCGGTTTGTCGGAACATTGGTTGGCGCCGATCCAATCAATCATCGACAGCAACAAAAGCGACCTGGATTCCTGTCAGGGAGAGGAAGAGCGGCGCGACCGGCTTTGTGAATTGAATGTCGCCCAGCAAGTGCTCAATCTAGCCGAATCGCCGGTTATCAGGGCAGCCTGGCGCGCTGGGCAGAAGGTGAACATTCATGGTTGGATCTATGGTCTGAAGGACGGGTTGATTCGCGACCTGGATATCAGCCTCTTCGGACCGAACCGCTAGGCGGCTTGCGATCTTCGCCGCGCAGGACAGAAGGCGCGTTATCAAATCTTGTGCGAAAGGCGCGGGAGAATGCGGAGCGATCCTCGAATCCGCAGGCTGCGGCGACATCCGTCATGGGTAGGTCGGTTTGCAAAAGCAGGCGGCGAGCGGCGTTGAGTCTGATCCACTGGTAGAAGCGGGCAGGCGAGGTCCCCATGACCCGATGAAAATCGCGCTGCAATGTCCGTTCGCTGACGCCGATGCGGGATGCCAGCTTCATCAACGACAATGGTTGTTCCAGATTTTGCTCCATCAGGTCGATGGCGGCTGCCAAATGCGGCTCGGCCCATTTCAGACGGCCCAGCGATAGCATGCGTTGCGCGTCGCGCGGCGACGACTCCTGCTCGTAGATGAAGGTGCTTGCGACTTCCAATGCCAGGGCAAAGCCCTGTTGTTGGCGAAGCAGATGGATTGCGAAATCCAAGGTAGGAATAGCGCCGCTTGTGGAGGCTCTGTTGCGGTCGACCACATAACGGTCACCGACTGTCGCGACCCGTGGAAACTCGGTTGCGAAATGGTCCAGATCCTCCCAGTGAGCCGTTGCGCGGTACCCGTCTAGCAGACCGGCGCGCGCCAGAACGAAGACACCTGATTCCATGCCGCCGATAGGCAGGCCGCTGGCCGCGACGCGACGAAGGTCACGCAGGACCGCTGGCTTGCAGAACTTATCCACCTCATAGCTTGAAACCACGAACAATTGATCCAGTTCCAGGCGCTCGCCAAGGCTCGCGTCGACGGCGATTTCAAAGCCACTTGTGCTCCTTACCGGCTTGCCATCCGTGGAGATCAGACAGGTCTCGTATAGCGCCCGGCCTGCCTGCCTGTTGGCTGCGCGCAATGGATCCATGATTCCCGCCAGTGTCATGTGCGAGAATGACGGCACCAGCAATAGGCCCACACGCTGGCGCTGGTCGGCGGCAAGCGGTCGGAAGAAATGCGTATGTGGCGGTTTTAGCATTAATCTTGTCCGAATCTGCAACACAAGCTTCTTCATCTCAGGTTTTGATTGCGGCCACAAGCGCCTCGTCCAGCAAGCCTGCAGGAAAATGGCAAGGCAGACCTACGAAGGGAGAAAGTGATGAACCGGGAAGTTTTCATAACCTGCGCGGTCACCGGCGCCGGAGATACGGTCGGCAAGAGTGACAAGGTGCCTGTGACACCCAAGGAAATCGCCGACAGTGCAATCGAGGCAGCCAAGGCGGGCGCCGCCATAGTGCACATTCATGTGCGCGATCCGGAGACCGGGCGTGGGTCTCGTGATCCGAAGCTCTTCAAGGAAGTCGTGGATCGCATCCGCTCCAGCGACGTCGATGTTGTGTTGAATCTGACGGCAGGCATGGGCGGCGACTTGGTTTTCGGCGAGGGCGAGCAACCTCTGCCGCTGGATGAAAGCGGCACCGATATCGCTGGACCGTTGGAGCGCTTGGCTCATGTGGAGCAGCTATTGCCGGAGATCTGTACGCTGGATTGCGGATCCATGAATTTTGCCGCGGGTGGCAATTACATCATGTGCAATCCGCCCGCCGCCTTGAATGCCATGGCGCGCCGGGTCCAAGAGCTGGGCGTGCGGCCGGAACTCGAGGTTTTTGATTTCGGCCACTTGGTCATGGTCCATGACATGATCAAGGACGGCGTGCTCGACGACCCCATCATGGTTCAACTCTGCATGGGTATTCCTTACGGCGCGCCGGACGATCCAGGGACGTTGATGGCACTGGTTAATCGCCTGCCGAGGGATGCGGTTTTCTCGGCCTTTTCCATCGGCCGCAATCAACTTCCTTACGTTGCCATGGCGATGTTGGCCGGTGGCAATGTTCGGGTTGGATTGGAGGACAACATTTATCTCGATCGAGGCGTGTTGGCGACCAACGCACAGCTTGTCGAGCGTGCGGTTCATATCCTTGACGGCATGAACGTCAAGCTTCTCGGGCCGGACGCCGTGCGCGAGAAACTCAAGCTCAAGAAACGCGGGTAAGGGAAGGAACCGAGATCATGTCAGTGATTGGCAAGGCAGCCCTCCTTGGCGGCGGCGTTATCGGCGGCGGCTGGGCGGCGCGTCTGCTGTTGAACGGGATCGATGTTGTTCTCTTCGATCCGGACCCACAGGCCGCACGCAAAATGGGCGAAGTCATGACGAACGCACGACGCGCCTTCGCCGACCTGATTCCGGAAGGGCGGCCCAGCGAGGGTCGTCTGACGATCACCGCCGATCTCGCCGAGGCGGTCAGCGGTGCCACCTTCATTCAGGAGTCCGCACCGGAGCGCCTTGAATTGAAGCAGAACCTCTTTGCCGAGGTGGATGCTCTCGCGCCGGAGGATGCGTTGATCTGTTCATCCACCTCCGGCCTCTTGCCGACGGAACTGCAGGCAAAGATGAAGCGCCCTGAGCGACTGCTGGTCGCGCATCCGTTCAATCCGGTTTACCTCTTGCCGTTGGTTGAGCTTGTCGGCGGTGAAAAGACCGCACCGGAAGCGATCGAGCGCGCCAAGACCCTCTATGTGTCTCTGGGGATGAAACCGCTGCATGTACGGCGTGAGATCGAGGCCTTTATCGCTGACCGCTTGATGGAGGCGCTGTGGCGTGAGGCCCTGTGGTTGGTCAAGGACGGCATAGCCTCTGCCGAGGAGATCGATGACGCCATCCGGTATGGATGCGGCCTGCGCTGGGCGCAGATGGGTACCTTCCAAGTCTTCAATATCGCGGGCGGCGAGGCTGGCATGCGCCATTTCATGGCGCAGTTCGGACCGGCCCTGAAATGGCCCTGGACAAAGTTGATGGACGTGCCTGAGATGACGGAGGAGCTTATCGAACGCATCGCCGAGCAAACCGACGCGCAAGCCGGCGGTCGATCCTTTCGAGAACTCGAGCGCATCCGCGACGAAAATTTGGTGGCGATCATGCAGGCACTGGAGCCCAAGGACTGGGGCGCGGGCGCGGTTCTAAAGCAGTACCGGGCGCAGCTTCGTGGCGACAAGACATAACGATCCGGGGGTTAAGACGATGCGCAAGGTCATCATCACGGCAGGCGCCGGTGGCATCGGGAAGGTTTTGGCTGAAAGCTTCCTGGGCGAGGGTGATTCGGTGGCGGTCTGCGACGCTTCGCCGGAGACCTTGACGCGCTTCAAAGCCGATCATCCGGACGTCCCTGCTTATCGGGCGGACGTTACGGATGAACCTCAGGTCACGGCCTTCATGGCCCAGGCGCAGGAGACGCTGGGCGGGGTCGACATTCTGGTCAACACCGCCGGTATCGCCGGACCGACCGGTCCTCTTGAAGAGCTATCGCTAGTGGATTGGCGTGCCTGTCTTGCGGTGACTTTGGACGGCAGTTTCCTTTGCAGTCGCGCGGTCATTCCGGCGATGAAGGCGCAGGGCAGCGGTTTGATCGTAAACTTCTCCTCGACGGCCGGGCTCTTTGGTTTTGCGCGGCGCAGCCCCTACGCCACGGCTAAATGGGGCGTGATCGGCCTGACCAAGACCATGGCCAGCGAACTGGGCCCGCATGGAATTCGGGTTAATGCCATCTGCCCCGGTTCGGTTGAAGGAGAACGTATGGTCCGCGTGATCGCCGCCGAGGCAAAGGCGACTGGCGACAGCGAAGAGACGGTGCGCGCCCGCTACACCAAGGACTCGTCGCTGCGGCGGTTCATTCGCCCGGAGGAGGTGGCTGGTATGGTGTTGTATCTGGCATCGCCCCTGGGTAGCGCTGTGTCGGGGCAAGCCCTGGCGGTGGACGGTAACACGGAATCCAAGTAGTCCCCATCGGGGCGGGAAGGAGCCAAGCGATGCATTTCGGTTTGACCCAGGAACAGGAGATGGTGGTCGACACCGTTCGCAGCTTCGTCGAGAAAGAGCTTTATCCTCTGGAAGCGGAGGTGGAGCGCAGCGGCATCTGCGCACCGGAGATCGGCCGTGAGATCCAGCGCAAGGTGATGGAGATGGGGTTCTATGCGCCCAACATCCCGGAGGCCTACGGCGGCGGCGGGTTGGATCATCTGACTTTTGCCTTGCTTGAGCGTGAGTTGGGCCGCGCCTCCATGGCGCTTTCGGTTTGGTGGGGCCGCCCGTCGAACATCCTGTGCGCCTGCAACGACGAACAACGCGAGCGCTATTTATTACCCAGCGTGCGCGGCGAAAGGATCGACGCGCTGGCGATGACCGAGCCGGACGCGGGGTCCGATGTACGCGGCATGAAATGCTTTGCGCGGGCCGACGGCGATGACTTCGTAATCAACGGAACCAAACATTTTATCAGCCACGCGGATATCGCTGATTTCGTGATCGTTTTCGTGGCGACCGGCGAGGAGGAAACCGCACGCGGCCCGAAAAAGAAAATCACCTGCTTCCTGGTCGACCGAGGTACGCCGGGCTTCGAAATCCGCAAGGGATACAACTCGGTCTCGCATCGGGGCTATCACAACAGCATTCTCTCGTTCGATGATTGCCGGCTTCCTTCCAGTCAAATTCTTGGTGAACTGGACGGCGGCTTTGCCGTCATGAACTCGTGGCTCTATGCGACGCGGATCACTGTTGCCGCGATGTCGGTCGGGCGGGCGCGGCGATGTTTCGATATGGCGGTCGATTGGGCTGCCGAGCGCAAGCAGTTCGGCCAGCCAATCGGCAAGTTCCAGGGCGTGTCCTTCAAGTTGGCCGACATGGTTACGTCGATCGATGCGGCGGACTGGTTGACACTGGCTGCCGCCTGGCGGCTGGACCAGGGGCTGGATGCCAATCGCGAGATTGCTCAGGCCAAGGTCTTTGCATCGGAAACCTTGGCGAAAGTGACCGATGAGACGCTACAGATTTTCGGCGGCATGGGCTTGATGGATGAACTGCCCATCGAGCGCTTCTGGCGGGACGCCAGGGTCGAGCGTATCTGGGACGGCACCAGCGAGATTCAACGCCATATCATTAGCCGGGAATTGCTGCGGCCCAAGGGGGCTTGAGGAGTCGCCATGGACGAACGGCCCGCTGGTACTAAGTTGAGCGGTTTTCAACGCCTTTTGCACCCTCGCTCCATTGCCGTGATTGGCGGACGTGAAGCCGCCGAAGTCATACGTCAGTGCCGCCGCATGGGCTATAGCGGACTGATTTATCCGGTGCATCCACGCCACGAGAAAGTCGAGGGTGTGCCTTGCTTCAGAACTTTGGCCGATCTGCCTGAAGTTCCCGATGCTGCCTTCGTGGCGGTCAGGCGGGAGCTTTCCATCGAGGTGGTGCGTGAACTGGCCGCCATGGGCGCAGGGGGAGCCATCTGCTACGCCTCCGGATTTCGCGAAACCGGCGGGGCGGGCGAAGACCTTCAGGCCGCACTGATCGAGGCGTCCGGCGACATGCCGATCCTGGGCCCCAACTGCTATGGCCTGATTAACTACCTGGAGGGGGCTTTACTCTGGCCTGATCAGCATGGCGGCCAGCGCCGGGAGCGGGGCGTGGCCATTCTGACTCAAAGCGGCAACATGGCCATCAACTTGACCATGAACCAGCGCGGCCTGCCGATAGCCTTCCTCGTCGCCATGGGCAATCAGGCAAAGGTTGGTTTGGCGGCGATGGCTGATGCCCTGCTGGAGGACCCCCGCGTCAGCGCCATCGGCCTGCATATAGAAGGACTGGGTGATGCCGCCGCTTTCGTGACGCTTGCCGCAAAAGCACGTGCCAGGGGAGTGCCCCTGGTTGCGCTGAAAGTAGGGCGCTCGGAGGCGGCCGCGGCGCTGACCTTCAGCCATACGGCTTCGCTGGCGGGGGCTGATGCCGTCGCTGACGCCTTTCTTCGCCGTTTGGGTATCGGCCGTGTCCACAACGTGCCGGCGTTCCTGGAAACCTTGAAGCTGTTGCATCAAGGCGGTCCCTTGACGGGCCGCGATCTCGCTTCGATGAGTTGTTCGGGAGGCGAGGCTTCGCTCATTGCCGATGCCATTGATAGCCGCAAATTGCGGTTTCGAAGCTTAGACCCGGCGCAGCGCCAACGGGTCAAAGATACCTTGAGCGATCTGGTGCACGTCTCCAATCCGCTGGATTACCACACCTTCATCTGGGCCGATGAGACGCGCATGACCGAAACCTTTGCAGCCATGCTGGGCTGCGGTTTCGATCTCAGTTTCTTGATCCTGGACTTTCCGCGGGCCGATCGTTGCGAGACCCACGATTGGGATATCACGCTAAGAGCATTGGAGGCTGCATCGCGACGGACGGGCGGGCGTTGCGCTGTTGTCGCCTCCCTTCCCGAAAATTTGCCGGAAGCCAGGGCCGAGGATATCTTGGCTCGCGGGATGATCCCCTTCGGGGGTATCGAGGAGGCCCTGACCGCCGCCGAGGTCGCCGCTGCCATCGGCGATGCTTGGCGTCGGGATTGGCCTGAACCTGTTACCATCCCGCCTCTGACGAAAGGTGAGGCCGTGTCCATGAGCGAATGGGCGGCCAAGCAGCGCCTGCGAGCAGCCGGGCTCCCTCTACCGCGAGGCGGTCTTGCGGCGAACGCCGCCGAAGCCATGGTGATTGCTGAGGCGCTGGGTTTTCCGGTGGTGTTGAAGGCGGTGGGCGAGGGGTTGGCGCACAAGAGCGAACTAGGGGCGGTGCGTTTGGGCCTGGCGGATGCCGATAGCGTGGCCCACGCGGCCGAGGAGTTGCTGCCCATGGGCAGTGGACTGTTGGTAGAGGAAATGATCGGCGACGGCTTGGCCGAAGTCATTGTTGGCTGCCAGCGCGATCCTGTGATTGGTCCTTATTTGCTGTTGGGGTCCGGCGGTGTTCTGGTGGAGTTGATCGCGGATTCGGTGCTGCTGCCCCTGCCTGCCAGCCGGGCCGAGATTGAGGAGGGCCTGTCTCGCTTGAAGGTGGCGCAGCTATTGGCGGGTTATCGCGGCAAGCCTCCGGGGGACCGGGCGGCGCTGATCGCTGCTGTTGAGGCGATCCAGCGGTTTGCCTTGTCCGAGGCGGGACGCTTGATCGAACTGGACGTCAATCCCGTCATCGTCCGGCCGCACGGCAAGGGCGTGGTCGCGGTGGATGCATTCATGCGGATTGTGAAGGGAGAAAAGAATGGGTAAGGAAGCCATCAAGGTGGAACGCCGGGGCGCGGTGTTCGAGGTTACTTTGGACCGGCCAAAGGCCAACGCCATCGACAACGAGACCAGCCGTGCCATGGGGGATATCTTTGCTGGGTTTCGCGATGACCCGTCACTGCATGTCGCCATCGTAACGGGCGGCACCGGGCGTTTCTTCAGTGCAGGCTGGGATCTGAAGGCAGCGGCCGAGGGCGTGCGGCCCGACAGCGATTATGGGGTTGGAGGCTTTGGCGGGCTGCAGGAGCTGCCAGGCCTCAACAAACCGGTTATCGCCGCGGTCAACGGCATGGCGGTCGGTGGCGGCTTCGAGCTGGCCTTGTCCTGCGATATTATCCTGGCGTCCGATCAGGCCCGTTTTGCGCTGCCGGAGATTAAGGCTGGAACCTTGGCCGATGCAGCGACCGTTAAACTTCCCAAACGCATGCCCTACCACGTGGCCATGGAATTGCTCTTGGTGGGCCGTTGGATGGAGGTCGAGGAAGCCAAGCACTGGGGCGTGGTGAACGAAATTGTACCGCATGACCAACTGATGCCGCGCGCAAGAGAAGTCGCCGATTTACTGGCCGCGGGGCCGCAGCTTGTTTTTGCGGCCATCAAGGAGGTGGCCCGCACGGCGGAGAATCGCACCTTCCAGGAGACCATGGACTTGATAAACGGCGGTAAGCTTGCCACCGTCCAGAGGCTCTACAACAGTGCTGATCAGTTGGAGGGCGCCAAGGCCTTCGCTGCCAAGCGGGGGCCCGAATGGAAGGGGCAATAGAGCTGGCGTCTTTGTGGGTAGGCCGGTAAGGGAGAGGCAGGAGCATGAAAGCGGCTTTTTACGATAGCCAGGGTTCGGCAGCCAGCGTATTGACGGTCGCTGAACTTGAGACGCCGAAGCCCAGGGATGGCGAGGTTCTGGTGCGCCTTAGGGCCTCCGGCGTCAATCCTTCCGACGTTAAGCTGCGCTCGGGGGCGCGACCCGGCGGTATGCCTTTTCCGCGCATAGTGCCGCATAGCGACGGCGCCGGCGTCATAGAGGCGGTCGGGCGCGGCGTCGATGGCGCCAGGATCGGACAACGGGTGTGGATTTGGAACGGCCAGTGGCAGCGCCCCTTCGGCACGGCGGCCGAGTATATCGCGCTGCCTGCGATCCAGGCTGTTCCGCTGCCGGACAATACAGCGTTCGAGGCGGGCGCCTGCTTCGGCATTCCTGCCTTGACCGCCCAACGTACGGTGTTTGCCGATGGGCCGGTTGAAGGTCAAACGGTATTGGTCACGGGTGGCGCGGGCAGCGTGGCGCGCTATGCCATACAAATGGCCAAGCTGGGTGGTGCCCAGGTCATCACGACGGTCAGCGGACCGGAGAAGGCGGCTCACGCCCGCAGCGCCGGGGCCGACCATATCCTCAACTACCGGGACGAGGACGTCGCCACCGCCGTCATGGATATCACCAATGGTCGCGGCGTGGAGCGCATCGTCGAGTTGGAGTTCGGGGCGAACCTGGAGACGACGGCAAAGGTCATCGCTCCCAACGGTGTGATCGCGGCCTATGGCTCGGCCGCCAATATGAACCCGACCTTCCCCTTCGCCGACTTCCTGTTCAAGGACGTGACCTTGCGGATCGTGCTTGTCTACCGCCTGACACCAGCCGCCCGCCGCCAGGGGATCGAGGACCTGACCCGATGGTTGTTGGACGGTCGCTTGACCCACGCGGTCGCACGTACCTTCACGTTGGATGATTGCGCTAAAGCCCACGAATTGGTCGAGAGTGCCGGCAAGCTCGGCAGCGTCGTCGTGACGCTTTAGATCGTTAGACAGCGCCTTTGAGCTGTAGCACGCGCAGGCGGCTCTCAACGTCTTCCTTGTTGATGTAAGCACCAGCCAGCCGGCGTTTGCCCTGGTAGGCCTTGCGGCCGTGCAGCGTGCGCCAATTGTCGAAAATCAACATGCGGCCGGGGGCCAGGCGCTCGATCATCTGGAAAGCCGGGTCGTTGGCTAGGCGATGGAACAGGCGGAGCCCTTCGTAAAAGGCTTCCAGTCGCTCCCGGTCCGGCAGGAAAGCGGCACGGTCGTGATTGTTATAGCTGACTTGGATTAACGCGCCGTCCGAATCGTGGCGCAGCACCGGTCTTTTAGCCAGCAAATGGACGCCGCGTTCGTGATCCAGATACTGGCCTGGCACGGCGATTTCGCCGAGGACCCGATAGAGGTCGGGCGCGCGCTCCTGGATTTCCCGGGCGACGCGGAAGCCATCGACCAGCAGGCTTTCGCCGCCGGTCCCCTCAAATGCGAGGCAATGGAACATCTGATAGCCGGGACCGTCGAAGCTGTAGGTGCCGTCCGTGTGCGGCCCGATCTCCAGGGTCGTGTACGCTGTGTCCTTGTGCTCCATATTGGCGGTAAAATCCCAAAAGCCGCCAAAAATCGTTTCCCGAATGTAGGAGATGCGACGGGCCACGGCCTGAGTTGCCTCGGGCGTTGGATCGAGACCTTCCACGAACAGAAAGCCGCGCCGGTCCAGCTTGGTCAGCGCCTCGGCCAACAGGTCATCGTCGGATAAAAAGCCTTCCGCCGGTACTTCACCAAGGCCTTCTTCGGCAAGCGTCGCGGCGTCCCAAAGGGTCTTTGCCACGGGATCGGTCGGTTCTTTGCCATCGGCCAGACGCCGCAACAGGTCCGCATCGTACCGACTGCTGTGGCGCTCCGGCGACCAAGTTAGGATCAAGGCCCGCCCATTGTCCGCCACCTGCGGATCCTGGGGCGTCAGATCGTCCGGTAGCGAGAAAGTATCCACTAACCGCTGATGCGTTTCCGGATGCAGGCAATCTGGGCAGCCACAATGGTCGCGTAACCAGAGGGCCGGGAAGGCGGTCGTATGACCGTCGCTCCAGGTGACATTGCAGAGGGACGCATCTAGTGCTGCTGAACGGATAAGGCTTCCCATGTCGGGCTCCTCACGGGATAGTGACGCGCTGATTGATATCCTTGTTGTACGAATGTACAATAAATAAAGCAAGAGGAATAGGGGCTCTGGTGCAAAGACAACCGAAATACAGCCGCGATTTGCCGGAAGAACGTCGCCGCAAGTTGATCGAGGCAACTGCGAGATGCCTTGCGGAGTTGGGCGTGGCGGGCACGTCGGTGCGAGAAATCTCGCTGCGTGCGGAGGTTTCTCCCGGCCTCGTCAATCATCATTTCGCGGGCAAGGAAGACCTGATAGCGCAGACCTACTGGCAGATTGGAGAAACTGTCGACAGGACACTGGGCGCCGCGTTGGTCGCCGCAGGCCCGGACCCGGACGCGCGTCTGACGGCTTTCGTGAAGGCGAGTTTCGAACCGCCCATTCTGGACAGCGACCTGTTGGCGGTCTGGATCGGTTTTTGGAGCCTCGTCAGGACGGATACGCGGGTTTTCGGTATGCATCGGGAGGTTTATGCAGCTTATCGCGAGCGGCTGGAGGGGCTGCTCGGCGCGGCGGCGGAAAAGCGCGGCGTTACACTCGACACCCGGCTGACGGCGATCAGTCTTTCTGCAATGCTCGACGGCCTTTGGCTGGAATGGTGTCTTGACCCCGAGGTGTTTTCCGCCGACGAAGGCTGCCAGACGGTGCTTAATTGGATCGGGCGGCTGTGGGCGTTCCCCGATACGGGAAACCGTTCAGGCTAACTTTCCAGTATAGCGGGCCAACCGTGCCACGGCATCATCGATGGTATCGGTATCGACCGACAGGCTGACCCGAAGGTGACCTTTGCCCATGTCGCCAAACCCTTCTCCTGGCATCAGGGCCAAACCTTCGGCATCCAAAAGGCCCCAGGCGAATTCTTTCGCTGAAACACCGGTTTGGCGAACGTCGAGCATCACGAACATGCCAGCCGCAGGCCGTTGAAAGGACAATCTGGGAATCTTCGCCACCTGATCGCAAAACCGGTCCCGGCGCACCCTATAGAGGTCGCGTATCCACACGGCGGTATCAGCGCTGCTTTCGATGGCCTCTAGCGCGCCGTCCTGGGCAAAGGGCGGTTGGCCGAAGAACATGCAGCTTGAAAGCTGAATCATGTGTTCGATCAGGTCTGCCGGACCCGCGCCCCAGCCAATACGCCAACCGGGCATGGCGTGGGATTTGGAAAGCGAACCCAGAACCAACGTGCGGTCCGACATGCCGGGCAAAGTTGCAATCGACCGGTGCTCACCCTCGTAGACCATCGCCGCGTAAACCTCGTCGCTTATGATCCAGAGGTCATGATCACGCGCGAGTTGAGCGATGGCATCAAGGCTTTCCGCGTCGATCAGCGCGCCGGTTGGGTTGTGGGGCGACGTCAGAACGATCCCGCGAACACTGTTGTCGATCGCGTGCGCAACATCCTGTGGATCCAACCGCCACGCGTTCTCAGGGTGTAGTGGGACGCGCCGCACCTCGGCGCCGCTCGCCCGGAGCGTTGCTTCATAAGTGGCGTACATCGGGTCAGGAACGATGATGCTGTCACCCGCTTGGAACAGGCAGCGCGCGCCCGTGTAAAGTGCCGACTGTGCGCCCGGCAGAACAACGACATTTTCCTGTGACAGGCGTTGGCCATTCAACTTGGACTGCCACCGTGCGACAGCATCGCGCAAGGGTAACTCGCCGCCCGCACGGGTATAGTGGTGGCGACCGGACCGAAGCGCTGCCACGGTTGCCTCGATCGCTGCCGTCGGAGCGTCGAAGTCGTGATCGCCAATCGTCAAACGCAAAATGTCCTGCCCGGCCGCGAAGCGCTGTGAGGCTACAAAATGAATCTCCCAGGCACGCGCGCCCTCGCCGGATATCTGTTCAACGACGGACGAGAATCGGCTTTGGTCCGTACCTTGCCGGGCGCTCTTTGCAAGTGACATGGTCTACCGTTTTCTTGTTGTACGAATGATCAAGAAGTTTAATCTAACGACTGCTTGGGAAAAAAGCTCGCGCGATTTTCGCGAACTTACTCCATGATTAGGGCAACTGTGGAGCTGAATTTCGCCACAAGCGATTGTGTTCAGTCTTACCATCGAAAAGAGACAACGATAGGGAGATGAAGTAATGAAAGTTACAGGATTCATATCAGCGAGTCTGTTTGCAGCAGGGCTTGTTTTGATACCAATTGTGGCTTTTGCCGGCGCTACGCTGGACCGGGTAATGGCCGAAAAGCAACTTGTCATGTCTTCCGATCCGGCCTATCCGCCGCAATCTTTCCTGAACGATAATAACGAAATGGATGGCTTTGACGTCGACGTGGGCCGCGAGATCGCAAAGCGGTTGGGCGTGGAGCTGAAGATCATCACGCCTTCTTGGGAGGTGATTACCGCTGGAAACTGGCAGGGCCGCTGGGACATGTCGGTCGGCTCAATGACGCCAACGACCCAGCGCGCCGAGGTGCTCGACTTCCCTGCAATCTACTACTACGTACCGGCGGCATTCGCCGTGCATAAAGACAGCAGCGCGCAATCGCTGGCCGATCTCAATGGCAAGACGATCGGTGTATGCGGCGGTTGTACCTACGAGGCTTATTTGAACAAGAACCTGGTTATTGATGCCGTCGGCACACCAGAGTTCACCTATGATGTAGATGCTGGAGAAATCCGGTCGTATGAGACCGATACCAATGCCTTCGACGATCTCCGTCTTGGTGACGGCACTCGTTTGGACGCAGTGATGTCGGCTCTGCCGACGATCATGGAGGCCATCAAGAACAACTATCCCCTGCGGGTCGTCGGTGAACCGGGCTTCTACGAGCCGTTGGCCGTCGCGACCGATAAAGGCGACGACGAATTCAATGCCAAGATCGCAGAGGCCGTTCAAGCGATGCATGACGATGGCACGTTGGCGGCTCTCTCCGAGAAGTGGTACGGCGTCGACTACACCACCGTAAAGTGACAGGTGGTGTGATCAAGAACCGAACGCAGGGTGCAGCGTCCTTGCCGGGCTATGGAGCTTGGCAAGGCGTTGCCGCCTGCCCAGCGTCGGCGGCCGTTTCATGATGGATTCCGTCTTTACTTTATTCGAAAGGCCGCTGGCGCGCCGTTGGATCGGCTATTGGTTCGGTGTCTTTCTCTTTGCGCTGGTCGATCTCCGCGACACCATGATCGGCGAATTCCTCCGCCCGGCCATTGGCGAGCCGGGCGAAAGCGGTTTATGGGGCCGCTTTGCCTGCGGGCTGGTGGTCACGGCCTTAATCTGGCTCGATGCTATCATTGTCGGTTTGCTGCCAAAGCGCGTGCGCTTACCGCTCGTTTGGGGGCAACTGTTTGTCCTCTTCATGGCTTTTTTCTATTCCTTCGACCTTAGCTACAGTTTTATCGGCAAAAAGGTCGGCTTCCTGATCACGCAGGGCGCCTTCACGACGATCTATATCTCGCTCGTCTCAATCGCCATTGCCTGCGTCATTGCGTTAGTTGCGGCGCTGGCCAAGCTGTCGAAAAATCCAATCGCCTACGGCATATCGTCCTTCTACATCTCCTTTTTTCGCGGCCTGCCGTTACTGATGCAGATCTATCTGATCTATATCGGGCTGCCGCAGATGGGTTTCGTCGTGGATCCCGTGCCGGCGGGAATCGCGGCGCTCTCGCTTTGCTACGGCGCTTACATGGCGGAGATTTTCAGGGCCGGAATCATCGGCGTCGCCCAGGGTCAATACGAGGCTGCCTCGGCGCTGGGGCTGAAGCATGTGGTGATCATGCGTAAGATCGTGCTGCCTCAAGCCATGAAGTTGATAGTGCCGCCGACGGGCAATCAGTTCATCGCCATGCTGAAGGATTCCTCCTTGGTTTCGGTTGTCGGCGTTTGGGAGCTGACGTTTCTTGCCAAAACGCAAGGCCGGGCAGAGTTCAAGCACCTGGAAATGCTCATCACCGCATCGCTCGTATACTGGGCCATGTCGATCTGCTTCGAAATGGTTCAAGCACGAATCGAAGCTCACTACGGTAAGGGCGACCGGCGCTGAGAAGGTTCCGATAGTTCGAAACAAAGAAAGGGCCGATACGCCAGCCAGCGCATCGGCCCTTTGCCGTTGATTAGCTTACCGGCGTTCAGCCATGACCGCCCAGGACCGTTTCAGTGTCACCGCCCAGATGCCGGTCAGGCAGCAGTGCATGCAGCGCCACGCCCACGATAGCGGCAAGCGCCATCGAAGAGATTGTGAACTGATCGCTGATCTGCAAGGTCGCGCCACCAATTCCGATGACCAGAATGACGGATGCAACGAGCAGGTTGCGGCGCTCTCCGAAATCGACCTTGCCCTCGATCAAGGTACGGATACCCGAGGAGGCGATGACGCCGAACAGGGCAATGGAAACGCCGCCCATGACCGCCGTCGGAATCGATCCGAGGAAGGCCGCCACCGTGCCGAGGAAACCCAGGAGAATGGCCAGGACCGCGGCACCGCCGATAACCCAGACGGAATAGACGCGGGTGATTGCCAAAACGCCAATATTCTCGCCGTAAGTGGTGTTTGGAGGACCGCCGATCACGGCCGCTGCCATGGTTGCCAGGCCGTCGCCCAACAGGGTCCGGTGAAGACCCGGTGTCTTGAGATAGTTACGCCCGACGACACGGCTAAGCACGACCGTGTCTCCGATGTGCTCGGCAATGGTGACGAGCGCGACCGGCACCAGGATGGGCAGGACACCCCAGGGAATCCCGCCTTCGCCGAACCCGCCGAGGAAGCTGACGAAGCCGGGAACGCGGAACAAGGGAGCTTCGGCAACCGGCGTGAAATCCACGAGGCCCGCGATCAAGGCCACGATATAGCCAATGCCGATACCCAGAATAATGGGGATGACGCTGAAAAAGCCCTTCAGCACCAGAGAGAAAAACAGAATCGCGCCCAGGGTGACCAAAGCCACGAGAAAATTGGTCAGGTTGTAAGGTCCCCCGGCGATGGTGCCCTGAGCCATGCCCACAGCGATCGACGCCAGCCCTAAGCCAATGACCATGATGATCGGCCCAACGACGACCGGCGGCAGGAGCCGCATCAACCAGCCCACCCCAAATCCGCGCACCAGGGCGGCAACGAGCAGGTAAACGCCACCGGCACAAAACGCACCAAACAGCGCGCCGCTGGTTCCCGCAAGCGCCGCACCAGCGACGATTGGACCGATAAAGGCGAAGGAGGAGCCCAGATAACCCGGCACCTGACCACCGGTGCAAAGGAGATAAATCAAGGTTCCAAGACCACTGCTGACAAGAGCCACCTCAGGCGGCAGCCCGGTTAGAATGGGAACCAAAACGGTTGCGCCGAACATCGCAAAGAGATGCTGCAGGCTCAGAATGGCCCAAAGGCCGCCGGTTGGCCGTTGGCCTACATCGATAGACTGGATATCTGACATGACGGATTACTCCCCTGTATCGGCCGCCCATCGTTTTTGACACCGGGTCACGCTTGGTGCTGGGTCGTAGTTGGTCCAGGCAAGATGAAAAGCAGTCCCCCGGATTGCTCTTCTGACCCAGACTCCCAAAAGCAGGCAGCCTTCAATGACAGGTCTTAATAGAACGCCTTATCGATTCTGAGAAGTAAAAGGAGTCATTGCCGGGCATTCTCGTTGGAATGGGCAGACGCTACGACTCAGACTTGCCACAATAAAGGCTGTGGAGCAGGGTCAGCAGCTGCCGTGCTTCCTCGCTGGCGATAGAGTAATAGATGGCCTTGCCATCGCGCCTAGCCCGCACCAGATTGTCGCTGCGCAGGCGAGCCAGCTGCTGCGAGACTGCTGGCTGACGCATGCCGAGCGTCCGTTCAAGCTCCGTCACCGCTTTTTCGCCTTCGGCCAACAGACAGAGTATCAACAAGCGGTTTTCGTGGCTGACGGCCTTAAGGAATCGACTCGCCATGCGAGCATTGGACCGCATCTGCTCATGCAGGGTCGCGGGTTGATCCTCGGCGCTAATCTCGCGCTTGTTATTGATTGTGATGCTGTCCATAGCCGATGGTTACTAGGTCGCTGACAAATGAGCAAGGGGGCTGGAGGACATGTCTGGTATACTTGACCACTCTTAAGTCATTGCGTAAGCTGAACTTATGGAATTGATGCCGAAACAACGAAGCGGGCTGCGAATTAGCGACCCGGCGCCCTGCGGGCGACCGGGATTTTGCTGTTTGTTTGCCTGGAACCATGCTTCGGAGTTTCAACGTCATGTTGGGTACAGAACCACATGCGGTCGCCGAGACCGCTAACAAACCCAAGCCGGGATTTCCCCCGGCTCTTCGACCTTCAACCTTTTGCTTCTCGTTGCTTGCTCACGCCGACCCGGGTGTGATGCCGCGTGTTTTGGAACTGTTTGCCAAGCGCAATATCGTACCGGACCGCTGGCACAGCGACCGCGCCGGGCCACGCGGGGAGAAACTGACCATTGACCTGCAGGTCCAAGGACTGGAACCTGACAAAGGAGATTATATCGCGCGGTGCCTGCGCCAGATTTGGGGTGTGGAGACGGTGCTGACTGCGGTTAAATCCTGAAAAAATGACCAAGGCGCAGCGACTTGCGGCGCGTGATCGAGGTTGGTGTTCGCCCGCATGGAAATCGTTTTCAATATCGCTGCGCCGGTTTTCGGCCTCGCTTTACTGGGATATATCGCCGCACATTTCGGCTGGTTGAAGGAAGGTGCCGCTCAGACGCTGGCGACATTCGTGTTCAACTTCGCCGCACCCGCGCTTCTGTTTCGCGCCATGGCCCGCTCGCCGCTGCCCGGCGACCTACCCTTCGATTTTCTGGTCGCTTACTACGGAAGCAGTCTGGCGGTGGCGCTGTTGACTTGGTTTGTGGGGAAAGCGGTGTTCCGGCAAGGCGCGATGGAATCCGTCATCGCCGGTATGACCGGTTGCTTCTCAAACTCGGTCATGTTCGGGATTCCGCTGGTGCTGACAGCCTTCGGCGATGCCGCGGCACAGCCTTTCTTCCTGCTTCTGGCGTTCCATGGAATTCTCTATTTCTCGACAGTGACCGTCGCTCTTGAGTTGGTCCGCGCAGGTGGCGGCGGACTTCTGTCCACGCTGATCCAGAGCTTGAAGGGTATTCTTGGAAATCCGCTCATCCTGGCGCTGGTCATCGGTATTTTCTGGGGCGAGACGGGCTGGGGGCTGCCTGCCGCCGCCGACCGTTTCCTGGACTTGCTTGCGCAGGCGGTGATTCCTTGCGCGCTCTTTAGCACGGGGGCAGCGCTCCGGCAGTATCGCTTGGCCGGTAATCTGATGGACTCGATCACGGTAAGCTTCATCAAATTGATCATCCACCCGTTGATCGTCTGGGTAGCGGCGGCTTGGATCTTTGAGCTACCGCCTCTTTGGACCGCTGTCGCGGTCTTGCTGGCAGCCATGCCGACCGGCGTGAACGCCTATATCTTTGCCGAGCGCTACGGCGCATGGCATCGCCGTGCCGGCAGCGTCGTGTTGCTGACCAGCATGGCTGCTATCATAACCGTCACACTGGTTTTGCTGTTACTTGGCAAGCCGACGTGAGTATCCTTTGCCGTAACAGGGGCCGACGCATTTCACATGTCTTTCCTCCACCACATTCAGATCTGTAACAGATGGCCCGCCGAGCGGTTTTTGCCGCTTTGCATCGCCGGTCAGCGGTTTGGCTGGGTGACACAGGCTTTTGCGGCTGTCCTGGAAGGATTCGGACCACCCTTTGCCTTGACGCAGGGCGCTGTTGTTTTTGGTGCGGAGCTACCAACGGCGGTTGAGCGTACGAAGGCTTTCGATGAATCCTTGGACGCCTTGGTTGAAAAAGCGGGTGCGCAGGCCGGGCACAACTTCCGCCGTCGCGGGGAACTCTATCCCGTTGTCCGCCGCTGGGGAGACGCGCCCGTGATGTTAATGGATCGCGGGGCCGTGGCTTCTTTTGGTATTCGCTCGTTCGGCGTCCACTTGAACGGTTTCGTGCGGGACAAATCGGGGCTATCCCTTTGGGTTGGCAAGCGGGCTCTGGATAAGGCCGTGGCGCCCGGCAAGCTTGATCACTTGGTCGCCGGAGGTCAGCCCTTCGACCTATCGTTGCGGGAAAACCTGATCAAGGAAGCCGGGGAAGAGGCCTCCTTGAGCCCGGAGGTTGCGGGTCGGGCCAAACCTGTAGGCGCGCTGAATTACCTTACCTATTGGGAGAACCAGATTCGCGACGATGTGCTTTTTGTCTACGACCTGGAATTGTCGGCGGGCATGGAGCCGCACCCGCGCGACGGCGAGATGCAGTACTTTGAGCTCTGGCCATTGGCGAAAGTTATGCGTTGTGTGGAGGAAACCGACGCCTTCAAATTCAACGTCAACTTGGTTCTGATCGACTTCTTCATCCGGCACGGTGCGCTTGATCCGGAGCGGCCTGACTACCTGGACATTCTGAGTGGGCTGCACAGCCCTCTCGACTAGCGCCCAATCTTTGCCTCGCGTTCAATGGCTCGCCAGCCGATGTCGCGGCGGCAGAAGCCTTCGGTCCAATCAATGCGATCGACCGCATCATAAGCGCGCTTTTGCGCCGCGCCGATACTGGAACCCAATGCGGTGACATTCAGCACTCGCCCGCCGTTCGCGAGGACTGCGCCATTGGTCCCGGCTTTGGTGCCCGCATGGAAAACCACTAGATCGGGGTCATCCTGAAGCGCATCGAGCCCGGATATGACGCTGCCTTTCTCATAACCGCCGGGATAGCCTTTTGCGGCCATGACCACAGTCAAGGCTGCGTTGTCGTGCCATCGCAGATCGACGTTTCGCAGTAGGCCGTCGCTACAGGCCATCAAGGCGGGAAGCAAGTCGCTTTTCAGGCGCAGCATCAACACCTGGCATTCCGGATCACCGAATCGAACGTTGTATTCCACCAGCTTCGGTCCTTCGTCCGTCAGCATCAGGCCCGCATAGAGCACACCCTTGTAAGGGCAGCCGCGGGCTTTCATGCCGTCAATCGTGGGGCGAATAATCTCGCGCATCACTTGGTCGGCGAGGGCCGGCGTCAGGGCCGGTGCTGGGGAGTAGGCCCCCATGCCGCCGGTGTTGGGCCCTTCGTCGCCATCGAACGCGCGCTTGTGGTCCTGGGCGGAGGCAAGTGGTAGTGCCGCTTCACCGTCCACAAGGACAAAGAAGCTGACCTCCTCACCTTCCATGAACGCCTCGATCACGACTTCTGCGCCCGCTTTACCGAAGGCCTCCTCGCTGAGGATGGCACGGGTTGCGGTTTCGGCTTCTTCGAGTGTTTGGGCAACGACAACGCCCTTACCGGCCGCCAATCCGTCGGCCTTGATCACGATCGGCGCCCCCTGCGCGCGCACAAAGGCCAGAGCTTCCTCAAGATCGCTGAAACGGCCGTACTTTGCCGTGGGTATCCCGAATTCACGGCAGATATCCTTCATGAAGCCCTTGGACCCCTCGAGTTGCGCCGCAGCCGCGCTGGGTCCAAAGGACTTGATGCCTGCGGCTTTCAGGCTATCGGTCAGGCCTTTGCACAAGGCAACCTCCGGGCCAACCACGACGAAATCGACCTTGCGGTCGCGGGCAAGCGCAGTCAGGGCTTCCACGTCCTCGGCGTCGACGGGAACGCATTCGGCATGGCGAGCAATACCTGCATTGCCGGGCGCGCAGATCAACTCCTGCACCAGTGGCGAGTTTTCCAGCGCCCAGCAAAGTGCATGTTCGCGTCCACCGCCGCCGACGACCAGAATTCTCATTGCTTGCTTCCTCGCTCTTACGTTTCGTATCTCATTGTCTCGCGACTGGCATCCGCTGCGCCGCTCTTGTAGCATGGCTGCGAAACCATGAGTGACTTATCCGACCAGGCGTCTCCTTTGTCCAGTAACCTCCCGGAATTTTCCGTATCGGAGTTGTCCCAGGCCGTAAAAAAGGTCGTCGAGGGCACCTTTGAGCATGTCCGCGTCCGTGGCGAGATTTCACGCCCGAGCTTTCCGGCTTCCGGGCATTGCTATTTTCGCCTGAAAGACGAGAACGCGGTGCTGGATGCCGTTTGTTGGCGCGGCGTTCTTGGGCGCTTGTCCGTACGTCCGGAGGATGGTTTGGAGGTCGTGGCGACGGGCCGCATGACCACCTATCCCGGCAAGTCCTCCTATCAGTTGGTCATAGATCAAATCGAGGTGGCCGGTGAAGGCGCGCTTTTAAAGCTGCTGGAAGAGCGCAAGCGCAAACTCGCCGCCGAAGGGCTTTTCGCCGAGGAGCGCAAGCGACGGCTGCCTTATTTGCCCAATGTAATCGGCGTCGTTACCTCGCCCAGTGGTGCCGTCATTCGCGATATTCTCCACCGATTGCATGACCGCTTTCCCAGCCATGTCCTGGTCTGGCCGGTTCCGGTTCAGGGGGAAACGGCGGCGCCTTTGATTGCCGCGGCGATCGAGGGTTTCAACAAGCTGCGGCCCGGCGGCGCGCTGCCACGGCCCGATTTGCTGATTGTGGCCCGGGGCGGCGGGTCCCTGGAGGACCTCTGGGCCTTCAACGAGGAAATCGTTGTGCGGGCCGCCGCCGAGTCGGCGATCCCGTTGATCGCTGCGGTTGGGCATGAAACCGACACCACGCTGATCGACCATGCGGCCGACCGGCGGGCGCCAACACCGACGGCGGCTGCGGAGATGGCGGTACCGGTGCGCAGCGACCTGATCGAGCAGGTGGCTGCCCTGGAGTCCCGGATGCTGGCGGCCGGGAGCCGCGGGTTGCGCCAAAGGCGGGAATTCCTGGATGGCCTGGGGCGTGGCTTGGTGCACCCGGGCCGGATGTTGGAGGAGCGCAGCCAGCGGCTCGATGATATGGGCGAGCGCCTGGGCCGCGCCCTGCTTGGTTCCCTGGAACGCCGTGCCGGCGTTTTGCGGGAATGGAGCGCACGCCTACCGCATCCCCGCCAGCAATTGAGCCAGGCGGCGCGCGAGGTTGCGGACTGGCACAAGCGCCTGGCCCGCTTGCAGTATAGGCTGACGGAACCGCATGAGCGCGCGCTTGCGCAGCTCGATCCAGGACGGCGGATCAACCGAGCCTGGAGTCTGCGCGTTCAGGATACCAGGCAAAAGCTCGACAGTTTCGGGCGGTTACTTGAGAGCTACTCCTATCGCAACGTACTGCAGCGTGGCTTCGCGGTGCTGCGCGCCGGGGGTAAGGTCGTGACCGATGCGGCAAGTGTTGGCAGCGGCATGGCATTGGACATAGAAATGCGCGACGGGCGTTTGCAAGCCATGACGGTCGGTAGCGGCAGCGGTGGAACGCCGGACAAGACGCCGACCAAGAGTAGCCGGAAGAAGCCGAGGAACGAAGACGATCAGGGAACCTTGCTATGAAGCTCACCAGCTTGCTGATCGGGTTTGGTTTGCTGGCGTCCGCGGCCCTGGCACAGGCCCTGGAGCCGCCGATCCTTGAGGGCGACGCCACCCAGGGCGGTTTGATACGGGGCCGGACCGCACCGGGCAACGAGGTGTTTCTCGATGACCGCAAACTCAGGGTTTCTTCGGACGGACGATTTGTATTCGGTTTTCATCGGGACGCCCCTGGTCAGGCTATTCTAACGCTGCGTGAACCGGGCGGCGCTGGATTGATGGTACCTATCACGGTTGCTCAGCGCACCTACGACATACAACGCATCGACGGTCTCCCCAACAACATGGTGACACCGCCACAGGACCTACTGGATCGGTTGGAGCGCGAGCGCGCCGAGGTCTATGAGGCGCGTAGCCGGGATCGGGATCTGCCCTTCGCGCTGGGTGATTTCATTTGGCCTGCCACGGGGCCCATCAGCGGCGTCTACGGCTCGCAGCGGATTCTCAACGGCCAACCAAAGCAGCCACACTACGGCGTCGATGTCGCGCGGCCGGAAGGCACGCCGGTGGTGGCGCCCGCCGGAGGTGTCGTGACCTTGGCGGTAACCGATCACTACTATACCGGCGGTACAATCATCATCGATCACGGTTTTGGTCTGACCTCGGCTTTTTTGCACCTGAGCGAGGTCGTGGTCGAAAAGGGGCAGGAAGTCTCTCAAGGTGATCTGATCGGCCGCATCGGGGCAACCGGACGTGTCACCGGTGCGCATCTGGATTGGCGGATGAACTGGTTCGAGGAGCGGGTCGACCCGATGCTCGTCGTCGGGCCCATGCCACAGCAGTAAGTGGCCTGAGGTTCGACGAGGGATCTGCGTTAAAGCCCGGCTTGAGCATATACCTCTTCGCTCCAACGTCGATGCAACCAGAACCAGTTTTCGGGCCGGCGTCGGATTTCCGTACCCAGTCGTTGATTGATCTCTCCCACCAATCGGGCGATTTCCTGATGCCGGTCGACGGTCTGCTCGCTCCAGATCAAGTCGGATAGGGTCATTATGAAATGCGCCCCTCGCTTGCGTTCCATGGTGGCAACGACCAGCGGGCAGTCAAACCGCAATGCCAGTTGTGCGGCGGCTGTCGGCGTTTGCGCGGGGTGCCCCAGGAAATCGGCGGTGATGCCGCGATTCATCCGCTGGTCTACCAGCATGGTGAGGCAGAAATTCCGTTCCAGATAAGCAATCAGGCTGCGCGCGCCTTGGTGTCCTTTCCCGACTCGCTCGCCGCCACCGACCTTGCGGAAATGCTCGAGCGCATCGCGGATCATCGGGTTGTTGGGGTCGCGTACCACAGTGGCGGTTCGGACAAGTTCCCGCGCGCCGCGAACGTGCATGGCTTCGAAGTTGGCGAAATGCCCGGAAACGACAATCGCCGGTCGTCCGCTTTTGACGTGATCCGTAACGGGGCCGCTGTTGCGTAATTCAAGGCGTCCGCTTCGCGGGTCCGTAATCTCTGCAAGATGCGGGTATTCAGCTCCGAGACGACCAAGATTGTCCCACACCGCGCGCGTGATGCGCCGACGCTCGCTGTCCGGCATGTCGGGAAAGACCAGCCGCAGATTGCGGGCGGCGCGCTCACTGGCGTTGCTGTAGGGACCGAGTGTGCGTCCTAGGAACCCTCCTAGGGCAGAGGCGACATCGAGCGGCAAGAGGCGCATCAACCCCATCGAAAGCCGGAAAGCGGTTACCTCTAAGGCATGCTGCAACAGACGCAAGGCTCCCCGTCGTCCGGACACAGGCGACTTCGAGAGTTTTGACCCCGTCGGATTTACTTTTGTTGGCGTCATTGCCCGTCCAGAATTCTGTCGAGGAGCGCGTCGATCTCAGCCTCTTGCTGCCAGATGAAAGCGGCCGGAACCGCCAGTACCCTCTCGGCTAGTTCCGGGTCGAGGCGTTGCCGGTCTTTTTCGGTGGTAACCGCCAATGCGTCAAGGTCAGCGGCCTTGGACAGGATCAGTGCAAGGTCGGCCGCCCGGTAGGGATGATGATCTGGAAAAGCGACGGCGCTTACCAATTCGGCCCCAATCCGGCGAAGCCCATCGAAGAATTTTTTAGGTCGACCGATTCCGGCGAAAGCGATGACCCTCAGACCCTTGAGATCAAGCGGCTTGTTCAAGGTTCGAATCGCAGCCTTGAAAAGTGGGAGTGAGGTGCCGCTCAGTTCATCCGGCAGACCGCCGCTGTCTCCGACCAGGATAACAGCATCACAGCGGGCAAGGGCGGCGCCAGGTGCCTCGCGTAAAGGTCCAGCGGGGAACAAGCGGCCGTTTCCCAGCCCATAATCGGCGTCGATGACCAGAAGTGACGCAGTTTTCTTGAGACCTGGATTTTGGAAGCCGTCGTCCATGACGATGATATCAGCTTCCTGTTGCCTTGCGAGTAGCGCGCCGGCCACCCGGTCGCCCGAGACGATGGTGGGCGCGTGGCTCGCCAGGAGCCGCGCCTCGTCGCCGACTTGCCGCCAATCATGCCGCGCAGGATCGACGAGCAATGGACCGGATCGCTTGCCGCCGTAACCGCGCGTCAATGCGAAAGGCTTCAAGCCGCGTGCTTGCAGCCTGACCAGGAGGTCGATAGCGAGCGGGGTCTTCCCCGCGCCGCCGACCTCCAGGTTCCCGATGCAAATAACCGGTAAGCCACAGTCGATTGGTTCTGTCCTTCTCCAGCGAGAGGTGGCGATGGCGCCGTATGCCCAGGCAACGGGCAGCAACGCGCTGGAGATCGCACCCCTGGACTGCCAAAACCGTGGTGCACGCAGGGACATCAGGCCTCCGGCTGTGAAGGGGTTGCCTGCGCCAGTGGTCTGAGCAATGGCTCCAATTCAGTGAGAAGGCGACCAAGCACTTTTGCCTCCTCCCTGGCCAGAGCGCTGGCTGCATCGGCCATCTTGGCGCTTTCACTTTCGTCCTGCAGCAGCACTTTCAAGCGCGCGCTTAGCTCGCCAGCGTCGCGAACCTCAAGCGCGCCGCCGCAGGCGTCGAGAGCCCTGGCAATCATTGCGAAGTTCCAGCAGTTCGGACCATGGAGCAGGGCGGAGTCCAGTCGGGCGGGCTCGAGCATGTTCTGCCCACCTCTGGGGATCAAGCTGCCGCCGACGAATACAATCCGGCAGAGGCGATAGAAAAGGCCCAGTTCGCCAATGGTATCTGCGAGATAAATGGCAGTTTCAGTTGTCGGAACCTCGCCACGACTGCGTCGTGCCACCGCCAAGTTCTGGCGGTCGAGCGCTTCGGCGATACTGTCGGCGCGCGACGGGTGTCGCGGCACAATGATCGTCATAAGCCTGGGGAGGTCCCGCAGCAGCGCCTGGTGCACTTGAGCCACTATCTCCTCCTCACCCTGGTGGGTCGAGGCGGCAAGCCAGATGGGTCGATCGCCGATGGCGGCTTTCAATCCTGCCAGTTCAGCCGGGTCGAAGGGCAGCGGGTCGGCCGCGTACTTTACATTGCCGACGACCTTGACGCGTGCTGCGCCAAGTGACTTCAGACGGTCGCCTTGGGCCTCGTCTTGGGCCAGACAAAGTTGAAAACCCTCGAGTACTGGTCGCAACGCCCCCGGCAGAAGTCGCCACAACCTCGCAGAGCGCTCCGAAACACGGGCATTCAACATCATCATCGGCATGCCTGCATGGCGACATTCGATGAGGATATTCGGCCAAAGGTCCGATTCGATCCAAAGCGCGGCGTCAGGCCGCCAATGCACAAGAAAGTTCCGCACCCACGGCAAGCGGTCGATAGGTGCGTACTGATGTATGACTTCCGCAGGCAAACGGTCGGCCATGATGCGGGCCGAACTGACGGTGCCGGTGGTCATGATCATCCCCAGATTGGGATACAACGCACGGATCGAACGGATCAGCGTCAGGACGGATTGCGCTTCGCCGATGCTCACGGCATGAAGCCAAAGAAGCGGTCCCGCAGGGCGCGGTAAACCCGGCTTCCCCTTGCGTTCGGAGAATCGCAAGGGATCTTCGCGACCCCTGGCAAGGCGCCGGCGAAGGATGCCGCGGATAATGGGCGCGCCGAGTTCAGTCAGAATGCGGTAAAGCGACGTCCAGTCCATCAGCGCGGGTCAACTCCTTGAGAAGGGGGCGCCGGGTCATGGCCGAGCGCGGCATCCGCTTCTGCGGTCAGCATGTTCAAGTTTGTTTCCAAATCAAGACGATATCTCTCAAGGTCTGCGTCGCTCGCGTTTCGCGGCACCTCGATCGGCGCCCCCCAGGCAATATAGGCTCGTGCAAAGGGCAGCGGTAACAAGAAGCGGTCCCACGAGGTGAAACGATGGCCGAAGCGGGCGCTGGCCGACAGAGGTACGATGGGTGCGCCGGTAAGCTGTGCCAGCTTGATGGCGCCGATCTTGGCTTGCTGGATCGGCCCTCTTGGGCCATCGGGCGTAATTGCGACGATCCGCCCTTTGCCGCCGACTGCCTGCAATAGTGCCCGCAGACCCTTGACACCGTCCCGGTTGCTCGATCCGTAATGCGGTTTGCACCCGAGGCGCGCCAGGGCGCGCGATAGCAGCAGGCCATCGCGGTGCGGCGATACCAGAAAATCAACAGCTTCCGGCGGAACTTGTCTCTGTCCAACGAGGGAGAGCAGGCGCCCATGCCAGAAACACCCGATTACGGGTCCCGGCCTAGTCAGAACTTTACGGGTTTCCTCAGGCACATGCTCTTCGCTTCGCAGGGAGGCTCGCAGCAAGCGCACGAGCATTCCGGCGCACCAGCCTGCCGCGGTTTGCATTTGCCGATTGTCGAGCAAGACCTTCATGAGCGATCACTGTTCCCGCTCGCTTCGGCGAACTGTGCTCGGTAGAGCTGTGCATAGCTTCCGCCTTTCGCGAGCAGCGCCTCGTGATGACCGCGCTCCACGACCCGGCCGGCGTCCAGCACGACGATTTGGTCGGCGCCGATGACGGTTGAAAGACGATGGGCGATCACCAGGGTTGTGCGGCCTTTCATCAAACTCTCAAGCGCTTCCTGCACGGCACGTTCGGTTTCGCTATCCAAAGCCGAGGTCGCTTCGTCCAACAACAGGATCGGTGCGTTCTTCAATAACGCGCGGGCGATGGCAATCCGTTGCCTTTGACCGCCCGACAGCTTGGCCCCGCGTGGGCCGATCAACGTATCGTAACCATCGGGCAAGGCTTCAATGAAATCCGTGGCGCCCGCCGCTGCCGCCGCCGCTGTGATCTGTTCGGGGGTGGCGTCGGGACTGCCGTAGGCAATGTTCATGCCGACGGTGTCGTCAAACAGCACGATCTCTTGACTGACCAGGGCGATGTTCTTGCGTAGGGAGGCAAGCTGAACGTCTCGAATGTTCTGTCCGTCGATCAGAACCTGCCCGGAATCGGGATCGTAGAACCTCGGTATTAGGTTGAGGATCGTTGATTTCCCGGCCCCCGAGGATCCGACAAGTGCGACGCGCGAGCCCCCTGGTATCTCAAGAGACAGATCGGTCAGAGCCGATTGGCCGGGGTGGTATCCGAAGCTTACATCCCGGAAGGCGATGGCGCCCTGATCCAACCGCAGCGGCTTGGCCTCATTGCGGTCGCGGATTTCCGGCTGGCGGTCGAGGATATCGAAAATACGTTCCGCCGCGGCGAGCCCCTCCTGCAGCTTGGAGTTCAGCCGGGCAAGGCGCTTGACCGGCTCGTAGGCCAGCAGCAGGGCAAATATGAAGGCAAAAAAGCTACCAGGCGTGCGGTCGCCGTCGATGACCGTATAGCCGCCGTAGAGTAAGACCGCGACGATGGCCAGACCGCCCAGCATCTCCATGATCGGATGCAACAGGTTTCGCGTCTGCTCGGCCTTGAGATTGAGGCGGTAGACCTCGTCGATGGCGGCACCGGCACGGGCCTCCTCGTAGCGTTCCATGCCGTAAGCCTTGACGTGCCGGATGCCTTGGAAGGTTTCGTCCAACAGACTGGAAAGACGACCCACTTCGGTTTGCGACCGCCTGGAAACCTTCCGCATCCGCCTGCCGATCCGCACGATAGGGAAGATCGCCAAGGGGAAAGCGAAAAAAGCGATACTGGCGAGAAGCCAGTCCTCGTAAAACATGACGGCGACCAAGGCAGCAGCGGTCAGAAGGTCCTTGCCGACGCCGGTGACCGATTGCGTGACGGCCGTGCGCAACAAGGTCACATCATTGATGAATCGCGAGATCAGGCTGCCCGGCGCGGTTTCGTTGTAAAACGCCAGATCCGCGCCGACCAAGCGGCCATAAAGCTGCTTTTGCAGGGCCGCGACAATGCTCAGGCCAACCTTGTTCATCAAGACCGCTTCGCCATAGCTGGCCAAACCTTTGATGGCAAAGACGGCCAGCGTGAACCCCGCAATTGGAAGCAGCAGATCCGAGTCCTGGTGTAGGAAGATTTCGTCAACAATGGGTTTGATGAGCTGCGTGAAAGCAGCGGTAGTAACGGCGACCAATCCCATGCAAACGAAACCGACAGCCAGACGCCCGATCTGGTCATGCAGATAGCCGCGCAGCAGCCGTGCAATCAAACGTTTGCTATGTTCCGGTCGCGCCCCCCGCAGTCTACCTTGGGGACACGCCGCACTATCCGATTGTTCTGTCACTCGCAACCCCGCGCCAAGCTCCCCTCAGCAAGGCGGACAATAACACGGGCTCGGGTGATTCCCTAGGCCGTGGCTTGGGGTTTCAGATTACTGATGAATTGTTCGGTGCAGGTCTGCCAGGAGAAGTCTTTGGCGTGGTTGAGGCAGTCATCTTTCGAAACATCGAGCGCTTTGATGCAGGCAGTGCGCAAGTCCTCATCCAGTATTCCGGCAGGGCTGTCCCCGACGACATCCAATGGGCCGGGTACCGGATAAGCGGCGATCGGCAGACCGCACGCGAGCGCTTCGAGGAGAACTAAGCCGAAAGTATCGGTTCGACTGGGAAAAACAAACACATCGCCGAGCGCATAGTGGCGGGCAAGGTCCTCGCCCTCCTTAGCGCCGAGGAAATGAGCTCCGGGAAAACGTCGCTCAAGAGTCGCCCGGTGAGGGCCGTCGCCGATGACAACCTTGCTGCCGGGGAGGTCAAGGCGGAGGAAGGCCTCCAAATTCTTTTCCACCGAGACACGGCCCACCGAGAGAAAGACGGGCCTTGGAAATTCGATATCAGGTGGCGGAAGCGGCCGGAAAAGCGAGCTGTCGACGCCGCGAGTCCAGGGCTGAACCCGTGTGAAACCGCGCTCGGTCAGCTCCTGTCTCAGGCTTGCGGTAGCGACCATGGTTCCGACGCCGCTGTTGTGAAACCTGCGTACGAAGCCGTAGACCCAGTCGAGCGGTACAGGAAGGCGCTCGGCGAAATATTCTGGAAACCGCGTGTGATATGAGGTGGTGAAAGGTAGCTTGTTTCTCAGACAGTAGCGCCGTGCCGCCAAGCCCAAAGGCCCCTCGGTCGCGATATGAATCGCCTCCGGCGCGAACCGGGCAATATGACGTCCGACCTGGCGGCGAGGGAAGATCGCAAGCCGTATCTCCGGGTAAGTAGGACAAGGTAAGGTTCTGAACTGGCCTGGATGTATTACCTCCACATCGTGCCCCAGTTCCAGCAACTCCTTTTGCAGGCGCTGTAATGTTCGGACGACGCCATTGATCTGCGGATACCAGGCATCGCTGATAATGAGGAGGCGCATCAGGCGGCAAGCTCCGTGTCGTGGTCCGGTGGTGACGGATCGACCCGACGTTCAAGCATCGAAAAGTTACGCTGTTCGGCCCAGGCTATGATCTCCAAGCGACCATCATGGTGTTCCACAAGTGCCGTGCAGCTTTCGACCCAGTCTCCATCGTTGATGTAGAGGATATCACCGATAGTCCGCATCTCAGCCTTGTGGATGTGGCCGCAAACAACGCCATCGACGCCGCGCCTCCGCGCTTCTTGCGCGACGGCACGCTCGAAGCTATCGACGAACTTCACGGCGTTTTTTACCTTGTTCTTCAGATAAGCCGACAGCGACCAATATCCGAGGCCCAGTTTCCGGCGTGCGAAGTTGAACCAGGTGTTGACGGTCAGGGCCAGCGTGTATGCGCTGTCACCCAGTAGCGCCAACCAGCGCGCGTAGCGTACCACACCGTCGAAGGCATCGCCGTGCATTACGAGTAGGCGCTTGCCGTCGGCGGTGGTGTGGATCATGTCCTGCGCCACGACGACTCCGCCAAAATGGACACCGATATACTGTCGCAGCGCCTCGTCGTGATTGCCCGGCACATACACGAGCTTTGCCCCTTTTCGTGCCTTGCGGAGTAACTTCTGCACCACATCGTTATGGCTTTGCGGCCAGTACCAAGAGCGTTTCAGCCGCCAGCCATCGATGATATCGCCGACTAGATAAATAATTTCCGCATCATTGTGCTTCAGGAAGTCGAGCAGATATTCCGCTTGGCAACCACGCGTGCCGAGGTGAATATCAGAAAGGAAAATGGTGCGATATTGACGTGACTTGGTCGGATTGTCAGGTTCGCTGCGGGTTGCAACCATGCCTCTTTCGGACCCTTTCCTCTTGTTCAGTCGGGTGGCCATGCCCTTCCTGCCGCTTATCAGGAAAGTATTGTCATACGTCAATTTTATTGAGCTGAAATCGAGGAAACTTCACCCCGTTGACTTTGAAATGAAACAGAAATGACATGAAGGATTTATTAGTAATCAGCAGGTTTTTTAAAGGAATCTATATTGTCGAAAAGCTTCAAGGCGAGCACTACTCGTGTCCTGCCCGTTATCTACAATCCCTCTGCCGGCCAGCGCCACGGTCGGCGACTTTCGTCAGTCCTCGCCGCACTTGAACAGCTTGGTTGGCGGGTCGAACTGCGAACGACTGCAGGCCCTGGGGATGCAGAACGCCTGGCGCTCGAAGCGCTTGCCAGCGGTGTCGTTCGCCTTGCGGTCGCCGGTGGTGACGGCACAGTGCATGAGGTGGTGAACGGTCTGGCGGCATCAGGCATAACCAACGCCGGGCCGCAGATAGGTATCATTCCGCTTGGAACGGCAAACGTTCTGGCGGCTGAAATCGGTCTGCCGCGAACCGCCGCCGGTATCGCCGCTTGTCTTGTGGAAGGTGGCATTCGCGAGGTGCGTTTGGGCGAGGTTCGTTTTGGGAACAGCGGACAGCGTTATTTTATTCTGATGGCGGGCGTAGGGTTCGATGCCGAGGTTGTAGCGCGGGTTTCCAGCGATTTGAAGCGCAGGTTGGGAAAGGGTGCCTATGTGTGGGAATCGCTGCGGCTTGCTTTTCGATATGCTTACCCAGCTTTCTCCGTTGTCCGTGACGGGAAGGTGGAAACGGCACATGCCATCATCGCGGCTCGGTCTTCAAGATACGGCGGTCATTATTTGCTCACCCCCGCAGCGGGTCTCTCGGCACCGAAACTTCAAGCGTGCCTCTTTACCCGCCGTGGCCCCATGGCGGTGCTAAGCTATGGGGCGGCTTTGTTGGCGGGAAAGCTATTCCGGCGCAGCGATCTCAAGGTCATCGCGTTCGATGAATTACGTGTAACCAGCCCGATCGGTCAACCAGTACAGGCTGACGGCGACAGTATCGGCATGACACCGGTCAGCGTCAGCCTTTCAGAGCACAGAGTGCGCCTTACGGTGCCGGCCTGACGGTGACGCCAAGGTCACGCGCCGCCGCCGGCAACCGTTGCTCCGTCGATCCGTAGCGTTGGGGTATTGGCTCCATAGCGAAACACGAGATCGTCGGCGGGAGTCAGCTTCGCAAACATGTCCTTCAGGTTACCGGCAACCGTGGCTTCGCTGACCGGGTAGGCAATCTCACCGTTTTCAATCCAAAAGCCGGCTGCGCCTCGGCTGTAATCGCCGGTCACGCCGTTGACGCCCGTTCCCATCATCTCGGTGACGTAGAAACCCTGCTTTATCTCACCGATCAAACTGTCGCGGGTAATCTTGCCGGGCGCCAAATAGAGGTTTGTGGAGGAGGGGTGTGGCGGCCCTCCAGTCCCGCGCGAAGCGTGGCCGCTGCTTTCAAGGCCCAGTTGCCGTGCGGTGGAAAGGTCGAGCAACCAGGTCGTCAGGCGACCGTTCTCGATGAGGTTATGCTTGCGATTGGCTAGCCCTTCGGCGTCGAAAGGCTTGGACGCAAGGCCGCGCGGGCGGTGCGGGTCATCAATGATGTTGATCCCATCGGCGAAAACCATCTCGCCAAGCTTGTCCTTGAGAAAGGAGGTGCCGCGGGCGATTGCCGCGCCGTTGATGGCGCCCGCGAAATGGCGCAACAGGCTGTTGCCGACCCGTGGATCGAATACCACCGGGTAGCGACCGGTTTTAGGGCGTCGTGCGCCCAGACGCCGCACTGCCTGCTCGCCGGCCTCGCGCCCAACCTCGGCAGGGTCGCGCAGGTCGCCGCCGTAAACGGCCTGACTGAAAGCATAGTCGCGCTCCATCGATACACCTTCGCCTGCCAGGACCGACACGCCGTAGGAATGGGAGGAACGCTCGTAGGCTCCGGAAAAGCCGTTGGAACCGGCGAGAACGACGAAACTTTGTCCCCATCCGGCTTCCGCGCCCTCGGAGTTCGTGACGCCCTTGACCGCGCGGGCCGCTTCCTCCGCGGCGCGTGCCAGCTCGATCAGCCGTTCAGGCGCCGGCTCCTGGGGATCGAGGGAATCGATATCAGGGCGCTGGGTGACCAGCTGCGCCGGTTCAGCTAAACCGCAATAGGGGTCGTCGGGCACCACCTTGGCCATCGCAACCGCGCGTTCCACAAGTTGATCGAGCGTTGCCGAGTCGAAGTCGTTTGACGAAACGACCGCCTGTTTTTTGCCAATCAGAACGCGCAATCCCAGGTCCTGTTCCTCGGAACGCTCCAGCTTTTCAACCTCACCCAGTCGCTGGGCGTGAGACAGGCTGGTCGATTGGGCGAGCAGGGCATCTACCTGCTCCGCGCCGGCTTTCTTGGCCTTGGCAATAACGCTGTCAAGCAACGCCAGTGCGTCGTCTTTGCTGATCGGCATAATTCATCCCTAAGATTATGTACCTCAGGGATATAGCGGCCCGGGCCCGTCAGTGAAAGGGGGCTTTCTATTCTCTGCCGGTCAGGGCCGTCGCATCGGCCTCGCCAAGGTCCCACCAGAGGCCCGCCATGATGCCCAACGCCTCACGCAGGACCGGTGCAAGTACGTGCTCGTTTGGCGCGTGCTGGGAGCAGGCTGCATAGGAATGCGGAACCCAGACGGTGGGCAATCCCAGAGCCTCCATGAAACAGTCGTTGGGAATTGAGCCGCCAAGGTTTGGCAATACCGCCGGGGGCCGCCCGGTCGTCGACCTCAGCGAGGATGCCGCCCAACGCATCAGGGGATGATCCGGGTCCATGCGGGTAGCGGGCATCACGGTTTCGGGGGCGGCCTCGACTTTCACACGCTCGAAACCCTCCCGGTTCAGGTGCCGCTCTATCGCGGGCAGTGCGCCCCGCCAATCGCAGTCCGCGACAAAACGGAGTTGGCAGGCCGCCGATGCCTTGCCGGGTATTGCATTGACGGGGTGGTGCGGCGTTCCGGTTTCGTAAGCCAAGACCTCCAGGGCGTTATAGGCAATGACGCGCTCAATCGGGGTAGTCCCCGGTTCGCCCCAATTGGTATCCGGCTCCAAGCCACCCTCGACTCCGGGAAGCGGCAGGCCCCAGAGGGCTCCACGGATCGCTTCGCCAGGCTCGATACGCAGCTCCGGAACGCGAATCTCACCCTGGGGGCCGATCAAACTGGCGATCGCGTTGGCAAGGATGGTGCCGGGATTGGCCAGCAGACCGCCCCAGTTGCCGCTATGGTGCGCGCCTTCGCGCAGATCGCAGTGCAGGAAGAAGTTAAGGGCGCCGCGCGAGCCGCCGAAGAGGGTTGGCAGGTCCGGGCGCACGCGCGGGCCATCGGACGCTATGAAGATGTCGGAAGCCAACCGATCGGCTTCGGCTTCGCAAAAGGCCCTGAGCCCGGGCGAACCAACCTCCTCGCCGGATTCCAGCAAGACTTTGACGTTGAAGCCGAGATGGCCGCCGCGCAATGCGAGCACGGCCTTCAGTGCTGCCAGATTGAGGCTGTGCTGTGCCTTGTTGTCCGCGGTGCCACGACCATACAGCCGCTCACCCTCGCAGGTCAGTGTCCAGGGGTCACGCCCGCCCGCCCATCGTCCTTCCATGCCCCGCACGGTATCGCAGTGCCCATAGGTCAGCACCGTCGGCAGCGCCGGATCCTCGATCCGTTCGGCGGTCAAAAAAGGAACCTCAGCCATCGCCGGGTTCTCGTGTATGCGCCAGGTAAATCCCATCGCCTCCAGGTAAGGACCCATCTCCTCGCGCACATAGGCCGCCAAGGCCCAACGCTTGTCTTCCTCCTGGCTGGTCGAGGGAATGGCGATACGCTTGGCGAGCAGGGCTGTGAACTCTCCACTGTCGAAGAGCCGATGGCTTGCGTCGATGGCATCTTTGCGCGTCACTTTGAATGCCCTTTACTTGACTGAATTGCGGGCTTATTTCCAGATGGGTTTTCCGGACCCGGGTAGGCCCAGGTCGTCCCACATGGCCGATACCCGGTCGACCACGTCGTCGTCCATACGGATGACATGACCCCATTCGCGTTTGGTTTCCGGGTACCATTTGTCGGTGGCGTCCAGGCCGATCTTCGAGCCGAGGCCGCTTTCCGGGCTGGCGAAATCCAGGTAGTCGATGGGTGTGTGCTCCAGCATCGTGATGTCGCGGGCAGGGTCCATCTTCGTGGAGACCGCCCACCAGACGTCCTTCCAGTCGCGTGCGTTTACCGTATCGTCCACCACGATGACCCACTTCGTGTACATGAACTGGCGTAGGTAGGACCAAGCGCCCATCATCACCCGCTTGGCATGGCCGGGATAGGCCTTCTTCATCGAAATGACGGCGATACGGTATGAGCAGCCTTCCGGCGGCAACCAGAAATCCGTGATCTCCGGGAATTGCTGTTGGAGCAGAGGTATGAAGACCTCGTTCAAGGCCTCACCCAGCACGCTGGGTTCATCCGGCGGTCGACCGGTGTAGGTCGAGAGGTAGATGGGTTTCTCACGCCGGGTGACGGCGGTAATGGTGAAGACCGGGAAGGGCTCGACCGAGTTGTAGTAGCCCGTGTGGTCGCCGTAAGGACCCTCGTCGCCGTAGTCCTCCAGGCTGACGTAACCCTCCAGCACGATCTCCGCAGTCGCCGGAACCTTCAGGGGTACCGTCTTGCAATCGACGAGTTCAACCCGCTTGCCGCGTAGCAGACCGGCAAATTGATACTCCGACAAGGTGTCGGGAACCGGCGTGACCGCAGCCAGAATAGTGCCGGGATCGGCGCCCAGGACAACGGCGGCCGGTAGCGGCTCTCGTTTACCACTGGCCTTCCAGCGGGCGTGGTGCTGCGCGCCGCCGCGATGTTTAAGCCAGCGCATCAGGGTTTTGTTCCGGCCCAGCTTCTGCATGCGATAGATTCCGAGGTTGAAATCGTCTTCCTTGCGCTTGCCGGGACCTTTCGTGACGACGAGCGGCCAGGTGATGAGCGGTGCTGGTTCGCCCGGCCAACAGGTCTGGATCGGCAGGTCGTCCAGGTTGACGTCGTCACCTTCAAGCACGACCTCCTGCACGGGACCCTTGGCAACTGTCTTGGGGCGCATGGCCATAATGGTTTTCAAAAGGGGCAGCTTGCTCAAGGCATCGCGCAGGCCGCCGGGCGGTTCCGGCTGGCGAAGAAAAGCCAGGGTTTCGCCCACCTCTCGCAACTGCTGCGGTTCGCGGTCCATGCCCCAGGCGACTCGCTCGACCGTGCCGAACAAATTTACCAGGACCGGCATGTCGTAGGTGCCGCCATCGGGCCGTTGCACGTTCTCGAAAAGCACAGCCGGGCCTTGCTCTTCCAGCAGGCGCGTTTGTATCTCGGTCATCTCCAGTATGGGAGACACGGGATGGGAAACCCGGCGCAGCTTGTCGGCAGCTTCCAGGCGGGCGATGAAATCTCTCAAGGACTCGTATGGCATGGCGGACTCAATCTAGCGCAGAAGCGGCGCGGCGCCAGTCCCGTCTGCCGGACCGGGTCAGTTTTTCCCCCCTGCTGCGGGCTCCGCTGCTTGCGCCGATTGAGCTTCGACCCGGAGCGTCGCGCCTTCCGCCGCGATAACCCGAACGACGGTGCCAAGCGGCAGGTCCGGCCCCAGCACCTTCCAGCGGCTGTCGTCCAGGCGCACCATGCCCACACCGTTGACGATCGGCTGATCCAATGTCGCAGTGCGCCCAACGTACTGATTTGCGCGGCGATTGAGACTGGGTTGGTCGCTGTCTTCGCCGCTGCCGCGGACGAAGCGCCACCAGATTAAGACCGACACGACCGAGAAGAGTCCGAAAAGCAGCAGCTGCAGCTCCCAGCTCATGTTCGGGGCAAGCAGCAGGACAAGCCCGACAGCACCAGCCGCCAAGCCCAGCCAAATGAAAATGAAGCCAGGGGCGAAAATCTCGATGCCACCCAGGACAAGCGCCAGCACCCACCAGTGCCAGAATTCGATACTACTCAGGAATTCCATTGACCGCTCCCCGCCTCAATCTTTGGATGCCCAGGGGCTTTTGCCTTCTGGGTCGCGGCCCAAAGCCTCCTTGGTGATTTCGGCAATGCCGCCCAACGCACCGATGATGTTGGAGGCTTCGACAGGCAACATGAAAACCTTCTGGTTGGGCGAATCGGCAAATTTGCCGAAGGCCTCCAGATAGCGCTGACCGAGGAAGTAGTTGATGGCCTGAGCATTGCCGCCGGCGATGGCTTGCGACACGACCTCGGTCGCCTTGGCTTCGGCTTGGGCTTCGCGCTCACGCGCCTCGGCGTCGCGATAGGCCGCTTCCCGGCGACCCTCGGCGGCCAGGATCGCCGCTTGTTTCTCACCTTCGGCACGAAGGATCGCCGACTGACGCTTCCCTTCCGCCTCAAGAATCTCCGCACGTTTCTCGCGTTCGGCCTTCATCTGCCTGGCCATGGCCGTAACAAGGTCGACCGGCGGCGAGATGTCCTTGATCTCGATTCGTGTGACCTTGATGCCCCACGGCGCGGTCGCCTCATCGACGATCGCCAGCAATCGAGCATTGATTTGGTCGCGTTCCGATAGAAGCTCATCCAGATCCATCGAACCCATGACGGTACGAATATTGGTCATGGATAAGTTCAGAATCGCCCGCTCGAGATCGTTCACCTCATAAGCGGCCTTCGGCGCGTCGATGATTTGGAAAAAGACCACGCCATCCACGCCAACAACCGCGTTGTCACGGGAAATGACGTCCTGGGAAGGCACGTCGAGAACGGTCTCGCGCATGCTCATACGTGACCCAATCCGGTCAACAAAGGGGACGATAAGGGCCAAGCCGGGTCTTAGGGTGTTCGTGTACCGACCGAAGCGTTCGACGGTGAACTCCATTCCCTGCGGGACGGCCTTCACGCCCATGAACACGATGATGACGGCGAGCGCCACAAAGGCAATTACGAAAAGTGCAAAACCAGTCAAAGGTATCTCTCCTCTCTCACGCGGATAGAGCGGTCTTGGCGACCGCAGAGTCCGCTTGACGGCGGTTATATGCCGCATTATTCCCTGCCAGGAATTAGGGTATCTAAAGGCCGGATTTGCAAACAAAACCGTCGGATTGGGGGCAACCTCTCCGAGGATAGCTTAGTAGATTGATACGGTGGGGAAGATATCAAAAGGTAAAAAATCCTTTTCGTTGCGGCTCTTACGTGGTCAAATTAAGATACTCATGCAGACCTTTGGCGTAACGAAGCCGAAGAGGCAAAGGCGACGATGCAGAAGTACTGGGTTGTAGGCGGCGAATACAAGGACACGCGCTTCGACTGCGCGATAGCGGGCGGCGAAGACTGGGCGGGACCCTTCGAGACGTACGAAGAAGCAGAAAAAGAATGGGCCCGGCTGGCTTGGATGACGGTCGATGACTGTCACAAACGCTATCGGATCGAGCGCATGGATCCTGAAGTGCCGCCGCGTTGCACGGATTGATCGGGCGGCCGGCGGAACCACACCTGGCGGTTTTATCCCGAAAGATCGACGGCCGATGGCCGCAACAGGAAGGCCTGCCCGTTCCCCGCTCTTTCGCTCGATCTGTCGCCCGATCTTTCGTATGAGCCGTTGATATCATGCCCTGGAAACTCCCGGAGTTGGATGCAGACCTTTTGGCGCTGGCCAAAGGATACCCCTATGAAGCACCGACGGAATCCTACCTTTATCGCGATGGGCGTACCTTTCCGATAAGCCAGGCCGATTTTGTCGGGCGGACGCCGGTGATCGGTCACGGCTCCAACCGAGCGCCGTCGCAGCTGCGACGGAAGTACGGAAACCTGTCAGGCCGTCAATCCGAAATTCCGGTAACGCTGGCATGGTTGCACGGTTACGACATCGTCTATTCGGCCCACGTGACGCGCTACGGCGCGATTGCCTCAACCCTCTGTCCGGCTCCTGGCTGTCGGGTCGTGGTCGCCATCAATTGGCTCGATTCCGAACAATTGGCTTTCATGCACCGGACCGAGGGCTTCTATAGCTACGGCAGCCTGCGCGGTGTCGATTTACGACAGTTTGACGGGCAGGGGCCGGCCTTGTCGGAAGCCTTTGTATATCGTGGAGATCACGGCTGCCTGTTAAAGGACGGGGCTCCTGTGGGATTGGCGGCGTCATGGGGCGAAAACCGGCCACATAGAAAAATGAGCCAGGCCGAGGCTTTGGCTCTGGTTCACGCGCGTCATGGTTTTGTCGATGATCTCGATGGCCACATTCTAGCGACCATTCGTGATGAGCAGGCGAGGCTCAAAATTTTGGAAGCGCTGGGGGCAGAGGCGTTGCACCAGGACTGGCCGCACTTCCATCTGACCTCCCTCTAAGCACCGCCGCCGATCAAGGATCGATCATGTTTCTGTTGAGGAGTGTTTGGACGAAGGTCCATTCGTCCAGGCCGGGGGTGATGGCCGGGTGATAGAGGAGCTTGAGGGCGGCCAGGGCTTTGGCCTGTTCCTCCGGGGTTACGGGGCCCTCTTTAAAGAAGAATGCCTCGGTCGGGTGCAGCCCCAGCGTCACCATCAGCGCGCGAAAGAGGCAGTGTTCCACCGTCGGCTCCCCCAGACGATGGAAGATGCCGATGCGGCCTCGATGCACCCGGTATCTCTGAGCGGGCGACATAGCGCCCTTTCCGGTCCAGGCCCGCTCCGTAAAGTAGAAATCCGGATAGGCGCCGCAGCCCTGGGCGATCATGCGTTTGCCGATCTCGCCATCGGGCCTCCAGACGCCAACGCGATGTTTTGGCTTCCACTGCTTCAAGGCGGAATAGACGCTGATCTCCGCATTTGTTTCGGGGTTTCCGGGCGGTGTGGCGTCTCCAAGGGCCAAGTAAGCTTCGGGCAGCGCTGGCACCGCTTCGCGGATGCGGTTGTAGAAATTCAGCACATCGAGGTCCGCATCGCTATCGCTACTCGCGTCCCAAATCCCCACCGGCCGTCGATCGAATCGCCGGGTGACGAGGCCAATGCGCTCCGGGTAGTAGAGGGTGATGTCGTCTTCAAAGCCCTTGGGAAAGAAGAAGCGCTTGAGATCGCTGCGGGTCAGGCGGGGCAGCGTCTGCGCCCCGCCTGCCACGGTAGAAGTCTCCGTCACTCCGAAAACCTCGGGCCCCAAGATTGGCGGCCAGGACGCGACCGGGGCCGGATCGATCTCGTCGGGCGGCAGGTAGCTTCCATAACCATCGTCGGTGAGATGGTACCAGATGATGAGGAGTTTCCCGAAGCCATCGGTGGCAAGCATGCCTGCTAGAAGCCCGGCAAGGGATGATCTGATCAGCGCCCGTTTATGTTTCTTCAGGTAGGCCCGCAGCTTCTTCGGGTAGCGTCGCCATTTCATCATGCGGCAAGCCTAGCCGCCCGTGAGGTTGCCGCCTAGGTGGTATTCTGTATCATTTTTTCTCGTATACAAAATGGCGATGCGCTTTATTCCAGGACCGTGCGAATACCTTGCTCGACAGCCTCCTCGGCGAAGGCTTCAACGGCACCCCGAACCCCCTCCTTCACGCCCCGGGCGATGATCTCCGACTGCTGGAATATTTCCGAACCTTGATTCTAAGGTTCGTCCGAAGGCGACGGCGTCATAAACTGGCAGCCCTCGGAATCAACCCGGGATTCTGAGGGAGAGTTGGACTAGGACGGGCAGCCGCGACCGGCTCATCTGTCTTCAGCGTTGCGGGAAAGCCGGGAATCCATCCACAGTCGGTAGAGCAAGAGCGCTGCGGGAAGGAAAAAGAAGTAGAATATGGCCGCATGGACCAGGCTAAAAACTGCAAACAAAACTAAGTCCAACTGGCAATAGAATCCCGATATGGGGTTATCGCCCGGGATGGAGAGGTCGTAGGGTTCTCCGTAGTAGACGATTGTGCACATGTCCGCCACCAACTCGCCATTCGTTGCGTAGAACAAGAACAAGGTGAAGGCGCAACCGAGAAGGTAGCAAAAAATGAACCCCCCTCCGAAGAGGTAGGCCCGGTCCACCGGCTTTCGCCAGATCATTCGCGCCCGCCCGTCACAAGCATTCGAAAGTCAGGGCCCGAAAATCAGGGGGTTCAATATCAGGGGCTGTCAGGTTCGAGCTCGCTTCGAGCCCAAGGTTTTTCTTCATAAATCCTCCGCACACGCGCACCAAACGCGCTGACCTCTTCTTTCGCCATAGAGTTCCATAAAGTAGCAACTTTTGCAACCTACGCGTCAGGAACGCGAGCGGCAATACCCTTCAACAGTTGCGCGCCAGCGCGGATATTGGCTTCGGGATCGCTGGCCTTTGAAGGGTCGCCGTCAAAGTATTTTGACCACTTCTTCGGGTTGATGTTCATTGGGAGAATCGTTTTTGATCGCCCAACGGCCTCCCCAAGAAGTCCGTACCAACCACGCGCATTCTCGGTATAGATGATTGCGGTAAGAAGGGTGGGGTCAACTCCCACCTCTTTCGCGATCTTTCCGATGGTCAACCCATGTCGGTTCACAGCATCAATTCCCAAACATAACCACAAGAAAAGTGTATTAACTTGTCACATCAACAACCACCCGCCCGAAAGCAGGGCAGAGAGGACGGGTCGACAGTGTTGCTGCGGGGAGGGTTAGAGGTCTGGCCAGCGCGGGTCGTCGCGCAACAGGGCATAGAGCAGGTGGTCGTGCCAGGAGCCGTTGATCCTCA
This sequence comes from Limibacillus halophilus, assembly GCF_014191775.1. NCBI lineage: Bacteria > Pseudomonadati > Pseudomonadota > Alphaproteobacteria > Rhodospirillales > Rhodovibrionaceae > Limibacillus > Limibacillus halophilus. The sequence continues at coordinate 38,884 of NZ_JACHXA010000010.1, read as the reverse complement.
GGTAGGCGCGGGCGCAGCCTTCGCGTTGAAAGCCCAGTTTTTCGAGTAGGCCGCTGCTGGCTCGGTTCTCCGGCAGGCAAGCCGCCTCGATGCGATGCAGGCCGCAGTGATCGAAGGCGAAGTCACTGGCGGCACGCAACCCCTCGGTCATGTAGCCCCGGCGGGCATGGCGCGCGCCGATCCAGTAGCCGAGATTCACCGATTGCGCGACGCCGCGCTGAAGGTGGCGCAACGTAACGCCGCCGAGCAAGGCGTCGTCGTCACGCCGAAACAGGAAAAAGGCATAACCCAGGTCATGCTTTGCTTCGGAGTTGCTATGCCGCAAGCGCTGCCGGAAGGCGCTGCGCGATAGGGCATCGCGAGCCCAGGTCGGCTCCCAGGGTGCCAGAAAGTCGCGGCTCTCGGCCCTGAGCGCCGTCCAGGCCTGATAATCCCGCGCCCTTGGCGCCCTGAGGTAGACACGGCCGTAACCCAGTTTTAGGCCCAGGGCATCTTTGCGGAAGAAACCAAGGCTCATGGGCTTGCGGTCCCTTAGGCGACGAGGCGCGACCTCAGGCTGTCGAAGCTTTCGAGCTTGGACAGCGGGCCGATGCTGGCAAGGGTGGGCGGTAGACCTGCCAGACGGGCGGCGAGGCGCTTGATTTGTGCCGCATCGACTGCGGCAAGCTTGGCTTCGATCTCCTCGATGGTGAGTACGCGACCGAATGCCAATAGTTGCTTGGCCTGGTTCTCGCAGCGGCTGGCAGAACTCTCCAGCCCCATGAGTATTGAGGCGCGAAGCTGAGCCCTGGCGCGATCCACCTCCTCTTCACTCAAGGTGACGGAGACTTCGGAGAGCTGATCGCAGATGACAGGCAGCAGTGCTGCTGTTTCTTCCTCGCCGGTGCCGGCATAGATGCCGAAAAGCCCCTTGTCGCTATAGGCCGAATGGAAGGCAAAGATCGAATAAACAAGGCCGCGCTTCTCACGCACCTCCTGAAACAGTCGTGACGACATCCCGCCACCCAGCAGTGTCGCCAAAAGATTGACGGCGTAATAATCGTCATCCAGCCGCGAGAGGCCCGGAAAACCCAATACCAGGTGGGCTTGCTCCAGGCTCTTGTTTTCCCTGAACTCGCCGCCGAGATAGCTGGCGTTATCCAAGGGCTCCGTGGCGCCAACCTGCGGCAACGAGTCGAAAGCGGTTGCCACGCGCTCTACGAAGTCATCGTGTGTCAGCTGGCCCGCCGCGCTGACGACCATGTTGCCGGCGTGATAGTGCTGTTGCATGTAGCCCCGCAGGTCATCGGCGGTGACGGCGCGAATGACCTCCGGGCGGCCTAGAACCGGGCGGCCCAGCGGCTGATTCGGAAAAGCGGTTTCCTGGAAATGATCGAAGATGATGTCGTCGGGCGTGTCGGCGGCCTGACCCAGCTCCTGCAGGATCACGCCGCGTTCGCGCTCCAGTTCCTCTCCGACGAAAGTGGAGTGCTGCAGGATGTCTGCAAGCATATCGAGTGCAAGCGGCATGTCGGCGGCCAGTACCTGGGCATGATAGGCGGTCGATTCCCGGCTGGTATAGGCGTTGAGGCTGCCGCCCACGTCTTCGATCTCGCGGGCGATATCAAAGGCGCTGCGCCGCTCGGTGCCCTTGAAGGCCATATGCTCGAGCATGTGGGCGATACCGTTCAACCTTGCGGGTTCCTGGCGCGTGCCGACGTTGACCCAAACACCCATGGCGACGCTGGCGACATCGGGGCGGGCGTCGGAAACCACCGTGAGCCCATTATCCAACCGCGTGACTTCAACCTTTTGCATTTATGCTTTGTACCTAAATTGTGGGCGCGCCTTGCTGCGCGACTTTATCGCCGTCGTCGATGAGTCCCTCCAGGTGGGCCAGATCCGCAGGAACATCAAGAGCATATTCGGGCCGATCCAGAAGATCGGCAAGGCGGGTTGGTAGGGCAGGGCGCAGTCCCGTGGCTTTCTCCACCGCATCCGGGAACTTCGCCGGATGGGCTGTCGCCAGGGCAACGAGTGGGCAAACTGATCCTTTCGCCGTCGAGCGCGCCGCCGCGATTGCGATGGCGCTGTGCGGGTCTGTCAGTTCGCCGTCCCGGGTGTGGCGACGAGCGATTTCCGCGAGCGTTTCCTCGTCGTCGAAGCGGACGCCCTGGAACAACGCGGTCGCCTGCGCCAGAGAGGCCGGGTCCAGCGTAAAACGGCCTTCCTCTCGGAATTGGCGCATTGTTGCGGTAACGGCCGCGCCATCGCGTCCCAGTAAATCAAACAGCAAACGCTCAAAGTTGCTGGACACCTGAATGTCCATCGAGGGTGAATAGCTGGGCGAAACGCCCTCCATGGCCATGGTGCCGCTGTCCAGGAAGCGGGTGAGGATATCGTTGTGGTTCGAGCCCACTACCAGTCGCTCGATCGGCAGCCCCATCTGGCGCGCAGCATAGCCTGCGTAGACGTTGCCGAAGTTGCCGGTTGGAACCGCGAAGGCGACGGGGCGGTGCGGCGCGCCCAAAGCGAGGCCAGCCCAGAAATAGTAAACGATCTGCGCCATCACACGAGCCCAGTTGATCGAATTGACGGCAGCCAGATTGTGGCGGTCGCGAAAGGCCTGATCATTGAACATGGCCTTCACCAAGTCCTGGCAATCGTCGAAGGTGCCCGCCACCGCCAAGTTATGGATGTTGGCGGCGTCCACCGTCGTCATTTGGCGGCGCTGAACCTCGCTGACCCGACCTTTTGGGTGCAGCATGTAGAGCGTTGCGCGCGCTTTGCCCATAACCGCTTCAATGGCGGCCGACCCGGTATCGCCGGAGGTCGCACCCACGATGGTCACACGCTGGTCCCGGGCTTCCAGCACCACCTCGAACAACTGGCCCAGAAGCTGCAAGGCCACATCCTTGAAGGCCAGGGTCGGCCCATGGAAAAGCTCTAGGAGCCAGAGATTGCCTTCTAACTGGCGCAAGGGGGTGACGGCCGGATGGCCAAAGCCGGCATAGGCGGCCTCAATCAGCTGCGGCAGCTTGTTCAGTGCCGCACTGCCGGTCATGAAGGGCGCTATAATCTCGACGGCCAGGTCGCAGTAACTCATGCCGGACATACGGACGAGGTCTTCTTGGCTGAATGTCGGCCAGCTTTCGGGTATGTAAAGGCCACCGTCGCGCGCCAGACCGCTCAACAGTACGTCGTCGAATTCCAAGGTCGGGGCGGTGCCCCGGGTCGAAATATAACGCAAAGGTCGATCCACTCCTTGAGAGTGCGGAAAATTAGGCTCCAGGCCGGCGCATACCTTAAAGGTGCGCCATGAGGCCGACAACAGAGGAATCCGCAGTCATCCCAACTGTGCTCACAGCGATTACCAGGGCTGTCTAGGCTGCTTTAAACATCTTCCAGATAGCGCTGACGCAGGTGGAATTTGAAGGCGTCAGGGTCGAGCGGGCGCCCAGTGGCCTCGGCCAAAAGTTCGTCGGCGCTCAACAACGAGCCGCGGCCGTGTACTTTGCGCCGCAGCCAGTCGAGCAACAGGGTGAAGTCGCCGCGACCAAGCGCCTCCGGAATGTCGGGATGTTCCGCGACGGCAGTCTGGAACAACTGCGCTGCGGTCATCGCGCCAAGCGTATAGGTCGGGAAGTAACCGTATGCGCCATCGTACCAATGGATATCCTGCAGCACGCCAACGCGGTCCTCGGGTGGTCTGACTCCCAGCAACTCTTCCATGCCGTCGGTCCAGGCACCGGGCAGATCGTCCAGCGACAAATCGCCGCCGATCAGGGCGCGCTCAAGACGATAGCGAAGAATCACGTGGGCGGGATAGGTCACCTCGTCGGCATCGACCCGTATGAAACCCCTTTCGACACGGCGGTAATGCTTCACCAGGTTATCGATGTTCCAGGCCGGCCCCTTGCCGCCCAGACACTCCATGGCCAACGGCCGCATGAATGAAACAAAGCTGCGGCTACGGCAGGCTTGCATCTCCATCAAGAGAGATTGGCTTTCGTGAAGCGCCATGCCGCGGGCCTCGCCGACGGGTTGGCGACGCCACTTGGAAGGCAGTCCACGCTCATATAGCGCGTGCCCGGTTTCATGCAGCACGCCCATCATGGCGCTGAGGAAGTTGTCTTCGTCATAGCGGGTCGTAATTCTCACATCCTCCGGGACGCCGCCGCAGAATGGGTGCAAGGAGACATCAAGTCGTCCATGCGCGAAGTCGAAGCCGACCGCTTGCATCAATTTGCGGGCGAGCGCTTGCTGATTGGCGGTGGGGAAGGGGCCTTCCAGGGGCAACGGCGCGTCGGCGGCAGCCTGTTTATCCAGCACCTCATTGAGGAACGGCGGCAGGAAATCCGCCAGATCGGCAAAAACCGGATCGATGCGATTGGCCCGATTACCCGGATCGAACTGATCCAACAAGGCATCGTAAGGACTGAGACCCAAGGCCTCCGCTTTGATGGCTGCTACCTCACGGACGATGCTCAGCAGTGTTTGCATGGCGGGTTTGACCAATGAGAAATCCGACTTCGCGCGGGCCTCGCGCCAAATCATCTCACAGCGTCTTGCAGCCTTGGTTTCTTCTTCCACCAAGCGCGACGGTACGGCGTTGGCATGCAGCCAGCGTCGCTTCATCTCTCGCAGATTGGCCCGTTGCCAAAGGTCCAGATAACCGGACTCTTCCGCCTCTGTCCGCTCAAGACCCTCACCGAGGCCGGGGTCGGTCAGAAGTTCGTGGATCGTGACATTGAGCGCAGACAGTTGTTCGCTGCGCGCCTCGGAGCCACCGTCGGGCATCAAGGTGGCGGCGTCCCAGTGCAACATTCCTGCAGCCTCGCCAAGGGCCGCGATTCTGCCAAAACGGGATTCCAGATCCAGGTAAAGGGGTGTTTGCTCGGTCATGACTTTCCATTGTCCTTGGCGTCGTCGGGTTCCTTGGGCCTTATGCCTCGCAGGAAATAGATCACCACAAGCCCCAAGGCCAGCGTGAACCAGGTGATGGCGTAAACCAGATGGTTATTGGTTAGCGCGACCTCGACGCCAACCGGTATCGGCAGGTCGCTCTCGCTGTCGCTGGAACGCACCGCGACAAGGTAGAAGCCCTGAACGAGGGGCGCTTCCTTGACGTTTGCCGCCATGGCACGCGTGTCGTAATAGAACCAGTTGTTGCCTGCGGCATCATTATCCGGACGGAATTGACTGCTGCCGGTCCAGCCGTCGCGCCGCACGATGCCTTCGATGCGGATGGTGTCCGTGGGCAGGCTGAAGGTCCGATCATCGGGCAAAGCCTGACTCTGCGGCACCCACCCGCGATTGACAATAATTGCGCGGCCATCGGGCAAAAGGAATGGCAGGGCGATGTGCAGGCCCTGCACGCCCTGGTGGCTTCGGCCGGGAAATCGAAACTCGGGCTGGGTCGCAAAGCGGCCGGTAACCGCAATCCGGCGAAATTCGAGCGCCGGTGTGAGCGCGGCGGTATCAGGCAATCCGATCAGCGCGTCGGCCGACTGGCGGGCCTGAAGGTCAGCGATCAGCGCCTCCTTCCATGCGAGACGCTGAAGTTGCCAGAAGCCGAGTGCAATGAGAGCTGAAAACAAAAGGACACTGAAAACAGTCAGCCACAGCCCAGGATGAAACCGTGGCTTGTGATGCGCGTCAGTCATAGCTCTGTGTACCGGAATCGCTTGCCTTGTTTCGAAACTGGATTGCTATCGTAAAGGCCTTCAGCGGGCGCAGTAACAGCAGTGCGCCGCCCAACACCAAGGCAGCGCCAATAATGGCATGCACCCAGATCGCCGGTTGGTAGAGGACTTCCACTGCGATCACGATGGGAACTACCGAAAAGCCGAGAATGAAGATGAGGAAGATTGCCGGGCCATCGCCGGAATCGGCGCCGCGGTAATCCAACCCGCAAAGGCTGCATCGGTCCCGCAAGGATAAAAAGCCCTGGTACAGCGGCCCCTTTCCACAGCGTGGACAACGACAACGCAGGCCCGCCGTGAAGGGCGAGACCTGCGTTGTGTTTCCGTTCGCGTCATCGGTCATAGCGGCGCCCCATGTAACGTTGAGGGGCTGCGTCAGGTTGGATCAAGCCGGTGCGGCCCACCAGTAGACGAAGATGAACAGGAACAGCCAGACCACGTCCACGAAGTGCCAGTACCAAGCTGCGGCCTCGAAGCCAAAGTGATGGTCCGGCTTGAAATGACCGGAAAGGCCGCGGAAGAAACAGACGATCAGGAAGATCGTGCCGATCAACACATGCGCGCCGTGGAACCCCGTCGCCAAATAGAATGTGGACGCGTAGATGCCATCGCTAAAGCCAAAGGTGGCATGCCCGTATTCATAGGCCTGCAGGCCGCTGAAGGTGATGCCGAGCAGGATGGTAATGCCCAGACCCTGCATGAACTGATCGCGATGACCTTCCCGCATGGCATGGTGCGCCCAGGTGATGCTGCAACCGGAAAGGAGCAGTATCAGCGTGTTGAGGAAAGGAATGTCGAAGGGATCAAACCCTTCGATGCCAACAGGCGGCCAGACGCCGCCGGTCGCTTCGAGCCGCGAATACTGCTGCGCCTCGCCGACAAAGAGGCTGGCGTCGAAGAACGCCCAGAAAAAGGCGGAAAAGAACATAACCTCGGAGGCGATGAACAGAATCATGCCGTAGCGCAGGCCGATTTGAACCACCGGCGTATGGTGACCCTTGTGTTCACCCTCGCTTACAACGTCGCGCCACCATCCGAACATGGTGATTAGCACCAGCACAATGCCCACCGGCAAAAGCCAGCCAAGGATATCGTGCATGAAAAGCACCATACCGGTGGCCAAGACACCTCCGGAAAAGGCGCCAATGATCGGCCACGGGCTAGGATCCACCAGATGGTACGGGTGGTTCTGATGATGACCGGCTTCGCTCATCCGTCGTCCCCCAATAAATTCCGGGTCACTACCTTGTCCCGGGGTTTAGTTGACTTCAAGGGCGATAGCGGCGTCTGAAACGCCGTCGCCCCGGTGTGAAAGCTGCTGCGTCTCTTCCTGCCGTTCCAGATCGTCGGGATCACGGAAGAAGGTGTAGGACAGCGTAATGGTCTGGACGTCGTCCAGATTCGGATCCTCGGCAATGGCCGGATCAACGAAGAAATTGACGCCCATATCGACCTTCTCGCCTGCCGCCAAGGTCTGTTCGTCGAAACAGAAACAGTGAATCTTGGTGAAATACATACCGGCCTTCAGCGGCGTCACGTTGAAGGTCGCGCGCCCGGTGATCGGGGTCTTGGCCAGATTCTCGGCCTCGTAGTACACCAAACCCTGTTCGCCGACTTGCAGCGATACTTCCTTCGTCTTCGGCTTGAAGCGCCAGGGCAGCGCCGGATCGACGTTGGCACTGAAGCGCACCGCGATCTTTCTGGCGATCGGCGCATCGGGGAGGGTCTCTGCGACTTGTGTCGTACCGCCGATTCCCGTCACCTGACAGAAAATGCGGTAAAGCGGCACGGATGCAAAGGCCAGGCCGACCATACCCAACACAACGCCGCTGAGCACCATTGCCAAACGAATGTTGCCGCCCTTGCTCTTGTCTTTCAGGCTCATACCCATGTGCTCAGCTTCCTCCCATGCGGACGATCGCGACCACATAGATCAACAGAATGAACGCCAGCAAGGCTGCCAGCATCGCCCGATTTTTTCCGCGCTGGCGGCGATGAACGTCGCTGTCCCCGGGTTTGCGGTTGGCTTCTTGCGCGTTCATCGCACGACTACCAATTCAGCCAATTGCTGTTCGCGCTATCGACGATCAGCAATGCAAAGAGTACGAAGAGATAGAGAATGGAGTAGGCGAACATCTGCTTGGGAGCCCGTTCACCTTCTTCTCGAAGGACACGCAGACAAAGTCCAACGAAGCCAAGTCCCATGACCGCAGCAACGGCACCATATAGATAACCGGCAGTGCCCAGCAACGTGGGCAGGATCGACAGCGGCAGCAAAAGCACCGTGTAGAGCAGCATCTGGCGCTTTGTCGCCGCGGCGCCGGCGACCACCGGCAACATGGGAATACCAGCCTTCTGATAATCGCCTGCCCGATAGAGCGAAAGCGCCCAGAAATGCGGTGGCGTCCACATGAAGATCAACGAGAAAAGCACGATGGATTCCAAGCTGACGCTGCCTGTTACCGCTGCCCAGCCAATCATGGGTGGGAAGGCGCCGGCCGCGCCGCCGATCACGATGTTCTGCGGCGTGCGACGCTTAAGCCAAATCGTATAGACGAAGACGTAAAAGAGATTCGCAATCGCCAGCAGGGCGGCAGCGGCCCAGTTCACCGCCAAACCCATCAGCATGACCGCGAAGATCGATAGTGTGATGCCGAAAGCCAATGCGTCGTCGGGCGCGACTAGCCCTTGGGGGATGGGGCGCCCTTGCGTACGTTTCATAACGGCGTCTATGTCGCGGTCGTACCACATGTTGATGGCACCGGCGGCTCCTGCGCCCACCGCGATGCAAAGCACCGCCACTGCGGCAAGCACGGGGTGCAGGCTGCCGGGTGCCACCAGAAGCCCGGCAAAGCCCGTAAAGACAACCAACGACATGACACGAGGCTTCAGCAGGGCGATGAAATCGCCAACTGCTGCCTGCCGCTGGCTGACGTCCTCCGAAGGGAGGCCCCCAGCCTTAGCCATGTCGATGCTCGTTTCGCTCACGTTAAAGCTCCTCGCTCCACATCACTACTTGATGCGGGGCAGATCTTCAAAAGTGTGGAACGGCGGCGGTGAGGACACGGTCCACTCCAGCGTCGTTGCCCCTTCGCCCCAATAGTTGTCGCCAACCTTGCGGCCGGCCAACAGCGTCTTCGCCGCGATCACCACGAAGAACAACGTTGAAGCAAAAGCGATGTAGGTTCCGTAAGACGCGATTGCGTGCCAGCCGGAGTAGGCGTCCGGATAGTCGACGTAGCGCCGTGGCATACCCTGCATACCCAGGAAGTGCATCGGGAAGAAGGCCAGGTTGACGCCTATGAAGGAGGTCCAGAAATGCAGTTTACCTGCCCACTCCGGATACTGACGGCCGCTCATCTTGCCGACCCAGTAATAGAACCCCGCGAAGATGGCGAAGACGGCACCCAGGCTTAGCACATAGTGGAAGTGCGCAACCACGTAGTAGGTGTCATGCAAAGACGCATCGATGCCGGCGTTCGCCAGAACCACGCCTGTCACACCACCGACGGTGAAGAGGAAAATGAAACCGATGGCCCAGAGCATGGGCGTATCGAACTTGAGTGAACCGCCCCACATGGTCGCGATCCAACTGAAGATCTTAACACCGGTCGGCACCGCGATGATCATTGTCGCCAGAGTGAAGTAAGCCTTGGTGTCCACATCCAGGCCGACGGTGAACATGTGGTGAGCCCAAACGATGAATCCGACCACGCCGATCGAGACCATGGCATAAGCCATTCCGAGGTAACCGAAGATTGGCTTGCGGCTGAAGGTCGACACGATGTGGCTGATGATGCCAAAGGCCGGCAGGATCATGATGTAGACTTCCGGGTGTCCGAAGAACCAGAAAAGGTGTTGGAACAGGATCGGGTCACCGCCGCCCGCCGGGTCGAAGAAATGAGTGCCGAAGTTACGATCGGTCAGCAACATGGTGATGGCACCGCCCAACACCGGCACGGCGAGCAGCAGCAAGAACGCGGTCACCAGCATCGACCAGACGAACAAGGGCATCTTGTGCAGCGTCATGCCCGGTGCACGCATGTTAAAGATGGTCGTGATGAAGTTGATGGCGCCCAGAATGGAACTGGCACCTGCCAAGTGAAGGGCAAAGATTGCCATATCCACGCTGGGTCCTGGGTGCCCCAGAGGGCCGGAAAGCGGCGGATAGATGGTCCAACCCGTGCCGGCGCCCTGGCCGACGAACGCCGAGCCAAGAAGCAGCAGGAAGGCGGGGACCAGCAACCAGAAGGAGATGTTGTTCATACGCGGGAAGGCCATGTCCGGCGCCCCGATCATCAAGGGCACGAACCAGTTTCCGAACCCGCCAATGAGGGCCGGCATCACCACGAAGAAGATCATGATCAGGCCATGTGCCGTAATCAGGACATTCCAGAAATTGCCCGGATCGTCGGAGAAGACATTCATGATCTGGATGCCCGGCTCCTGAAGCTCCATGCGCATCAGCACCGAGAAGGCTGCGCCGATTAGGCCGGCAACAATCGCGAAAAGCAGATAGAGCGTTCCGATGTCTTTGTGGTTCGTCGAAAAGAGCCAGCGCGCCACGAAGCCGGGCTTGTGGTCGTGATGTTCATGCCCGTGATCGGCTTGCCCGTGGGTTGCAGCTTTGCCTTCAGCCATGATCTTTCTCTACCTCCTGAACGTATTACTGCGCGCGAGCCGAAGCGTCGGCCAGCAGCGTATCGCTATTTCTCTCGACCGGAAGGGCATCGCTGCCGTCGGCAAATTCCACCTTGGCCTGTTCAACCCAAGCTGCGAACTCGGCCTTCGTCACGGCCTTGATCGCGATGGGCATGAAGGAGTGGCCGGTTCCGCAAATCTCGGAGCACTGGCCGTAGAAGGTCGTACCAGCGTATTCAGGCTCGATACGAAGCCAAGTCTCGTTCATGCGGCCCGGAACGGCGTCCTTCTTGATACCGAAGGCGGGGACCGCAAAGCTGTGCAACACGTCGCTTGCCGTAATGAGGATACGAACGGTCGTATCGACAGGCAGAACCACGACATTGTCGGTTTCCAACAGGCGCTTCTGGCCAGGTTTAAGATCCGCTTCCGGAATCATGGTGGCATCGAAGGTGAAGTCGCCATGATCAGGATAGTCGTAGCTCCAATACCACTGACGGCCGGTGGCCTTGATGGTCATTTCTGCGTTTTCGACTTGTTCGGAATAGTAGAGCAGCCGAAAGGAAGGAACGGCGATGACAACCAGGATCAACACAGGAACGACGGTCCAGATGACTTCGATCAGCGTGTGGTGGGTCGTGCGCGATGGATTTGCATTCCGCTTTTCGGAGAACCGCCACATCACGTAGCCCAGAAGAACCATGACGAATATCGTGATCGCCGTGATCACGACCATCAGCAGATCATGAAAATCCTGGACGCGCTCCATGACGGGCGTCGCAGCGGGCTGGAAATCCATATGCCACTGCTGTGGCTCTGCCGCCAGCGCTTGACCGGAGAGTCCGAAATCTCCGAAACCTAATCCTGCGAGCCCTAATACAGCCGCGACCAAACCAAAGAGAACGCCGAAGCGCGTCCGCATAGTCATACCTTCCAGCCTTTCCTTCTCAAAGCCTGAAGAGCAGCGCCCGACAACAGGCAGGCGACGCCCATAAATTCCGCCGGAAATTGCGCCGGGATGCAACCCCTCAGCCGGTGTCCGTAACCGGAGCCCCGCCCGGTACTCACCCGGCACCCCCGATGCGTGGCGGACCCTACAGCAACTCGCCGCGCCGGACAAGAAGGCGCGCGCAGCTTTTAAGAGGGTCGCTGGCGCGCTATTCCCGGCCGCCAAAGAAGCGTCGACGCTGTCTCTGGAATCCAGTTAGAAATATGCATGTTTCGACCGGAATTCCGCTGGCGCGACCTTCTGTCGCAAAATCTGTCGCGGTAAGAATCGACGGTTCAGGAGCCCTTGGCCACCATGCGACGAATTCGCCTTACGATGACCCAGGTAAGCCCGGCCACCACCGGAACCGCTATGCCTTGAGTAATCTCTACAGGCAAAGGTACGCCGGCCTCTTTCAAACCTTTGGCGACATAAGCGATAAGGCCGACGCCGTAGTAGGTGACGGCTGCGATAGACAGGCCCTCGACGGTCTCCTGCAAGCGTAGCTGCATCTGCGCGCGCCGGTCCATGGAACGCAGGAGATCCCGGTTTTGTGCTTCGAGTTGTATGTCAACACGGGTCCGCAACATCTGCCCGGCGCGTGCGATACGCTTGGACAGCACGTCCAGGCGCTCCGACACGGACATGCAGGTTCGCATCGCCGGCGCCAGACGCCGATCCATGAACTCCCCAAACTGCTGGTACCCCTCCAAACGGCTTTCGCGTAGCTCTGAAATGCGCCGCTCGACCAGCGCATAGTAAGCCTTGGCTGCCCCGAACCGATAGCTGGTGGCCATGGCCACGCGCTCAAGTTCGGCTGTGAGCCGTGTCAACTCGCGCAGCAGACGACGCTCGTCCTCCAAGTCCTGCAGGTCGGCCATCGATTCCATGATATGCGACAGACCAACCCCGATGCGGTCAAGCTGCTGGCTGGCTTCCTTTGCGATCGGGAAGGCAAGCAGCGCCATGGTGCGATAGGTTTCGATTTCCACAAGACGCTGAAGCAGGCGCCCGGCCCGTCTTGGTTCCAGCCCGCGATCTCGCACAAGCAGGTGCCCGAAACCATCACCATTGATCCAGAAATCCATCCAGGCCATGGCCGCGCCGCTGGCCACGACCGCACCGGCAAAGGATTCCGAACCGAAGTAACGGGCCAGGGCCTCGCCGTTTCGCTCCGGCTCTCCATCAGACTCGAGCGCGGCGTGGATGCCGACCATCAGTTGGCCTGGAATGCCTTCCAGCCAATCGTGTGGCACCGCTTGCAATACCGGATCGCTAAAGGGGTCTTGGCCCACCGGTTCCTGACGGAAGAATGTGTAGGTCGAGAATTCGGTATGACGCTCCCACTTCAGGCGGAAAGGCCCAAAGTCGGCCATGAAATGGTTCTGATCGGATTGCGGCCCGGGGAGCTTGTAGCGCTTGCAAAGGGCGTTGAGGTGCTCGCGGTCCGCATCGGCGCCGTCGCCGCCGGTAAGAAGCGCCAGATGACTAAGGCGTTCCGGTGCGCTCAATCGCGCATAGGGGCGGGCATGGACCTCAGCGGTCAGATTCTGTCTTTCCGGATGGTCGTTCAGTCCATATCGCTTCGTCGGCATGCGCTTTTCCTGCTCGCTGGCGTCCGTGTGGGGTTTCTTCCTTCCCCTTCCTTTCCATATAAAGGATGTTGAAGTCGCTTACGACCAAAGATCGGAGAGCCGGACACCATGAGTCATATCGCCGCAACGGACGACCTGTTTTTTACCCGTGCCGGATTGGACCGCAGTCGGCTGGAGCGGATTGTGGAAGAGTCCCTCCGGGGCGGTGACGATGGTGAGTTGTTTTTGGAGTATCGGCAGTCGGAGAGCCTTTCCTTCGACGATGGTCGTCTGAAAAACGCCAGTTTCGATACACTCCAGGGATTCGGTTTGCGTTCGATTGTCGGAGAGGCTGCGGGGTTTGCCCATGCCAGCGAGTTGTCCGAGGCCGCGATTCAGCGCGCTGCCGAAACCGTCAAGGCGGTCCAAAGCGGCCACAGCGGTCAATGGGCGGCCGGACCACAAGGTACGAACCGCTTGCTTTACAGCGACGCCAACCCTTTGGAGGCGGTATCCTTCGACACCAAGGTTCGTTTGATGGGCGAGATCGACGCCTATGCCCGTGCCAAGGATAGCCGGGTCAAGCAGGTCAGCGTCTCATTGGCGGGCGAGTGGCAGGCGGTGCAGATTATGCGGGTTGGCGGCGAGCGCATGGCCGATATCCGACCCCTGGTCAGGCTTAATGTCTCGCTTGTGGTGGGTGACGGCGACCGTATGGAAAGCGGCAGTCATGGGACCGGCGGGCGTATAGCCTACGAAAGCTTGATTGAGGCGGCGAACTGGAAGGCCGGGGTGGACGAAGCGCTGCGCCAGGCGTTGGTTAATCTTGAATCCGTCGATGCACCGGCGGGCGAAATGCCGGTGGTGTTGGGAGCCGGATGGCCTGGAATCCTGCTGCACGAGGCGATCGGTCATGGCCTGGAAGGCGACTTCAATCGAAAGAAAACGTCTGCTTTTGCCGGCTTGATGGGCGAGCGGGTCGCGGCGCCCGGCGTAACCGTGGTCGACGATGGCACGATTCCTGACCGCCGCGGGTCGCTTACCATCGACGATGAGGGAACACCCAGTCAAAAGACGGTTCTGATCGAGGATGGTCGCCTCGTCGGATACATGCAGGACCGTCAAAACGCGCGGCTGATGGGGATGGAGGCGACCGGCAACGGCCGTCGTCAGAGCTATGCGCACATTCCCATGCCGCGTATGACCAACACCTACATGCTGGGCGGTGACCGGGATCCGGCCGAGATCATCGCTTCGGTGGACAAAGGCCTCTATGCGGTTAATTTTGGCGGCGGCCAGGTCGATATCACCTCGGGCAAGTTCGTCTTTTCCTGCACCGAGGCTTACAAAATCGAAGGCGGCAAGATCGGCGCGCCGGTTAAAGGTGCGACTTTGATCGGCAATGGGCCTGACGTGCTCACGCGCGTGGAGATGGTCGGTAACGATATGAAGCTGGACCCGGGGATCGGAACCTGCGGCAAGGACGGGCAGGGCGTGCCGGTCGGTGTCGGGCAGCCAACGATGCTGATCGGAGGCTTGACGGTTGGTGGCACGGCGGCTTGATCTGAAGTATGAATTGCAATGAAAAAGCACAACATGGCGGTTGGATATGACAGTAAAACGTGTATGGCGTGGCTGGACGACGCCGGAGAATGCACCGCACTACGAGGCACTTCTGAAGAGTGAGGTTTTCCCGGGCATAGAAGCCAAGAAGATACCTGGTTATCTGGCGATCGAACTGTTGCGTCGCCCGGTCGGTGACGAGGTTGAGTTCATGACCGTCATGACCTTCGAAAGTCTGGACAACGTCATCGCTTTTCAGGGAGAAGATTACGAGCGGGCTTATGTGCCCGACGCCGCACAGAAGGTCTTGAACCGCTGGGACCAAACCTCGGCGCATTTCGAGATTCTGGAAAAACGAAACTATGGCTGATCTGCGGCTTGGCTCGTGGTGATGCGACTGTCCGAGGTGAACACGACGTGCCCTGGCTGATCATGAGTGACGACGATCCCGCTGCCACCCACAAGCGAGCCGACAAGGACTTGATGGCCTTGCATATGGCTTATGAGGAAGCGCACAAGGATATCATACTGGCGGCGGGTAGCCTGCGAAACGACGACGGATCAACACCCGATGGCGGTTTGCTTCTGCTCGATGTCGAGACGCGCGCAGAGGCTGAAGCCTATTATCGCAAGGATCCTCTGACCCAGGCAGGCGTCAGGGGTCGGATCACGATTAGGCGTTGGCACCGCTCAATCCTGGACGGCAAGATTCACTGGTAGCCAACGGCGCTAGGGCCACTTCACCTCGGGTGGGAGCGACATCAAGATGGCTTCAGTGTTTCCGCCGGTCATAAGCCCGAATTTCGTACCTCGATCATAGAGCAGGTTGAACTCGACGTAGCGCCCGCGCCGGATCAGTTGATGTTCGCGTTGCTCCGGGGTCCAGGGTCGGCCGTAATGCCTTTCTACAAGCCTCGGATAGATATCAAGGAATGTGCGTCCGACATCTTGGGTGAAAGCGAATCCGGCGTTCCACTGTTCCTCCGAGTCGGCTTCCAGATAGTCGTAGAAGATGCCACCGATGCCGCGAGGCTCGTTGCGGTGCTTCAAATGGAAATACTCGTCGCACCAAGCCTTGAAGCGGGCGTGGTAATCTTCACCATGCCGGTCGCACGCGCCTTTGAGCGCCGCATGGAAATCGTCGCTGTCCCTTTGGTCCGGCACCATCGGCGTCAGGTCAGCGCCGCCGCCGAACCAAGCCTTGGTGGTGACGATATGCCGCGTGTTCATATGGACCGCCGGAACCATCGGATTTTGCGGATGGGCAACGAGGCTGATACCGCTGGCCCAGAAACGCGAATCTTCTTCCGCCCCCGGTATTTGCTTGGCGAACTCGGGAGAGAATGTGCCTTCAACCGTCGAGACGTTGACGCCAACCTTCTCGAAAACCCGGCCGCGCATGACCGCCATCACGCCGCCGCCGCCCTCGGGACGTTCCCAGGTCTGACGCTTAAAACGGCCGGCCGTCTGGCAAGTTGCAAGAGTTGCGGTTTCCGCAGGTATGCTGTCCTCCAATGCTTCGAAACATGCGCAGATCGAATCCCTGAGTGATTCGAACCAATGTCGGGCCACCTGTTTACGCCCCCTGATCTCGCCAGTGCTTTCAGTCGCGCCAGTCATTGTGAATCCTCGTTTTCTGTCGTCTGCTCTGTTACAGCAAAGCCGTTCGTCTGACGCAAGGCCTCTCCCAGCACCATGGCGCCGGCGATCGCGACGTTTATTGATCTGCGTCCAGCCTGCATAGGGATGACCAAACGCGCATCGGCCGCTGCGTGGATTTCCTGAGGCACACCGGCGCTCTCGCGTCCCAACATGACATGGTCGTCTGGGTGGAATCGGAAATCGCAGTAGGCAGTGTTCCCGGTGGTGGTCAGCAGTATCAATCGCCCGCTGCGGCTGTTGTTGTAGGTTTCCCAATCCAGGTGTCGCTGTACCGAGGCCAGATCGAGGTAATCCATGCCGGCACGCTTGAGTGAACGGTCGGTCAGCAAGAATCCGCAAGGCTCGATGATGTTCATCGGTACGCCGAGACAAGCGGCCAGGCGCAGCAGGGTTCCCGTGTTCTGAGGTATATCGGGTTGATAGAGTGTCAGTTCGATGCTCATGAGTCTTTCCGTGCCGTTTCGGCCGTTTGTATCCGCGTGCTTTTATCCGGTTCACCGGCGCTGCGCCAATATGCCATGATGCCAAAGCTATTGCTGTCGCCTTAGGTGAGATCATCGTCGAACGCTTGCGATCTGGCTTTGCGTTCAGGCATTTTTTCCTCTATATGCCTGCCTCGACGCGAAGGTTCTCGCCTGGGGTTGTTTCCCGGGCTCGTTCCGGGGTCCGTGACTGTACCGCGAATGCCGGTTCCGAGATATCTGACTGCAGGTTTTCTCGGGGTATTGTGCGGCGGCGTGTCGCAGTTGGGACAGCGTCGGGGAATTGGTTGGAAGCACGGGGGCGGCCCCCCGTGATTATTTACTTGGTTTTTCGCCTGCAATGGGCGGAAGGCCGGGGGCTGGATGACCGCGTGGGCGGAGGCAGTCGTTCCAGGGGAGCTTTTGGTAAACCCCAGGGAACTTCCTGGAACTGTCTATGAGGGGCTAGTCCTGGACCTAGTCTCGGGGGTAGTCTTTGGCCTCGCTATAGGCACGCGGGTCGATGGAAGGATGAAGCATGGCTGATACGGCAGACAGCGGACACAAGGAAGGCGGCACGCGCCGCGACTTCCTGTTTCTCGCAACCGGTGCGGTCGGTGCGGTTGGAACGGCTTCGGTCGTTTGGCCGCTGATCGACTCGATGAACCCCTCACGCGATGTGCTCGCATTGGCTTCGACGGATGTCGATCTGTCGCCAATCGAGGTTGGCCAGCGGGTGACCGTCACCTGGCGCGGCAAACCGGTCTTCATCGACCGCCGTCCGGAGGATGCGATCGAGCAGGCGCGCAAGGTCGATGTCGCGGAGCTTCGCGATCCGCAGTCGGATGAAGAGCGTGTGCAAAAGCCTGAATGGCTGATCCTGGTTGGTGTTTGCACCCACTTGGGCTGTGTGCCGCTCGGACAGGGAAGCGGCGACAACCGCGGCGAATGGGGTGGTTGGTTCTGCCCCTGCCATGGCTCTCACTACGACACTTCAGGCCGTATCCGGAAGGGACCGGCGCCCCGTAATCTCGAGGTGCCTACCTACAGTTTCCTGGATGACGCCACTGTGCGGATCGGCTGAGGAGGAAAGACCCAATGTCCGACGGGAATATGAACCGCGTTGTGAAATGGATCGACTATCGCCTGCCGATCTTCAGCTTTATGAACCATGAGCTGCACGAATATCCGACGCCCAGGAACCTGAACTATTGGTGGAACTTCGGCTCGCTGGCGGGTATCGCGCTGGTCATCATGATTGTGACCGGCATCGTCCTGGCGATGCAGTACACCCCGCATGTGGACTACGCGTTCCAATCGGTTGAGCGGATCATGCGCGATGTCAATTACGGCTGGCTCATTCGCTACATCCATATGAACGGCGCCAGCTTCTTCTTCATCGTTGTCTATATCCATATTTTCAGAGGGCTCTACTTCGGTTCCTACAAGGCGCCGCGAGAGATTCTCTGGATGCTGGGCGTGATCATCCTTCTGCTGATGATGGCGACCGCATTCATGGGGTACGTTCTGCCCTGGGGCCAGATGTCCTTCTGGGGCGCCACGGTCATCACCAATCTCTTCTCGGCGATCCCGTTCGTCGGCGAGTCGATCGTGACGTGGTTGTGGGGCGGTTTCTCGGTGGATAATGCGACGTTGAACCGTTTCTTTTCGCTTCACTATCTGCTGCCCTTCATCATCGTTGGTGTCGTGGTTCTGCACTTGATCGCGCTGCACCGCTTCGGTTCCAACAACCCACTGGGGATCGATACCAAGGGGCCGCAGGACAGCATTCCCTTCCACCCCTATTACACGGTGAAGGACCTGTTCGGGTTGGGCGTGTTCCTTATTTTCTTCGCGGGCTTCATCTTTTTCGCCCCGAACTACATGGGGCACCCGGATAACTATATTCCGGCCAATCCACTGGTCACCCCGCCGCACATCGTGCCGGAGTGGTACTTCCTGCCCTTCTATGCGATCTTGCGCGCCGTGCCCGATATCGGTCTGTTCGGCTTCACTCTGATCGAGGCGAAGCTTGCCGGTGTGCTGGCCATGTTCGGCTCGATAGCGCTGCTTTTCGTGCTCCCCTGGCTGGATAACAGCCCGGTGCGCAGCGGAAAGTTCCGGCCTATCTTCCGGCAGTTTTTCTGGATCCTGCTGATTGACTGCATCGCGCTCGGGTTCGCGGGCGCCAATCCGCCGGACGGCATCTGGCTGATTATCGGCCGCGTTGCGACGGCTTACTACTTCCTGCACTTCCTGGTCATTCTGCCGTTGCTGGGCCGCTTCGAACGCCCCCGGCCGCTGCCATCCTCGATCAGTGAGCCGGTGCTAAAAGGAGGCAGCGCTGCTGCCGGTGCGACCGCAAAGCCGATGGAGAAGGCGTAACCATGAAAAAGCTCGTTTCAAAAGCAATCGCCCTTTCGGTTCTGGTTCTCACCGGTTTCGCAACGCCGTCAACAGCAGTACAGGCGGCCGAAGTCGAGACCCCACTGCCGGAAACCCACTTTAGCTTCGATGGTATTTTCGGTACCTGGGACAAGGCTGAACTACAGCGTGGTTTCCAGGTGTACAACGAGGTTTGCGCAGCTTGCCATTCGCTCAAGCTCCTGTCGTTCCGCAACCTCGAGCAGATCGGTTTTTCCGAGGAAGAGGTCAAGGCGATCGCGGAGCAATACACCGTGTTCAATGGCCCCAACGCCTTTGGCGAGGTCGAAGAGGTAACGGCTAAGCCATCGGACCGCATTCGCGGTAAGGGCGTCTATGAAACGGCACCAGACCTGTCCTTGATGTCCAAGGCACGCGCTGGCGGCGCTGAGTACGTTAACGCCCTAATGATCGGCTACCACGAAGCGCCCGCTGACGAGGAGCCTGCTCCCGGTACATACTACAACATCTATTTTCCGGGTAAACAGATCGCCATGCCGCAGCCGTTGTTCGGCGACGATGTGAGCTATGCCGACGGCACGGAAACCACCGTAGAGCAGCTTTCCAAGGACGTGTCTGCCTTTCTCGCCTGGGCGGCGGAGCCGCACATGGAAGCGCGAAAGCGCATGGGCGTGAAGGTGCTGCTGTTCTTGATCGTCTTCACCGGCATGCTTTATGCGGTTAAGCGGAAAATCTGGGCAGACCTGCACTAGGTAGTGGCCGACATAACGACCGGAAAAGGGATGCAACTTGTCAGTTGCATCCCTTTTTTTGCGCCTAGTTCATCATCATGCCCATGTTCATGGACCCTATAACCGCCATGAACAGTGCGCCGAGAATGGTCACGATGATCATTGCCGGAATGGAGGCGAGCACACCTTTAACCATCAAGGCCACCATAGAAAGAAAAGGTATCTGAATATCGGTAACGACTACTTGCTGCTTCTCGCTCATTTTTTTCTCCCGTTAAGCGTGAAAAATATTTTGCAAATGTTAGTGTAGCCTTACCGCCGATGTAGTGGATAGGCTAAGGTTCACGTCAAATGAGCCAGTGCTGGTTTCAATAGTCGATGGACCTTGTGCTGGGCGGATAAACCTGCCGAATTCGGCAAGCGAAAAGAGAACGGAAACCTATGCCAAAGGCCCGTGCGCAGAACGATCAAGTCGAACCGGTCATCGGGGTTATCGGCGGTAGCGGCGTATATGAAATCGAGGGGCTGACTCATAAAGCCTGGAAGCGAATCGAGAGTCCCTTTGGCGACCCGTCCGACGCGTTGCTCTTTGGTCGACTCAAGGGGAAACGCGTGGTTTTCCTGCCGCGTCACGGTCGCGGGCATAGAATACCGCCCAGCCAGCTTAACTATCGCGCCAACATAGATGCTTTGAAGCGGGCCGGTGTTACTGAAATTCTGTCGCTTTCGGCTGTCGGATCGTTGCGCGAGGAACTGGCGCCTGGTGATTTTGTTCTGGTGGATCAGTTTATCGACCGTACTTTCGCACGCGAGAAATCCTTCTTCGATACAGGGCTCGTGGCTCATGTCTCTATGGCTAATCCGGTTTGTGGGCGCTTGGGTCATTGCCTGCAGCAGGCCGGCGATACGCTCGGTCTGACGATGCACCAAGGTGGAACGTACCTTGCGATGGAGGGGCCACAGTTCTCGACCCGGGCCGAATCGGAGCTTTACCGGAGCTGGAATTGCTCGGTGATCGGCATGACGAACATGCCCGAGGCCAAGTTGGCGCGCGAAGCGGAGCTCTGCTATGCGACCATAGCTATGGTCACGGACTATGATTGCTGGCACCCAGAGCATGAGCATGTCACGGTTGACGGCGTGATCGCCACGATGCTGCAGAATGCCAGCAAGGCGCGGCACTTGATCGAAACCGTGATCCCCTTGTTGGCGGAAAAGCGCGCACTTTGCCCGCAAGGTTGTCAGCGCGCCCTGGACCATGCGGTGGTGACACAGCCGCCGGAGTGGGCGCCGGAAGTGGTATCGCGTCTGGACGCGGTTGCTGGACGGGTGTTGAGGGGCGAAGCCTGATGAAGGTCGCTGGCCGACAGTACCGTACGATCTGGCTGGAAGACGACGGTTGGTCGGTCGGAATCATCGACCAGACCCTGCTGCCTCATTCATTTGAGGTATGTCGCCTGACGACCGTTGAGGACGCTGCCCGGGCGATCGCCACCATGCAGGTGCGCGGTGCGCCTCTTATCGGCGCCACGGCGGCCTATGGCCTTTGCCTAGCACTTCGCGCCGATCCCAGCGGTAGCAGTCTTGAACGCGCGGGGCAGCAGTTGATCGCCACGCGCCCGACAGCGGTCAATCTCCGTTGGGCGGTGGCCTACATGATCGAAGCGCTGCGCGATCCGAAAGTAACGTCATTGGGCGACGGCGAACGTGTCGCGGCTGCCTATGACCTCGCGGCAAAGCTTTGCGATGAAGACGTGGCGATCAACCAGGCGATCGGAACCAACGGAATGCGTTTGATCGAGATGGCCCGGTCAGCGAAAAGTGATAACGCCCAACCGGTGCAAATTCTCACCCACTGCAATGCCGGATGGTTGGCCACGGTCGATTGCGGGACGGCGTTGGCGCCGATCTATCAGGCCCACGATGCGGGCATCGCGGTGCATGTCTGGGTCGATGAAACCCGGCCGCGCAATCAGGGTTTTAGCCTGACCGCCTGGGAGCTTCAGCAGCATGGCGTGCCCTTTACGGTGATTACGGACAATGCGGGCGGCTTGCTGATGCAGCGCGGCGCGGTCGATCTTTGCATCACCGGCACCGATCGAACCACGGCTGGCGGCGACGTCTGTAACAAGATCGGGACCTACCTCAAGGCACTCGCGGCACATGATAACGGGATACCGTTTTATGTGGCGCTGCCCAGCCCAACGATCGACTGGACGCTGCATGATGGCGGGGCCATTCCCATCGAGGAACGCGATCCCGGCGAGGTCACCCATGTCAGTGGGCGTGACGAAGCCGGGCAACTGCGACGGGTTGCGCTGGTATCTGAGGGCAGCCCGGCAGCCAACCACGCATTCGACATTACGCCTGCGCGCCTGGTAACGGCGTTGGTGACCGAGCGAGGTGTGTGTGCAGCCTCGCGGGAGGGGTTGCTCGGGCTTTTCCCCGAGCGGCGCGACGACGTGCAGGAGGCTTGAGTCGTGGACGATAAAGCTGGGATGAATGAAGCGCAGGATCAGGTCAGGCTTTCGCTGGTCGAGGCGGCAATCCGACTTGAAGACGCCGGGCTCAACAGAGGCAGCACCGGTAATATCGGAACTCGGTTTGGAGATGAGATTTTAGTCACACCCTCCGGCGTAGCGGTCCGTGATCTTACGCCTGAATCAATGGTGCTCTTGGGGTGGGACGGCGGCAAGATCGACGAGGATCAGCCCGAACAACCGACCAGCGAATGGCGCTTCCACCGGGATATCCTGGCAACGCGCGCCGAGTTTGGCGCGGTCGTGCATTGCCACGCACCACACACCACGGCGCTAGCCTGCTTGGGCCGTGATTTGCCCGCATTTCATTACATGGTGGCGGTCGCGGGCGGCATTGATATCCGCTGCACGCCGTATGCGTTGTTCGGCTCTCAGGAGCTTTCCGATCTCGTTCTGGAGGCCCTTGAGGGCCGTAAAGCCTGTCTGATGGCGAACCACGGCATGATCGCCTGTGATACGACCCTTGAGCGAGCAATCGCCCTGGCGATTGAGGTTGAGGCGCTGGCCGGAATTTACCTCGCCGCCCTGCAGGTCGGCACGCCGAATATCTTATCGGCTGACGAAATGGCGGAAGTTCTAGCTAAGTTCCGAGATAGCGGTTACGGACGCCAGGCCCGCTAAGTCGTGGGGTGCCACCCGGCCTAGGCCACTAGGGCTCAACAAAACCCAGCGCCGTTCCGAAGAGATCCTGGCTTGCGACCTGCAGCATCCGGCCCTCGCGGCGGTGCGGTAGCCCGCTGGCTTCCAAACACCGCCCGGCGGTATCGAGTGATTCGACCCCCAGCACATAGGCGGCCAAGTGCGGTTCGTCGGTTTCTTTAGCGCCGGCGTCACTCGGAAAACGGGCCGAGAAACCGGCGGGCGTCAGAACAGTGATCTTTCCTCGGCTTGTCTGCACGGTCAGTCGGTCCGCCTGTGCGGCAACCCTGTCGTGCCCTTGCAAACCGGAGAAAAGGTCGACCAGCGCGCGAGGATCAGCCGCGACCATGACGACCTCTTCCACCGTGCGGCTGCTGTTGGCGTGCTTTTGGTAGTCGGGTTTCCAGAAGTACTGCGGGGCGTGCTGCTGACAGGTGAAGAAAACGGCGTCTGGCATGCGCGGGTCCGTCACGAAAGCGAGCGAGAAGCCGACAGTTACCTCTTCGCCGCTCGGCTGTTTGGCTTTGCGTTGAAAATCGAACGTCGGGTAGGTTCTCAGGCCCGCATTTCCGAACTCAGCCTGATCGCGTCCGGCATCCTTGCTTTCGAAGACCAACATGGAAAAGCCTTCTCGCTTCTCCAGGAAGGCGCGATTGTAGTCGGCGAAGGAGAAATGACCAGCTGCGGCTGCCGTAATCAGTTCCGGTCGAGTGACCGATAGGATCTCCAAAAACGACCCCTGCAACTGAACCAAGGAATTGCCGGTACCAAAGGGGTGCTCGGCGCGGGGCGTCATGGTGAAGCCCAGGGATTGATAGCGCTCACGCGCCTTCGCTAAGTCGCGCGCGCAAAGCACGAGATGGTCTATACCTCTATCGATCATTCGCCGTTTACCTCTTCGACCAGGGATATTTTGTGTGCGTCGAGTTTGTCGCGGTAGAACGCAACCAGTGATGCGAGCGGCTCCATGCCGGGAATGGGAACCGGGTAATTCCAGGCCGCATCTTTGATCGTTGCGTTTTCGAGCCGCAGATCGAAGTAGCGGGCATCGCCCTTGTGAGGGCAATGGGTCCTGGTATCGCTGGGGATCAAAAGCCCGTCGGGAATATCCGATATTGGCAGGTATAGAACGGGTTGGTAGCCATCTTCGTGCAGTAACACCGCTTTGTCGCTCAAAGCCAATGGGCGCGCAGCGACTTTCAGGGTCACGCGTTTATTCAAGGGACGAAGTGATACTCTCTTCTGGGGCATGTGATCGGCCCTGTTGGCTTAGTGTAGGTGTCGGCGCAAAAACTCGAGACTCCGCTCGAAAGCCAGGTCGGCGCTCGCCTGATGGTAACTTGCGCGCTGATCGCAGTTGAAGCCGTGACCCGCTGGGTAAAGATGCAACGGCACTTTCGGGACCGCCTCGGCTATTTTGCCGACGCTCTCCAAAGGGATAGCCTGGTCGGTTTCGCCGAAATGCAACATCAGCGGCGCGTGCGGTTTGCGATCCAGCAGATTGGCGATCCCGCCGCCGTAATAGGCGACGGCGGCGGCAATGGGCAACTCGGAGGCCGCCAGCCAAGCCAAATCTCCACCCCAGCAATAGCCGACGACCGCGACTTTATGGGTCTCGCTGATCAAACGCGCGACCGCGGCGCCCGTATCGAGCATTGCTTGCTCGTAGCCGACCTCTGCTTTGAGGGATCGCCCACGCGCAACACCCTCCGGGTCGTAGCCCAGTTCGACGCGGGGTTCGATTCTATCGA
This sequence comes from Limibacillus halophilus, assembly GCF_014191775.1. NCBI lineage: Bacteria > Pseudomonadati > Pseudomonadota > Alphaproteobacteria > Rhodospirillales > Rhodovibrionaceae > Limibacillus > Limibacillus halophilus. The sequence goes on along the minus strand of NZ_JACHXA010000010.1, from coordinate 14,265 downwards.
AATAGGCCGGTGCCAATGCCGTATAGCCTGCGGCTGCAAAGCGGTCCGTGACGCTGCGTATGTGACTGTTGACGCCAAAAATTTCCTGCACCACCACGATGGCACCGAGGCTCTCTTGTGGCGGCGTGCTGCGATAGGCCTCGAATCCGTGCCCATCGGCCGCGGTCAAGTGTACCCATTCACCCATCGTTTCGACCTCTCGCTTTATCTTCTACTGCCAGCGGACGCAGTCTTGCACAAAGTGGTCTTACCTGTCTTGCCCGCAGGTGCATAAAACGACGTAGGTTACAGAGGTTTAACGGAAAAAAGGGCCGTAGCAAGCCACGACCCTCTTAGTTCCACACCAGATAATAGGTGAAGGCGCTTCAGCAGTGGTTACTTCTTGGATTTGCTGGTGCCTTTCGATGCGGGCTGGCCCGCAGACATTTCCTGAAGGGTCGCACCCAACTCGTCGAGGTTCGCGGCGATGCGCTGGTTGATCTTCTCTGCTGCTTCGCTGGTCGACTTGCTGTTGATTTCACTAAGCTCGCGCAGATTGGCGAGCATCTTCTCGTAGCTCTGCTTGACCATTTCAATCTGCAGGGCGGCGCGTTTCTCCGGAGCACCTTGCTCAGCAAGCGCACTGACGGCCTCAACGGCCTCCTCGAGCGACCGACGAATGATCTCGGCCTGGCGCTGTCCGGCGGCCTGCAGGCCTTCGAAACAGATGCGGTTGGCTTCGGCGATCGTCTCGAGATTCTTACGATGAATTTCGGTCCAGGCATTGGCATTGAACCCTGCACCCTGGAAGGAAGCGGCAATTTTCTGTGGGTCCATGAAGTCGCTGAAGTCGGTGTTGAAGAAGGGGTTGTTGCTGCTGGTCATGACTGTCTCCTGTAACGCTTACCGGAAAAGGTTTCCAATTGGCCCGCGACGCAACATCACCGCTGCGCGGCGTGACGATTATGTTGCACTGCAACAAATCTAACCCCTATATGAGGCAAAAAATCGCAAACGTCAAGTATTTCTGCGGAAAACAGCAATCTCGCAAGTGCGTAATAATACTTATGTGCCGACCGCTTGTGTTTCGCCTTGTCGCTGCGGCCCGCGGCATCGCCGGGCCCAGCCATCCAGTCGCAAAAGCTGGCGGTCCAGCGTTGCCATTGTCGCCGCCAAATCGTCGCTGTCATCCTTGAGCCAGGTTCTAAGCGTCACCAAGTAGGCGGCCGACAGGCCTTTTATTCGAATGACGCCCCGCAGACCGTGGCTATCCAGACCAGCGGCCTCCAGCATCCAGGCCATAGAGCATGCCAGTCTCGGCAGGCTAGTGGCGAGGCTGAGCGGGTCACGCCTGCAGTCATACAGGATTTCACCCAAGGCGACGCGATAGGGTTGCATGGCGTCGAAGCGGCGCATCAATACATCGAACAAGCGATCACGCGCAGATCCTTGATCCTCACTCAGGCGTCCTTCCGCAAGGACTTGCCGATCAATTCGGCGAATCAGGAGGTTCAGAATAGCCGACTTGCTTGGTGCGATTGCGTGCAGTTCCGCCAAACCGAGACCTGCGGCCTCACCGATTTCCGCCAGTGAGAGATTGCGCCAGCCACGGTCGACAACAAGTTTCATCGTGGCATCGATCAGGCGGTCTTCCGCCGAGCGGTCGTCGCTTTGTGATTTGGCCCGGCTACTTTTGCCCTTTGCCGCCTTCTTTACAGTGGGTTTTTTCGCGGTAGCCATGGTGCTGATAACCTCCAGTCAGGTGGCTCTCTAAGAGTCAGCTAAGTCCGAAGATATCAGGAAACAAGACTTGAGACTGCAATCGTGACCAACAAACTCAGGTTTTCTGCAGGTCGCCGCGCAAACCCTCCGTCATGGAAGCAAGATCGTCGGGCGTTGTTTCAAAGACGCTGTTGGGTGTGCCGGCAGCCGCCCAAATGCGCTCAAACCGCCAAAGTCCCTCATCCAACAGCGTGATGGAGGGGCTGCTATGGCCGACCGGCGGAACCCCGCCGATGGCAAAGCCGGTCGCTTCACGGACAAACTCGGGGTCGGCACGCCCGACTTTCTCGCCGATCAGTGCCGCAAGTTTCTTCTCATCGACACGGCGGTCGCCGCAGGCAATGGCCAAAACAGCCTTTCCGCTTTGCTTGCCGCGAAAGATCAGGGACTTGGCGATTTGACCGACCGTGCAACCGATTGCCGCGGCGGCCTCTTCGGAGGTCCTGGTACTTTCGGAAAAGCTCGTGACGCGGCAGTCGTAGCCAAGCCCGGTCAAGTGATCCTGGACGCGTTGGGCGCTCGGCTTGAGCGGTTGCTCAGTCATTTTCTGCAAGCTCACGGCTGCGCCGCGTGGCCGCGGCGATCGCGCGCGTCATAAGCGGCTGCAGCCCGTCATCGGCCATCAACACATTCAAGGCTTCAAGAGTAGTGCCGCGTGGGCTGGTCACGTTCCGCCGCAAAGTGGCGGCGTCCTCCGCAGACAGGCGCGCCAGTTCGCCAGCGCCGCTGACGGTCACGCTTGCCAGCTGCATTGCCAGCGCCTCCGGCAGTCCGGCCTCCACTCCCGCTCTGGCCAGGCATTCGATCAGCAGGAAAACGTAGGCTGGACCACCGCCGGAAACGGCGGTTACGGCGTCCAGTAAACCTTCATCCTCCAGTTCGGCGACTTCACCGACGGCCTCGAGCAATTCGCTCGAAATCCGGCGTTGTGCCTCTGTGGCATTGGCGTCGGGTGTGAATACCGTGATACCGCGCCCGACTGCGGCAGGGGTGTTCGGCATGGCTCGGATAACCACAGCGTTCGGCCCCAGCAGTTGCTTCATCGCGGCGATGGTTTTCCCTGCCGCAACAGAGAGGTAACAGCAATCGGGTCGGGCGAATCGCGCGTAGGCTGGCAGAGCCTCGGAGAATTGCTGCGGCTTGGTAGCCAGGAGAATGACGGCAGGCCGAAGGTCTTTGGGCAGACCGCTTTCGTCTGCGCAAACGTTCACGCCTTTGGCCGCCAGCGTCTCACGCATAGCTTGGAAAGGCTCAACGATGAAGACATCTTTCGGCGGCAATCCACGCGCCAGCCAACCATCGAGGAGCGCACCCCCCATCTTGCCGCAGCCAACCAACAGCAACGACCCCGGCAGATTCAATATTTCAGGCATTCTTAAAGTCAGGCCTCTCCTACGGTCTCCATCATGGCCGTTGCCAGGGCATCGGGGACGGAATGGCCCGCCCAGATGACCATCTGCATGGCCGGATAGAAGCGTTCACATTCTAAAATCGCGGTGTCCATCAGGTCTTCCAACTGTTCGACACTGGGACCAGCGGTGCCGCGATAGGGTATCGTATGGCGAAATACCACCTGACCCTCTTCCGCGCCAAGCTCAAAATGACCCATCCAGAGCTGTTCGTTCATGCCGCCGATGAGGGCGTGAACGGCATTGTATCTGACACGCGGTACTTTCAAATCGAAATGGCAGGAGAAATACATGCCGCCCACCTGCTCGTGCCAGACGAACCAAAGATGATAGGCACACCATCGACCGGAAAGTTCGACCGCCAGTTCGCATTCGCTTGACCTGTCGAAAGGCCAGTCGTTTGCGCTCACCAACTCTTCAAGAAGATCGATGGGATTGACGACCGAACTCGGGTGCGGGGCGAGACTTTCCATGATGATTGGAACCCTCCCGTGATCGTTGATGCCAAAGGCCGGCACCTCCCGAGGGCCGCCTCAGCTCCGCGATATATGGAGAAGATTTCGATGCGACCCACAAGATTTAGCGTGCCACGCTGTATTTAGCGGTGCAAGACTGTATTGGCGAAAACTGTGGAAAAATAACGAAAACGGAGGGTTTTAGGGGCTTTCAGCCGGAGTTTTCCTGCTTCCCGACCCCACTTGATCGGACTACGGGGCCTTGGTCTTGGGCTTCGAAGCCCTGCGGGCGGTGCCCGACTTCGCTTTCGCGGTGCTATTGGCCTTTGCCGTTTTTCCCAGCTCGGCTTCCAATTTTGCCAGCCGATCTGCAAGCGCCTCTTGCTCCTCTCGGGCTTTGACGGCCATGGCGCGAACGACCTCGAATTCTTCCCGGGTGACCAAATCCATGTTTGCCAGGATTCGCTCAAACTGCTGGCGCAGCCGTCCCTCGGCTTCTTGGCGTAACCCTCCTGCCACACCCAGGGCACCGGTCGCCACGCGGGCAAGGTCATCAAGCAGTCGATTGCGGGTTTGCATCTTTTGCGGTCTCCATGAAGTTGGCTTAGCGGTGAGCGCCTTGTCGATCTTAGGGTTTTCCGCCCTCGGCGACCAGGAAATGTGTGCGTGTCTCGCCAATCGGGCGTTGGCGATTACGGCTCCAGGCGACGACACGAACACTGGCGACGCGACGGCCGAGTTTGGTGACCTCGCCCGCTGCGAAGATATCCTCGCGCCGGGATGAGCGTAGATAATCGACGGTCACGGTGACGGTTTTGGGTAATAGCGGGCTCTTGAGCTTCCAAAGGAGACTCATCATCGCCGTCGTTTCCAAGAAAGCGCCGATGGCACCGCCGTGCAGGGCGCTCAAGGTTGGGTTCCCGACCAGATCCTCGCGAAAGGGCATACGCAGGCGCATTTCGTCATGGCTGTCGTCGACAACCAAGCCGAGATAGGCGGCGTAGGGAATTGAATCGACAAGCGCCTGCCAGGCATCCTCCGCATAGGCTTTTTCCAAACGATCCAGAAAGGCGGTCGGCATCATCTCAACCCCCTCCACCAGGCAGGTCACTCAGCATGAAACTGCCCATTGCCGCCGCTATGGGTGAGGCTTCCTCACCCGGATGGAAGGCCTCGGCGCGGGCGAATGCTATGCGGCTGGTGATGCGGTAGCAGAGTGCGCGACAGAGCAAGTCCCGCTCGGCAGCGCCGGGCTTCAGGTAGTCGATCCGCAGGTCCAGCGTCGCTACCGGTCTGGGCGGGTCGAGCGCGGCTACTACGCCAAGGCCACAAGCGGTATCGATCAAAGTCGTCACCACGCCGCCGTGCAGCAGGCGCCGATCCGGGTCGGCTAGGAAGATGTCGCGGTAAGGCAGCCGCATCAGCACTTCTTCCCCGGAGAAATGCTCAACGGTGATACCCAAGGCTTGGACATGCGGCACGGCGCTACCAAATACCTGCTGCATGATGGCCTGAAAGGCCTCTGGACCGAATTTATCGCTGATTGCGGTGCTCATGGCGTTTGCTTACCCCAAGCGTACCCTGGGCACAACTGAAGCCGACATTCGGTCGAGCGCTTCCCTTGCCCCCTTCAGGGAGGGGGGACTATAAGGGCGGCGAGTGTCCTGGATGGCGGCCGCCAGGTCGTTGAAGCAAGAGAAAGCCGATTGCTCATGATGTTTGCCTTAGCCTTCCCGCAGATAGATCCCATTGCCATCGAGATCGGACCTATCGCGATCCGTTGGTACGCCTTGGCCTACATCGCCGGGCTGATCCTTGGTTGGCGCGTGTGTTTGCGCATGACCAAGCTCTCCCCCAGCAAGGCGCTGACAACGCAGGTCTTCGACGATTTTGTGTTCTGGGCGACTCTGGGTGTGCTGCTGGGTGGCCGTCTCGGCTACGTATTGTTCTACAATCCCATTTTCTTTTTTGAGAACCCAGGGAAGATCTTCATGGTCTGGCAGGGGGGAATGTCTTTCCACGGCGGTATGCTCGGCGTGGTTATGGCAATTATCCTGTTTGCCTGGAAACGCGGCCTGCCGCTCTTTGCGCTTTCCGACCTGATCGCTTTCGTAGCGCCTATCGGCCTTTTCTTCGGCCGGATTGCGAACTTCATCAACGGCGAGCTGTACGGACGTCCGACCGATGTTGCCTGGGGGGTCGTTTTTCCTGGCGGCGGACCGCTGCCCCGCCATCCAAGCCAGCTCTACGAAGCCGGTATGGAAGGTCTGATTCTTTTCATCCTTCTGCTGCTATTGGTCCGGAGCGGATCGCTCGCCAAGCCCGGCGTCATTTCAGGCATCTTTCTCGCGGGTTATGGCCTGGGCCGCTTGATTGCCGAGTTCTTCCGTGAGCCCGATGCGCATATCGGTTTCCTGGTCGGGGGGCTGACGATGGGGCAAATCCTATCCTTGCCGATGCTGGTTTGCGGCCTGGGGTTGGCGGTTTGGAGCCTACGTCAACAGCGCGCGTCGGCGCCGACGAGTGCGCATGAGCGGTAAGCGCAATCACAACCTAACTTATCGGCTCAAGCGGCGGATTGCCCTGGAGGGACCGATAAGCCTGGCCGATTACATGGCCGCCGTGCTGACCGATCCCAGTGGCGGCTATTACATGACCGACGATCCCTTCGGCGTATCCGGGGATTTCATTACGGCGCCCGAGGTCAGCCAAATGTTTGGCGAGATGGTTGGGCTCTGGTGCGCCGATCTGTGGCAACGCGTGCTAGACGGGCCCAAGCGTTTCATCCTGGCGGAAGTTGGACCGGGACGCGGCACGCTGATGTCCGATCTGTTGCGGGCGGCGTCGGTGTTGCCGGGGTTGGCCGAAGCCGCTGAAGTTCACCTTGTCGAAGTCAGTCCGGCGCTCCGCAAGGCGCAAAAGAAAACCCTGAAGAACTGGGATGTAACCTGGCATGGCGAGCTTTCCTCGCTCCCGGAAGATGCGCCGCTCGTGATCATCGGAAACGAGTTTCTCGATGCATTGCCGGTGCGGCATTACGAGAAGTGCGAGGATGGCTGGCGTGAACGGTTGATCGGGCTGGATGATAGCGGCGAAAGGTTCGTTTTTCTTCTCGGTCCGTTGAGCCCATCGGCGCCCGCGTTCATTCCTCCGGCGCTTCATGACGCGCCCTTGGGTGTGCTGGCGGAGGTTTCACCGATTGCAGTGTCGCTTGTTCGCAGCTTGGCGCAGCGTCTGGTCCTGCAAGGCGGCGCGGCCCTCTTCATCGATTACGGCCGCCAGCATCCGTCATACGGCGCGACGCTCCAAGCGGTGCGCGGGCATCGCCCGCACGATCCTCTTGTGGAGCCGGGCAGCGCCGATCTCACGGCGCATGTGGATTTCGCCAGCCTTATCGATGCCGCCGAAACCGCGGGTGCTGCTGCCTTTGGCCCAGTAACGCAAGGCGCATTCCTGCAGGCCATGGGCTTGGAGATTCGGGCTGAGGCCCTGCGTCGTCACGCCGATGAGCGGCAACGGCAGGATATCGATTCCGCCTTGACCCGCCTCATGAGTCCTGAGGAGATGGGTGAGCTATTCAAGGTGCTTGCTATAACGCAGGCCGGACACGCAGCACCGGCACCCTTTGCGTCCTAGCTCAGGGAGCAGCGTGTGGTCGACAGCGGGCTGGCGTTTGGTGTAAAGCCGTGAAGGGTATTGCAAGCGCTTGTTGAGAGAGGACGGCGACGATGCTGACGATGGGCAAACTGAACGATCTGCCTGGTGTTCGCCACGCTTTCTTTGGACGCGAAGGCGGTGTCAGCGAAGGCCTTTATGATTCGCTCAACTGCGGCTATGGCTCAGGCGATGCCGCGGACAATGTGTTCGAAAATCGGCGCCGTGCCATGGCGGCGCTGGACCTAAAGCCGGAAAACCTTGTGACGGCCTATCAGACGCATTCCGCCGATGCCATCGCAGTAGATGCACCTTGGTCACGCGACGCCGCGCCGCGCTGCGATGCGATGGTTACGAAGAAGCGTGGGATCGCCCTGGGAATTCTAACCGCCGACTGTGCACCGGTCGTCATGGTCGATCCCGAGGCGCAGGTGGTGGGTGCCGCACACGCCGGATGGCGCGGTGCCTTTGCCGGTATCTTGGAGGCAACCCTGGAAGCCATGACGCGATTGGGTGCCCGGCGTGAAGCCATTGCGGCCGCTATCGGTCCTTGCATAGCCCAACGATCCTATGAGGTGGGACCGGAGTTCCCGGAGCCTTTCCTGACCCAGGAAAATGCCAATATCGATTTCTTTTGCCCGGCGCGTCGCAGCGGGCATTTTCTGTTCGATCTAAAGGGATACGCGGCGCGACGCCTCTGCAAGGCGGGATTGCGGCGAATCGAAGTTTGCCCCGCCGACACTTTCGCTGAGTCCGACCGATTCTTCAGTTATCGCCGCGCCTGCAAAGCGGGCGAGAAGGATTACGGTCGCGGTCTTTCGGTTATTCTGCTGGAGCCCTGAAAATGCACCTGCACTTTAGTGAAGAAGAGCTTGCGGGTCGGCGTGCCCGAGCCATCGAAGCCATGTCTGACGAAGGTCTCCACGGCCTGCTGATCTTCCGTCAGGAAACCATGTTCTACCTGACCGGTTACGACACCTTCGGGTATGTCTTTTTCCAATGCCTCTATCTGGGCGCGGACGGCCGTATGGTTCTGCTGACGCGGGCGCCCGATTTGCGGCAGGCCCAGCAAACATCGATCATAAAGGATGTGCGTGTCTGGGTTGATGTCCCTGACGCGCGTCCGGCTGAGGCGTTGAAGGGAATCCTTCAGGAGCTTGGCCTTTCGGGTAAAACCCTGGGTGTTGAATACGAGGCCTATGGCCTGACCGCGCGTAACGGAAAGCGGCTTGAGGCTGCGCTGGACGGCTTTTGCAAACTGGTCGACGCGTCGGATCTGGTGAACCGGCAGAGGGTCGTGAAAAGCGCACGCGAGATCGACTATGTACGACGTGCCGGCGAGCTTGCCGATGCGGCCGTGGAAGCGGCGATTCCCCTTATACGGCCCGGCGGTGACGAAAGCGATATCCTGGCAGCCATGCAGGGCGAGGTCTTCCGTGGAGGCGGCGATTACCCGGGCAACGAGTTCATTATCGGATCGGCCGAGCAGGCCTTGCTGTGCCGTTACTATTCCGGCCGGCGCGTGCTTTCTCAACAGGACCAACTGACCCTCGAATGGGCGGGTGCCTATCGTCACTATCACGCCGCGATGATGCATACGGCGGTTGTTGGGAAGGTGCCGGCGCGCCAGCGCGAAATGCATGCCGTGGCGCGCGATGCCCTGCTGGCCGTCGAGGCGAAGCTGGTGCCGGGCAACACCGTCGGCGAAGCATTCGACGCCCATGCCGCTGTGCTGGACAAGGCAGGTTTCCAAGCGCACCGCATGAACGCTTGCGGATATTCCCTGGGCACCACCTTCAGTCCGAACTGGATGGACTGGCCAATGCTTTATCACGGCAATCCGGTGGTTTTGCGGGCGGGCATGGTGTTTTTTGTTCACATCATCATCTTCGACGACGATGCAGGGCTGGCGATGACGCTGGGCAGAACCTCGTTGATCGGCGATGCTGGACCTCAATCGCTGTCGCATCGTCCGCTAGACTTGATCGTCGGCGGCTGAACAGACGCCTTGGGAGGCTGCAGGCATGCCTCATCTGATTTTCTTTTGCGGTTTGCTGCTGCTCGGCGGACTGGCGACCTGCGTTCTCCTATGATGCCGAGATTTTTTCCTGTGGTTCTGGTCTTGAGCCTTGCCCTGCTGCAAGCATGCGGTCCGCTACCCAAGCCGTTCCAACCGCAGATAAAGCAAGAGGACCAGGCCTTGATCGGCCCACCGGTCAGCCCGACGATCGTCGTGCGACCGGTTGCCAACCTGCCACCCGAGGTTGCCATCCAAACGCGTGATGTCCTGGCTGCGATTCTGATCGATCAGGGCCTGACGGTCGACACCGGAGCCGGCAACATCGAAAGCCGTATCGTCGAAGGTCGTTTTCGCGGCAATGCAATCGTTTGGAAGGTTTCTGACGCGCAAATCGGTCCGTTACGGGCAGAACCGCAGATGATGGACGGCAGAGGTGCCGATTTGATCGCGGGCGATCCCGACGTGGTGGATTCTATAGCCCAGCAGGCAGCGCATCTGCTGATGCCGATCATTGCCCCGGTGCAAACGGGTGGCGGATTACCCGGCCGCCCGGGCGGCCGTCTGGTGGTCGCGCCGATAGCGCGGGCTCCCGGCAACGCGGGCGAACTGTTGCCCTTGGCCTTGACCGTTGCGCTCCAGCAGGCGTCTCTTCCGGTGGCGTCGGTCGAGGATATGCGGCCCGACGATCTGAAGGTTGTCGGTACCGTGCGGTTGGGCACGCCATCGGCGGGCCTTCAGCAGGTCGTCGTTACCTGGGACGTACAAGACCCACAAGGGCGGTCTTTGGGCAAGATCGAGCAAGGCGATCAGGTTCGGGCCGGCAGCCTGGATGGGCCCTGGACGCAAGTGGCGCCGCTCATCGCGGAAGCCGCAGTGGCGGGCTTGGTCGACCTACTTTATCAGATTCCGTCGGGACAGTGAGGCACCGTGCGGTACGGTCGCCCGGCTCGGCAAGGACCGCCTTTCCAGGTAACATATGACAGAACGTTTACAGGGCCGGGGTAGGTTGCTAAAGTCCGCCGCGCTCGACCGGCGTGCCACTCATTGGGTGACCTTATTGGGGCGGGCGGTACAGGCGGGGATTTCAGCAAGAGAGAGGCATTCGGCGGCGGCATGAGCGATGGCAGCAGCGCGGCAACCCGACCCTACAAGATTCTGACGGGTAATTCGAACCGGCCTTTGGCAGAGGCAATTTCGGCCTATTTGAACCTTCCGCTGACCAAGGCCAGTGTGAAGCGCTTTTCCGACCAGGAGGTTTTCGTTGAAATCAACGAGAATGTTCGTGGCGAGGACGTGTTCTTCGTACAGTCGACCTGCCACCCGGCAAACGACAACCTGATGGAATTGCTGGTAGCACTGGACGCGCTCAAGCGCGGATCGGCTCGGCGCATCACGGCGGTGTTGCCTTACTACGGCTACGCCAGGCAGGACCGAAAATCGGGCCCCAGAACGCCGATCTCAGCGAAACTCGTTGCGAACCTGATCACCAGCGCCGGGGCACATCGCGTGCTGACACTCGATCTTCATGCCGGTCAGATTCAGGGTTTTTTCGACATTCCTACTGACAACCTCTACGCCGCTCCGGTCTTTACCAAAGACATCACCGACAATTACGGAACCGACAATCTGATGATCGTTTCACCAGACGTCGGCGGCGTCGTCCGCGCGCGCGATATTGCAAGACGTCTTGACGTAGAGCTTGCAATCATCGATAAGCGCCGCGAACGGGCCGGGGTGTCCGAGGTCATGAACATCATCGGCGACGTAAAAGGACGCCGTTGCCTGCTGGTGGACGATATTGTCGATTCCGCCGGGACACTGTGCAACGCGGCCGTGGCGCTGATGGAGGCCGGTGCAGAATCCGTTTCCGCCTATGTTACCCACGGGGTGCTGTCCGGCGGTGCGGTTGCACGTGTTTCCTCCTCTCCGATGAAGGAGTTGGTGACGACCGACAGCATCCAGGCGACCGAGGCCGTGCGCTTGGCGCACAATGTTCGTCAGATCACCATCGCTCCGTTGTTGGGTGATGCGATCGATCGGATCAGCCACGAACGCTCGGTCTCCAGTCTGTTTCGTTGAAAAGAGGCAGCCTCCGGGCGCCTCGTGAAGAAATTTCGCCGCCCATGGTGGGCGGCAACCGCTTGTAGCACCCCTGGAGGCTACTCGCGGCTATGGAGCGGGATTGGTGCTGCGGCGCGTTAGTGTGCCGGCCATCCCGGGTCAGGTGACCGAAAAGGAGTATCGGCTATGTCCGATGAGGTCATTCTGAACGCGGAAGTTAGAGAACGGGTCGGAAAGGGGGCCGCCCGTGCAACCCGCCGCGAAGGTAAGGTACCCGCCGTGATTTACGGTGGTAAGCAGGCTCCCCTGAGCATCTCGCTGGAGGAGAAGGAGATTACCCGGCAGATTCACAAGCCGGGCTTCTTCTCGCATCTGATCACTGTCAAGGTGGGCAAGGACAAGCACACCGTACTGGCGCGTGACTTGCAGTTGCATCCTCTGAAGGACAGCCCGACGCACCTCGATTTCCTGCGCGTCGCGAAGGACGCGAAAATCGAAGTCGCCGTTCCGGTGGTCTTCATCAACGAGGAAAAGAGTCCGGGTCTGACCCGTGGCGGCATGCTCAACATCGTGCGCCATGAAGTCGAATTGCTTTGTACGGCGAATGCGATCCCCGAGGAGCTGGAAGGCGATCTGACCGGTCTCGACATCGGCGATTCCCTGCACATCTCCGCCTTCGCGTTGCCGGAAGGCGTAACGCCGACCATTACCGACCGCGACTTCACGGTTGCCACCATCGCGGCGCCTAGCGCCGTGAAGGCGGAGGCCGCCGAAGCAGCCGAAGCGGCCGAGGCCGAAGCTGAGGATGCCGAGGACGAGGTCGAGGGCGATGAGGACGGCGAGGACGAGAGCGAGGAGTAAGCATCCTTTCGGGGATGACCTCGCGGTCTTGACCGCAAGCGTTGAGCGGGCTCGCCAAGGGATCACTGGACCCCCTGGCGGGCCCGTCTTGCGCTTTTAGGGAGATTGGGCGTCATGAAGCTTCTCGTGGGCCTCGGCAACCCCGGACCGCGATACGCTGGAAACCGTCATAACATCGGTTTCATGGCGCTGGAGGAGATTGCGCGCAGTGTCGCTGCAGGGCCGTGGCGCAAGCGTTTTCAGGCCCGCACTGCCGACGCGATGGTCGGGGGCGAGAAGGTGCTCCTGATCTGTCCCGAGACCTTCATGAATAACAGCGGCCAGTCGGTCGGCGAGGCGCTGCGCTTCTTCAAACTGGAGCCTGCCGATGTGATCGTCTTTTACGACGAACTCGACCTGCGGCCGGGCAAGGTAAAGGTTAAGCGCGGCGGCGGTGCGGCGGGCCATAACGGTATCCGCTCCTTGATCGCCCATATCGGAGACGACTTCTGGCGCGTCCGGCTGGGCATTGGGCATCCGGGCGTTAAGGAAATGGTGCTGGGTTGGGTTCTGGGGGACTTCTCCAAGGCCGATCACGATTGGCTGCAGCCCTTTCTGGAGGCTGTGGCCGGAGAAGCCGGGTTTCTGGTCAAGGGAGACGAGGGGAGCTATATGAGCCGCGTCGCGCACCTGACCACGCCGCCCAAGAGCAAGGAAGCAGCCCCCACTAAGGGCGGACAAGAAAGCAAGGACGACTGAATCATGGGTTTCAATTGCGGTATCGTGGGTTTGCCGAATGTCGGCAAGTCGACTCTTTTCAATGCGTTGACCCAGACGGCGCAGGCCGAGGCGGCGAATTACCCCTTCTGCACCATCGAGCCCAATACCGGTCGCGTGGGCGTGCCGGACGAGCGGTTGGACATCATCGCCGCTATCGCCAAGCCCCAGAAGGTCATCCCGACCGCGCTGGAATTCGTGGACATCGCCGGGCTGGTGCGCGGTGCCTCGAAGGGCGAGGGGCTGGGCAACCAATTTCTGGCCAATATCCGCGAGGTCGACGCCATCGTCCACGTGTTGCGGTGCTTCGAGGGTGAGGTGACCCATGTTGACGGCACGGTTGATCCGGTCCGCGACGCAGAAACGGTCGAAACAGAGCTGATGCTGGCCGATCTGGAAAGCCTGGAGCGCCAGCATGCCGCCGCCGTCAAGAAGGCGCGTGGCGCGGATAAGGAGGCCAAGGAACGCATCGCTGTCATGGAACCGCTGCTCGCGGCGCTTCAAGATGGCCGCCCGGCTTCGTCGGTGTCCTTTTCTGCAACGGAGGCGCTGGTCGCCAAGCAACTCAATTTATTGACGGCCAAGCCGATCCTTTATGTTGCCAACGTCGAAGAAGAGAACGCCGCTACCGGCAATGACCACGCCCGGCGCGTCGCCGAGATGGCCGTCGCCAAGGGGGCTGCTTGTGTGGTGATCTCCGCCGCTATCGAGGCCGAGGTCGCGATGCTGGAGGAAGCCGAGGAGAAGGCCGCTTTCCTGGCCGAGTTGGGTTTGACGGAAACCGGGCTTGCGCGGGTTATCCGGGCGGGATACGGCCTCTTGGGCCTCATCACCTTCTTCACCGTTGGGCCCAAGGAAGTGCGGGCCTGGACGGTGCGCAAGGGCGCGAAGGCCCCCGAAGCTGCCGGGGCCATCCACAGCGATTTCGAACGCGGCTTCATCCGCGCCGAGACCATTGCCTACAGCGACTTTGTCGCCTGCAAGGGCGAGGCCGGCGCCCGCGACGCCGGTAAACTGCGCATGGAAGGCAAGGAGTACGTCGCCCTGGATGGCGACATCTTCCACTTCCGCTTCAACGTGTAACTCCCTAACGCCGCTGTTCGGACCCTCCCCGTATCGGTAGGGATCGCTCACTCCATTTTGGCGATTGCCAGCGCGCGCCGCCAGCGAATGGCGTTCGCTTGCTTGATGAAACAATAATAATTGACAATATAAATATATTACGCTATTTATATGGTTAATCATACAAGAAGATTGGCGATAAACCACAAAGAGGGTGCCGATCTTC